>JAUNRT010000032.1 GCA_030535475.1 Weeksellaceae bacterium | reverse complement strand
CGCAAGTGTGTTTTCCGCCAGAGGCTACAAACCACTTGCTTCTCTTCACCCAGCCTAGCCCACTTTGCGGGGTAGCCGCCTCCCACCTGCCGCGGGCTTGCGTGTCAATCACAAACTCACTGCTCTTTTCCCATGAAAGCAATATAGAAATAGCAATGTATAAATGAGCACAATCGCAAATTTGAGTTTTTCATGAATTTCCTACTATATTCAGTTATAAAAACAATTAATTAAATCTTTTAAAACTCAAAACCAATGCTTTACAAATCCAATGTATTGACAGTGTTCATATCCACAAATCATTTAATTTAAATTAATTTAATAATATTTACGAATGTAATATTTATTAAAATTCATGATTTCTAAAAAAACTGCGACAATATTATATATAATTTTCACAGCAAAACTGTTGTATGATGTTGTAACTTTTTTTGTAGAAGACCACGTTTCATTATCACGTTTTTTGGCTAAAATCGTAGTAGCATTACTATTGTATACAATTGTCTTTCTCGGCGCCAAAACACGTAAAGCCTAAAGCATTATCCTAGCAATGACTTCTCCCAAAGTGGAATTTAGCAATCACTTAGAAGTTGAAGAAATCTTTTGTTGGCTGCAAATATTTCATATTTCACACTACCTTTGAGCCATGGCACCAACATTAGAGCAATTGCAGCAAGGTCAAGTCTTTCTCATAGACAAACCCCTAGACTGGACATCCTTTGACGTAGTAAACAAAATACGCTGGAACATTCGCAAAAATCATGGACTCAAAAAATTCAAAGTAGGACATGCCGGCACACTCGACCCAAAAGCTACCGGATTGCTCATCATATGCACCGGCCGCAAAACCAAAGAGATAGAAAGCTACCAAAACCAGCACAAAGCCTACACCGGAACCATAAAACTGGGTGCCACAACAGCCTCCTATGACACTGAACAACCGGAAGATGCTCATTTTCCCACGGAGCATATCACTACAGAAATGCTGCATCAAGTAGCCCAGCAATTTACTGGCGTCATCCAGCAACTACCTCCAATACACTCTGCCATAAAAAAAGATGGCAAAAAACTATATGAGTATGCGCGTGGCGGCAAAGAAATCGATGTAAAGGCGCGTGAAGTAGAGATTTTAGAATTTCGCATTATGCAAGTGCAAATGCCTTTTGTAGATTTTTATATAGCCTGTAGCAAGGGTACATATATACGCTCCATAGCGCATGACTTTGGTGCAGCACTGAAATCCGGTGGCTATCTATACGCATTGAGGCGCGTATCTTCGGGTGATTTTCATGTAGAAGAAAGCGACAATGCTCCGTTAGAATTTGATTTTTTTACAGAAGTTTAGACAAAGACTCATCATCACCGCGCAAGGTCTGCAGAACCTTTTCAGCCAGCCTTTCCGGTGCCAACCCATATAAGCAAGCCAGATCTTTGCGTGCACAGCTCACATTGCCATAAACAGAACAAGGTCTGCAATACAAATCATTGCGTTGCACCACATCTTCTACACTTTGGCCATATCCCAAGAAACCTGCCGCGACATGCGTAGAACCCCATACGGAAATCACTCGCACACCCACAAGGGAAGCTAAGTGCATGTTTGCACTATCCATGCTGAGCATTACAGCATGATTGGCAATCTGTTCCAATTCAGACTGCAAACCTTGGCCTTGCACTAATTTTACACCCGGAAGTTCTGCCCAATCTGCGATTTTTTCAAGCTCTGATGGTGAGCCATAGATAGAAATTGCAAGCTGATTTGCAGATAAAATTTCTACTGTTTGGCGCATCAATTCTATAGGATATTCTTTCACTGCATGCCGTGCAAAGGGTGCAATACCTACTGAATTTGAATCCAGGTTACTATTAAGTTGCAAAAAATTTTTGCGCTTGTGGTCTAAATTGAGTGTAAAACCGGCATCTCTGAACACTTGCGCATATTGCTCTACCATGCTGTTCAAAGGTTTATCCAGGGATTTTTCTAGAAGCAAAGTTTTGCGTGCCGCTCTTTGTTTATCTACCTTAAACACTTTTTTTCTACGCAGGCGATACCACATGCCTAGAAAATGACTGCGAGCCACGGCGTGCAAGTCTATGAAATGCGTAAACTCTTTTGGCGCTGCCGCCCATGCAAAATTAAGCAAGCCGGGGATTCCTTTGTGTTTTTGCTTTTTGTCAAAAGCGATGAGAGAGAGCCGCTCATGCTTGGGAAACATTGCAAACCAAGCCGGATTGGTAACAAAATGCACGTGCAATGCAGGGTTTTGATCAAGCGCTGCGGCTACTACCGGCACTGTCATCGCTACATCACCCATGGCAGACAATCGCATGACAAGAATAGACTGTGTATGTGAGTTTGGCTGCACTTGATTTATGGTTTTGAGATTTGCGAAAATAGAACTGGTAGCAAAACCAGATATTAGGCGTTTCTACGCATTTTGGCTTGATAGGCAATGGCGTAGAACTTGATTTGCTTGATCATAGCCAGCAAACCATTGGCGCGCGTAGGGGATAAAAATTCTTGCAATCCTATTTCACTGATAAAAGATTCATTGCTTTGCAAGATATTTTCCGGCGACTGTCCAGAGTATATGCGTACAAGCAGTGCGGCAATACCTTTTGGCAATATAGCATCACTATCAGCAGTGAATTTGAGAAGATTGTCTTCCAATTTGGCATCCATCCAGACGTTGGATTGACAGCCTTTTACCAGCTTAGAATTGTCTTTGACCTCTTCCGGCATAGGAGGCATTTCTCTGCCGAGCGCTATGAGATGCTCATACCGCTCTTGCCAATCGTCTATGAACTGAAATTCTTCTATGATTTCTTGCTGTACTTCTTCAATACTCATGAAGCAAAGGTAGCAAAGTTTGGCAGACTTTATGCTATATTTGCAAGGTAAAACAGGCAGCAAGTTTGTCGCGTAGGTCTTACACAAGACTTCCGAGGAAAGTCCGGACACCATAGAGCATCATAGCGGGTAACACCCGCCATCACGGCAATAGCTGTGATAGGACAAGTGCAACAGAAAGTATGTACAGTGCGGCTGTAGTGAAACCAGGTAAACTCTATGTGGTGCAATGCTATGTATATTGGCAGTCTGCTACGGCAGAAACAGGTGACTCGTCTGTGCCAAGGGGTAAGCAGCTAGAGTCTATGAGCAATTGTAGACCGAGATAAATGACAAACGTTTATCAAAAGTAATTTTGATGAATTACAGAATCCGGCTTATGCTGTCTGTCTTATTTTTTTACAAAAACAGAATTGAAATAAAAGAAAACCGCTCTCACAAGGGCGGTTTTTTTTGGTGCAAAAATTACGAATTGCATTGAAAACCTCAGATGAAAAATCTTTGTATCAGATGTATTGAAGTACGTTTTTTTTGTAAAAGCTGTTCTTTTTCGAAATCAGTAGGTTGTGGATGCGCAACAGAAGTGCCAAGCTCTAGGTAGTAGAAGTTTTCTAGTAATTATAGCACAATTAGCAGTATGAAAATTGGATAACAGGCAGAATGGGTGGTGCCAAGATTGTGATGCTCTATGCTTGTCAAGAATCGGTGGTTAAAAGGGGTAAAAAGAAAACTTTCTTGACATACTTGGGTATAATAGCCGATTTGTGAAAAAAATTCATCCACAACTTGATTGTTAGTCGAAGGATGGGAGTATGATTCTAAGAATGCCGCAAATTCGGAGCGCGTAAGTGGCTGAGTGGAAAGCCCACAGGTAACGGCTGTAGTGTAAACCGTGCTAACGGAGGGTATGGAGCGGATGCGGAATAACCGTAGTAGCCGGTTTACACAGCCGGTACCGAGGACTTGGAACGGAGCCACGACCCTTGGTTGCCGGCTAAATCATATGGAAAAAATGAGTTGGACTGTAAATTTCATCATTTTTCCGATCATAAAAAGATCAAACCGAAAAGCCGGCAATAAAGGGGTACGCCCAAAAAAACAAAAAAAAGAAAAGATGATAAAATGTTAAACTTTTCATAAATTACACTACTATGTTTTGCATATTACTATCTAATAGATATATATTTGCAAAGGAAAATAGTGGTTGATACCACGTACTATGTAAAATGGATAGAAATATGAATTCAGAAAAGACCAAAACGCAAATGCGCAAAGGGATTTTGGAGTTGTGTATTCTGAGTATCATCAAGCGAGGAGATCTGTATGCTTCTGACATCATAGAGGAGCTGAAGAGCGCGGAGATGATAGTGGTGGAAGGCACGCTGTACCCGTTGCTCACCCGGCTGAAGAATGCCGATTTGCTGGCCTATAGATGGGAGGAATCTACCTCTGGGCCACCAAGAAAGTACTACTCTCTAACGCCGGAAGGTTTGCGCTTTCTGGAGGATTTGAAACAGACTTGGGAAGAAATACAACTTACTGTAAACCGCATAACACAATAATCATGGACAAGACGCACAATATAAGTTTAGGAGGTTTTGCATTTTCTATAGATGATGTAGCCTATACCCGATTGGAAAGATACTTGGGAGACATACGCCGATCGCTGCACAATAATATGGATGTGGACGAGATAATGATGGATGTGGAATACCGCATGGCGGAACTGCTGCGCGAGCGACTGAAAGGGCGCGAGGTGGTGAATGTGCTGGATGTGGAAAGCCTTATTACCACAATGGGTGCACCGAGCGACTACGCCAATGATGATGAGATGGAAAATGAGGCTGAAACTGCTCGTGTATATTCGGAGGATAGCAGAAGAAGGTCTAAGAAACTGTTTAGAAACCCGGATGAGAAATGGATAGGCGGTGTTGCGAGCGGCTTGGCAGAGTATATGGGTGTGGACAAGACTTGGGTGAGGTTGGCATTTGTGCTACTGCCTTTTATGGACGTATTGTTTATGGGTATGAGTACTACTTCTACGCTACTGCTGTATGTGGTGCTCTGGATGGTGATTCCGGAGGCTAAGACTACTACAGAAAAGTTGCAGATGCGCGGCGAACCTGTAAATTTTGACTCGATAAAGGATTTTTTTGGGAACAACCCAGGCATAAATGACAATGTGAACTACTTGAAAGAGAATGCGCAGCATGCAGCAAGGAGATCTAGTGGTGCTTTGGGTGAGATTCTGAAAGTGATAGTGAAGATAATAGCTATTGTAATTATTGCCAATTTGCTGATAGTGGCTTTTGGGTTGATTCTAGCCTTTTTTGCTGCGATATTTGGGATAGGAATGTATGGACTGAGTGGCGGTGTAGCGGGCTGGGCTGCGAGAGACTACTTACCCTATCTGTTTGATGGGAGTTGGCAGCAGTTTGTAGGCATTATAAGCTTGGCGTTGATATTTTTCATACCTGCTATAAGCCTGATTCTCATAGCAATGCGCATCATATCTAGAAGGTATAGAATTCATAGATACCTGAAATGGGGATTGCCGATTCTTTTCTTATTGGGATTGATTGGGGTTACGATGACTACTTTGAGTACAGCTAGCGAGTTTCAACGCTCTGCTTCTTATGTGCAAAATATAAATGTGCCTATGCTGGGGGATACCCTTTTTATAGAAAGAAATAAGACTATAGATGGTATAGAGTATGATGACTTTTTGATACAGAAAGATGGCAAATTTGCTATACCTGTGAATGACGCGCTGTATATCCGCAAAAGCGCAACGCCTACTGCGTATATGCAGGTGAAAACGAAATCACGCGGTAGAACTTCTGCTCAAGCGGAAAGCAATGCCAGAGATGTGAGCTTTCAATACCAAATTTTGCAAAATAGAACTGTGGTGGATGGCCACGTGTATGTACCCGAAGGGAAGAAATGGCGCAACCAAAAGGTAGAAGTGACTTTGTACTTGCCTGAGAATAAATTTGCAGCGGTGAAAAACTTCAAATCTGTGCGTGGTATTGTTGATGATAACCATGAGTACTACTACAAAGGTGGTGAACAATACTATAGATTTGTAGGCGATAAACTTGTATGCGTGAGCTGTGATACGGGCACTATAAATTTGCCAATGGATACGGTGCATGTGCCTGAAGACAGCATTTTACTACATAACCCACCTCAAAATATTCCTCATGATAGCATTACTACTTCTGCTCCTGCAGCAGCTAACTGATCTTTTGACAAATCTCTTTGTGTAACGCCCATTGTAACGCAAAGTAAGGCTTGGGGATGCGAGTACAATCTAATTGCTGCTCGCTCTCCAAGCTTTTTGCATGTATAATCACTCGTTAAACATTGCAATCTACATACAAAAGCGAGTTTTGCTCAATATATTTTGTAATGTACAAATGTAAAATTGGGAGATTAGTGCTTATCCAAGATTATAATTTCCAGCGTACACTGCATGAAATTATTAACACAAATTAGGTTTTATTCTGTTTGATAATTCCTGTGTTGTATGCGAAGAGAAAAAGCGAGATTCAGGATCTGAAAAGCCTTTGTAGTGTAGTGTAAGCAGCCACTGTAACAATATGAAAGATTGCATGTTACGCGCATTGATTTTCAATATTTTTAACAATTTTTGTTGTTGGATGCAAATCACCTATCTTTGTGGCAAGTTAGAATTAATACGTCTGAAAACGTGGACAACATCCAGCAAAGCATAGACACACTCAGGCTAGAGATAAGCAAAACCATTCGCGAATTGAAAACCGTGCGAGATGAAAATGCTTCATTGAAAGCGCAGTTGGAGAAGTTGCGAGCGGAGCGTTTGCAGGAACAATCTACCTATCAGACATTGGAAGATAATTATCAGAAACTCAAAATAGCCTCTGCAATGGGCGGTAACCCGGAGCACAAAAAATTGATGAGACACAAAATGAGGCAATTGATCAAGGAAGTTGATGCGTGTATAGCAGAGGTGAAAACAAAGAATATATAATATGAGCCAAAGCATAAAAATGAAGATAGCTATAGCAGGTAGGCAATACCCGCTTACGGTGGCTGCTCATGAAGAAGCTTTGGTGCGCACGGCAGGAAAGCAGATCAATGATATGATCAAGAAATATGATGAGGAATATGATGTGAAAGATAAACAAGATGCATTGGCTATGCTAGCTTTGCAGAGTTTTACGGCTCAATTGAGCCAAAATAAAGAGATTGCGGCTGAAGACACCAATTTGAACGAGCAATTGCAGAGTTTGGTGCGAATGTTGCAATCTACATGATATAGAGAAGTTCTTACAAAAAAATGGTAATAACCGAATTTTGGCTACAGAATGATAGAGCCGATTCGATTAATACTATGACATAAACATATCCCACATTAGTTCTAACACTATTTGGTAAACTCAACAAGCAATTATTTGCCGAGTGAAATTTGTACGGAAGACGGATCGCCACCCATTTGCGGTATTGAAGCAGCGAATTTCTGAAGTGCAGGATAGCTCAAAACCTGATTTTAAGGAGTTTACTTAAATCATCTGAACTGATGTGGGTTTTTTTTTTAAATTAAAATTGAAAGTTACATGGAATGGATTTTTGGAATATTGATAGGCTTGGCCATAGGTATAGCAGCGGCTTATATGCTTATCAAAAGAAAAGCCGACAATAAAAATGAGATTTTGCTGCAGGAAAGCCAAGAAAAACTGAGAGAAACAGAACAGCTAATCGCCATAAAAAAATCAGAAGCTGAAAACCTCATTGCGGTTGCAGAAAAAGAGGCAGAAAGCATTAAAAAAGAAAAAATGCTCCAAGCTAAAGAGCGTTTTCTTGAACTAAAAGGACAGCATGAACAAGCTGTGAATCAACGCGAAAATGCCTTGGCAGAAAAAGAAAAGAGAGCCAAAGAGAAAGAACATAAACTCAACGAAGGTCTAGGAGAACTCAAAAGAAACAAACGCACACTGGACACAGAACGTACAGACCTTGAAGAGAAAAGAAACATATTGCAAATAAGATTGGAAGAGGTGAGTCAAAACCACCGCAAACAGGTAGAATTACTTGAAAAAATCTCCGGCCTGTCACAGCAAGAAGCGGAAGTGCAACTGAAATCTACTCTACTTGATGAAGTGAAATCCAAAGCACAGAATCAGATAAGAGAAATAGTAGATGAAGCAGAACTCAATGCAAAAGAACAAGCAAGAAAAATTGTAATACAATCTATTCAACGTATTGGCACAGAGCAGGCTATAGACAACGCTGTTTCTGTATTTAATCTTGAAAATGATGACGTGAAAGGTCGTATCATTGGACGTGAAGGTCGCAACATACGCGCTATAGAAGCTGCTACAGGTGTTGAAATCATCATAGATGATACTCCAGAAGCAATAGTACTTTCTTGTTTTGATCCCGTGCGTCGCGAAGTTGCGCGCCTTTCACTGCATAGATTGGTGACAGATGGCCGCATACACCCAGGCCGCATTGAAGAAGTGGTAGCCAAAACCACCAAACAGATAGAAGACGAAATCATTTCTATTGGTAAGAAAACAGCTATAGATTTAGGCATTCATGGTCTAAATCCAGAACTCATAAAGATAGTGGGCCGTATGAAATACCGCTCATCTTATGGGCAAAACCTTTTACAGCACTCCAGAGAAGTGGCACACATTGCAGGCACTTTGGCATCAGAACTTGGGCTCAACCCCAAACTCGCCAAACGCGCAGGTTTGCTGCATGATATAGGTAAAGTGCCGGAGCAAGAATCTGAATTGCCACACGCATTACTTGGCGGTCAGTGGGCAGAAAAATACGGAGAACATCCAGAGATTGTAAATGCCATTGCAGCTCACCATGATGAGATAGAAATGACAAGCCTCATATCACCCATAGTGCAGATAGCGGATGCCATAAGCGGTGCAAGACCCGGAGCAAGAAGACAGGTAGTAGAAGCATACATCAAGAGATTGAAAGAGCTAGAAAGTACAGCTCTCAGTTTTGATGGTGTGGACAAAGCATTTGCCATTCAAGCTGGTCGCGAATTGCGCGTGATGGTAGATTGTGAAAGAGTAGATGACAATCGTGCAGGCGAACTCTCCTACCTCATCACAGACAAAATTCAAAATGAAATGACCTATCCAGGCCAAGTTCGCGTTACCGTAATTCGTGAAACACGTGCTGTGAGCATAGCCAAATAATTCTCAACCAAAATAAAAGCAATCATCTCCTCAATTTCATAAATTGGGGAGATTTCTATTTCAATTTCATTTAGAAAGTTTTTTCAAAAGCAAGATTCAAATTCATACAGCTATTAATGAGTTTAGGATAAAAATGTGGTGAGTAAGTTGCAGCAAAGCCAAGGAGGCTAGTAATTTCCGCCAATCAATTATTTTCTCATATTTGCATAGATTAAAAAGAAATTGCTCAGAAAATTAAGCAACTGCGCTGCCACAAAAAATGAACTCAAAACCTACCTATTCCGCAAAAATTCAAGTACAATTGCTGTGCGAAGCACTTGCAGCTTATGGCATTACAGACATTGTGATTTCACCAGGATCACGCAACGGCGCACTAACGCTACAATTTGTAAATGATCATAGATTTCAGTGCTACAGCATAGTTGATGAGCGCAGTGCAGGCTATGTAGCACTTGGTATGGCTCAGCAAACAAGAAAACCCGTTGTTATCTGCTGCACATCCGGCTCTGCTGCAGCCAATTACCTGCCAGCGATTACAGAAGCTTTCTACCAAAATCTACCTCTCATAGTACTCACAGCAGATAGGCCACTCTCTTACACAGACCTATTTGATGGGCAAACAATTCGCCAAGAACATCTTTTTGACACCCACATTTATCATTCAGAGCAGCTCACAGAAGACACATCAGACAGCCGACTCACCGAGACTTTTGTCAAAATAAAAAATGCAGTATTCAGTTGCCTTAAAAACCAAGGACCTGTACATCTGAACATGCCATTTACAGAGCCTTTATATGAAGTAGTAACAGAAAAGCTCATAGAGTTTGAGAAGATCAGTCCGCCACAAATCACATACGATAGCGTAGATTACCAACAACTCAAAAATTTGTGGAGCCAAAGCAGCAAGACTTTAATCCTAGTTGGTTTACAACCGCCAAACCAAAGTTTCCAAGCTCTGCTCCAGCAACTCTCTTCACAACCACAGGTGGTAGTATTCACAGAAACCACTTCCAACGCCTTTCATCAGCAGTATGTTAACACCATAGACACTGCCATCACAGGCTTATCAGAGCAGCAACTACAAGATTTGCAGCCAACACTACTGATTACTCTCGGGCAAAACGTCATTTCCAAAAAAATCAAACAATATCTTCGCAAGCACAAAGCTAGCATGCATTGGCACGTGAACCCTCACTGGCAACCAGACACGTATTTTTCGCTAACCCATAAAATCAAAGTCCCTGAAACCGAATTTCTAGCGCATGCCGTCGAAAATTTTGAGGAAGTAAGCTCAGACTATCAAAAAAACTGGCTACAAATAAGAGACGAAAAATTGCAAAAACAGACACAATTTTTGCAAACTGCACCCTATAGCGATTTCAAATTCTGGGAAACCTTCATCCCACAAATCCCAGCAGATTACATAGTGCATTACGGCAACTCTTCCATCATTAGATACGCCCAACTCTTTCATCCAAAACACACCAATCCTGTGTATGCCAACCGAGGTACAAGTGGCATCGACGGGTCCACCTCTACCGCTGCTGGATTTGCCATGAAATCAGAAAAACCCGTTCTACTAGTGACGGGTGACATCGCCGCCTTCTATGACAGCAATGGCCTGTGGAACAGCTACATCCCAAGCAGTTTTAGAGTAATAGTGGTCAACAACGGCGGCGGCAATATTTTCAAAATTATTCCCGGGCCGGCAAACACTCGCGCCATAGAATTTTTTGAAACCCCGCATCACAGATCATTAAAATTATTAGCAGAGCTCAATGGCTTTCAGTATGAAAAATGCAGCAACTTAGATGAAATTCACGCCAAGCTTTCCCACTTTTTCCAGCCCTCAGACAAGCCCAAAATGCTGGAAATAGACACTACACAAGCTCCCAATGCAGAGATTTTGCAGCAGTTTCTGCAAATTTCAAGGTAGTTTATTCAAGTGTTTCAGCGCCTCACGTTTGCTCAGGCCAGAGAGCTGTGGCTCATGCCTTTCCACAAAATCCAAAACCCATTCAGGTCTTGATTTTGCATACTCACGCAGTGCCCAACCAATCGCTTTGCGAATAAAAAATTCCTTGCTTGCCATATTGGGCAAAATACTTTTTTCCAGCCAATCAGTTTCAGTTTTTTCCTTGTATCTCAATTGATGTATTATTGCAGATCTTCGCAACCAAAAATCCTCATTTTCAATCCATTGCGGTAATAACTCTTCACGTAAATCGGTATGATTTAAGAAGAAATTCCCCACCAAATTTGGAGAAATAAAATCAATAGAATCCCACCACGACTTCGTTTGTATCAATCCCTCAAAAAACGCAAAATCCTCAGCCACCCAAGCATTTTTATATTTACCGAGCAGCTCCATTGCAAAATACTGCACCTCCCGCTTCTCATGCGCAAAACACAATCTCGCCAACTCTTTAGCCACAGCAAAATCCGGCAAAAACTCCTTCTGTAGAAAAGGTCGCTGCAGCAACCTCCTTTCAGTGCTCATAATGCCATAAAACCCAAAATTGTCCTTCATATAAGCAGACATTTTCCCAGCCCTTTCCGCATTTTGCGCAGTTTCAAACACAGCTTGCAATTCCCGCAAAATCGCATGAGCCTCAGAATGTATTTCTTGCTTTTTCATCCTGCAAATTAACGGCAAATCACCCAAAATGTTGGTAAAGAGTGTACAAGATTATTCCAATTTTGTAGCATTTTTGCAATCCAAAAACAGCAGCAGATTAATTTTTTTAGGAACTTTTTCCGGCTGACCCACTACAATCTTGTTTGTCAAAGCCAGTTCCACCAGTTTTTTTGCGCACACTCTCGCCCGTGAGGGGCGACCCGGTACGCAAAAAAACGGTGTCACATTTGGCTTTGTCTGCACAAGGATTTTCGTTCGCATCCGGGCTAGGCCAAGCGGCGCAATGCCAATTGGGATTGGGTGAGAAAATTAGAACCATTGTGATTCAACCCAACGTGATTTTCACCGTATATCAAAATTCCAAATACTTTACAGAATACAATATATAATCTACTGAAAAACAATTGACTTACCCAGAATATATTACATTAAAAAACCACCGTCATCGACCGGTGGTTTCAAAAATATATTATTCCATTCGTTTTGTAATTAAATACCCACGATCAGAAGCAAAACTATCAATTTGCAGCAGCTTCCCAATAAGACCAATGTTTTCCATTGTACACACACAGCATTTTTCTGAAAGGATCATAAACAATGGTTCCTGGTGCGGGATTCACCACATTAAGCTCCGGAGAAACTATCTGTGGTAGAATCATAGCTTTATCGCTATCCTCCAACACCAATACACCATCTACATCCGTAGGATCTCCTATAGATACTTTAGCCTCAGGACTTTCTATCAATGCTGTTTGCAATGATAAATCTACAATACCGTTATGAGATACATCACTTGAATCTGAACTATAATCAAACCAATCTGCACCATCCACTTTCATTTTCACCCGGTTGTCTGTAGTATCCAGAATTAGCGTGCCGGGAGTGGTAATTCCTGCCTTAGACTCTACATAGGGTAATATGATACCTTTTGGTCCATCTGCAAACTCCAAAGACACGGAATTATTTGTAACGTTGTTCTTACCTATTGCCACTTGAGCATAAGAATAAGAAGAAATCAATATAAATGCAAAGATTATTTTTTTCATCGTTTTCGGTTTTATTAGTTACAAGTAGGCTGAGTGAAGCAGTTCCAAGCGTTTCTGCTGTCGTTTTCGCCATATTTCACATATATTTTTAGACAGTTGTTTGTTGTGTCATACACCGCCATACCATCTACCCAATTCGCCGGATCTATACCAATAGGTTGATTGCTTGCATTGAATGCTACCCTATTGATTACAAAACCTTTAGTTTTCGACTCCAGTGCTATATGACCGCCTTTTCTCACCATGGGCCAGTTGCCATTATCTACACCAGCTCTGCCTAAGGTAGTAATCCCAACAATTGTAGGGTTATTGCTGTTGGCATCTAATGTTGCAGGTTTATAGCATACCCCTTTCAATTGAATAGTTACTGTAGCCACATCAGCAGGTCCAGAACATGTAGGATCTACAGTATATTGGAAAGTATATATTCCGGTATTGGCTCTTGTAGCATCCCATATATAGTCTGAGAGAAAACCACTGTTAGTAGTTTCTGACCAAACTCCTGTATTGTCATAAGGCCCAGTGAGTAAGGAGAAAAGATTAATAGGGTCGGTGATATCATTTATGTCAATTATAACACTTCCTCCGGTACCAGCTTCAGGGGCTACACCATTTGCAGCAATAGTATATGTCAATGTACTATTCAAGCAACTTCCCGGGTAAGATATACTTACAGAATAAGTTGCTGCATCATTGGCAGAGTTGAAGTTAGGAAAGTACAATCTATTATTTCCCTGTCCAGAGGCACCAGGTATTGCCACGCCATCTTTATACCAGGTGTAGTACAGATAAGAAAACCCACGTATAAATAGATAGCCCGATTGTCCTTCACAGAGCGGTGTTGCTCTGATTCGAGGATTCTTTTGTATATCTGAAACATACACAGTGGCCACGTCATCTCTTCCACAGGTATCATGGATTCTTACTCTATATCTTCCTTCTTCCAAACCGGTGAATAATGGACTACTTTGCGGAATGGCGGGTGAAAGAAAAGGTTCGCCATCTTTTTCTATAATTTGATATGAAAGATTCACACCCAAAGCATCGATTAGCAAATCATAGCCAGCGGCACAACTAGATACAATAAAGTTATTGAATTCTATTTCAGATTCAGGGACTACAAACTCCTCCAAAGTCTCATTACAATACACCAGAGCATTTGGGTTTTGTAGATCTGGATTCATAAAAGTTCTCGTACTGTATGTATCTAAATATGACACGTATTGAACAATAACCCGCATTTCCCCTACAGCATCAAAATGAAAAGAGCCGGGTGAACTGACTGTAATTTGGTTATTATTTCCGCCAGGAGTATTACCTGTTACTGAATTGGTGATTTTAAACCCATTGGTATCGGTAATTCTATTATTAGTCTCTGGGTAATACAAAGCTCCTGTAGTTGGGTGACCCCATCTGCCGGATTCCGGATAATATTTCTGCACATACATATCTGCTCTACCATAATTCGAGGTGAGAGTAGCATCAATATCAAAGCCTGTACAAGAAAGATTTATATTGCTGTCATAGGCTGTCCTTAATCTACTCGGCACATTGAAAGTATGCGTCCCCACATTACAAGTAGACTCATAACTTACAGTATAGGATCCACCCGGGAAACTGCTAGCAAATAAAATTCCATCAGCCTGATCAGTAGCTGATGTTCCGGGGTTTATGAGATATGATATATCATAAGAAATTGGACCAGTAGCAGGCAAGTTGTACTGTGCTCTGAAGGCAGCTGGAGCATTTGTTACAATAACTTTCGTCAAGAACGCTGCTCTTTCTGGGGCTATAGTTGAAGTGTCATCTACTAACAAGTGAAAAGTTCCATTCCCTGGTTCACAGGCAGCCCATCCTTGATTTAGAAGCACATAATTTGGACCAATAATTTGAATGGTTTTAGTTTCTACTCCACAACCATCATCTATAGATATTCTATACCATCCGGATGCCACATCATTTAAGACTATCATTTGATAATCTGTCTTGAAGTTTGTAGCAACACCATTCACAAAATTATACCCTGAAACTGTAGCGTTGTAGGATGTATCAACAGTGGTTTGATTCACCATTTTCTCTACTTTCACTTGATAGCCGTTTCCGTTATTAGCTCTATAATTAAAGGTTTCTATTCGGCTTATTTGTAAATTGCGGACTCCGCCACAAGCACTTGCAGAAGAAGCAATTGTAAGATCAAAATATCTATTATTTAATGGGGCAATGTAGGTGTGTGTTGGCAAAACCGCAGGGTCTGGGCAAGCATCATTCACAGTGATTTTCACTCTATTAGATTGATTATAATAAAATGGCACAGTGAGCATATCGTTATTGAGTTGCGAACTATTTTGGTAGGTTCTTACAATTGTAGTTGTTGCCGCACCTCCATATCCTGGTATCTCAAAAGTAACCGTCATTGGAAACTTTTGTGTAGGAGGAGTTCTTGCTATACCATTCTCTTTGTAAATTATTCGAAAATTTCTTTCAACAGTATTACAACTTGCAAGTATGTGACCCTTGTGTGTAGTGCCCAATCTATTAATCATGTCAATTTCATAGGTTACAGTTGGCGGAGATACTGTCAATGAAAAAACTCTAGTGGTTCCACAGTTATCCGTAACATTCAAGGCGTAATTCCCGTTAGCCAACGAGGAATTAAAGGTGTAAGATGTAGCGTTTGTAGGAGCACTTTGCTCAATAATATTCCCACCAGTATCACGTATAATATATACGTATGGGCCATATCCGGGGTTTGTAGTGCTAATAGTTGCCGTAGGTATTCGATATGTACATGCATCCACGCTGGCTGTGAAAGCCAACTCTCTTCTAGCATTGCCTATCGTAAAAGGGGTGATAGAGGTTGTGGAAGATGCACCATCAACTTCTACAGTCTCTAAACGATACGTACCATTTAAAAGCCCAGAGAATGTTACCACAGCGCTACCATTGACATCTGCTGTCACCGAGTGTGGTGTCATGGGTGAGGTAGTAGCGAGGGTTGTTCCAGTTGTACCTGTGTAGATACGAAATGTAAAATTACTTACATCAGGATTTGCATTTGAAATTGTTGTGGTCACCGAGCCATTGCCTATACAGGTTTCTGCAACAGTGGTGATAGCTTGTGTAAAGTTACTTGCCCATGAAGAGATGGGTAAAATCAAGCACAATAAAACAAGGATTTTCAGTTTGTAGTTTTGTTTCATTTCAGGAATTATGGGGCAAAATTAAGTAAAAAACGTGCCAAAATTACAACCATAATTATTATTAAGATTTGAAATATCCTTAAATAAATACAAATCAATATTTTATTATTGCTTCTTTCTTAGTCGATTTTCAAATAGTTCAAAAATATTAAATCTCTATGGTGTTATTTCTATTTAGTAAACAAGCAATTAAGTGAAAAACTTGCTTTAGAATGATTCAAAAAAAAAATCAAAAATCTTGCATAATTTTTCTGTGATAGAATCGAAAATTTATTGAAATAGGTTCTATTTTTTAAGTTTACCATATAATATGGTGAATTACATTCATGGTAAGTAAGTGAACTATGTTACAAGAAATATTTCCAAGCTGACAGTCCATATATCATTATTCATATTTTTGCTTACATAAATGTCTGATATTATGGAATTATTTGATAACGCATATTTCATGCGAAAGGCACTTGAAGAAGCGCAAACTGCGTATGAAATGGATGAAGTGCCTGTTGGTTGCATTATTGTTATCAATAACAAAATTATTGCTCGTTCACATAATCTCACAGAACGTTTAAATGACGTAACAGCCCATTCAGAAATGCAGGCTATTACTTCAGCTGCTGCCTATTTAGGTGGTAAATATCTTATCAATTGTACAATGTACGTGACTTTAGAACCCTGCAGTATGTGCGCCGGTGCGCTGTATTGGTCGCAATTATCAAGACTTGTTTTTGCTGCAGAAGATCCTAAACGCGGATATAGAAACAATGGTACTCCATTACATCCCAAAACAGAAGTGTCGCATGGATTATTCGCCCAAGAAGCAAGACAATTGATTCAGCGATTTTTTCAAAATAAGAGGTAAAGTTAAAAGGATTTCCTCTCTATCATTTTCTTAAAAAGCAAAAGATTTACGATTGGTGATATTTTTTAAGCAGCATTTCAAGGCCGTCAAACTCAGCATAAGTAAAATGCTTCACCCAATCACCCGTGTTGATATACATGGCGTCATTGATTGGAATCTCCAATGGTAGGTGGCGGTGACCAAAAACGAAATAATCATAAGCTTTTTGCGATTGTTTATGGTGACAATATTGCACCAACCACTCTTTCTCTTCACCTAAGTAATCATCCTCTACATCTCCAGCCATCATTTGGTTTCGGCGCGACATATAAGTCCCTAACCATACTCCAACATCAGGATGTAGTGCTCGGTAGAGCCAATTGGCTAGCGGGTTGGTGAATAATTTTTTCAGCCTTTTATACCCTTTATCACCCGGACCTAAACCATCTCCATGACCTATTAAAAATTCTTTACCGTTGATCAAGAAATTCTGAGGTCGGCGATAGGTAGGAATCTGGAGTTCTTCCTGAAAATAAGTGTTCATCCATAGGTCATGATTTCCTATAAAAAAGTGAATTTCTACACCTGCATCTTGTAACTCAGCCAGTTTTCCCAAAATTCGTACGTATCCCTTTGGAACTACGTTACGATACTCAAACCAAAAGTCAAAGAGATCACCAAGCAAAAATATAACTTGTGCTTGCTCGCGAATTTCTTCAAGAAAGTTTAGAAATTTTTTCTCTCGGAGGCGACTACTCTCCCGATCGGGTGCTCCAAAATGCTGATCCGAAAGAAAAAATGCTTTCTTGCCGGTTCTTAATTCAATTATATGTTGTCCGCTGCCAGCCATTCACCATAGGAATTTTCGGTTTCGTGGAGCTTGAGTGCTACCAACTTAATATTCACGGGAAGTTGTGCTTTAAGTTTTGAGGCAAAATCTATAAGCATGTTCTCACAGGTTGGCTGCCAATCAGTAAAAATCACTTTGTGACCAGAGTTTTGTAGTTGTTTTCCCAATTTCGCGTGAGGTGTGTTTTTATTTAGTAAAATAGCATGATCTAGAGGCTCAATTATTTCTTGGTTCACTATACTTTTGAGATCGCCAAAATCCATTACCATTCCATTCTTCACCTCTTGGATATCATTAATTGGTGTTCCGGCAATGGTAACGAAAAGTTTGTAAGAATGTCCGTGTACATTTTTACATTTTCCGTCGTAGCCATGTAATGCGTGGGCAGTTTCAAAGGTGAATATTTTGGTAAGGCGAATAGTTTGCTCCATGATTTTGAAAAACAAGTATTGGGCAAATTTACCTAAATTTAGCGGTATGAAAGTATTGCGTGAGCTATTCTTCCCTTATCGTTGCTGTGGCTGCCTTTCTGTGCATGGAACGGGCAGCGAACCTATATGCGCAAACTGTTTACTAAAACTGGAGTACACATATTGGAAGATGGATCAAAAAAACGAACTTTATGAACAACTCAGTAGTAGTGTAAAGCTAAATGCAGCCACTGCTGTGCTTTGGTTCGAAAAGAATAAAGTAAGTCAAAAATTAATTCACGCTCATAAATATCGCAATCAGCCACAAACAGGAAAATTTTTGGCCGCCTTGTGTTGGGAGGTTCTTGCTACTGATAGATATGATTTTATAAGTTGTATTCCTTCACATAAGCACACTCTGCGAACAAGAGGTTACAATCAAGCCATGGAAATTGCTGAACATCTTACTTCACACTGCAATGCTGAAATTCTTCCTAATCTGGTGAAGAGAGTGAAACGCAAAAAATCTCAAACGCAGTACAAAAAAGCACTTCGCGAGAAAAATTTAATAGGTGCTTTTGCTCTTGATGAAACTTCACAAATTTCAGGTAAAAAACTGCTTGTAATAGATGATGTGTACACTACCGGTGCTACTATGCGTTCGTATTTACAAACTTTAGAGCCTTTGCAATGTGAAATTGATGTGCTCATTATGGCAAGAGCACGATAGAATAAGTTATAAGAATTACGAAGAGAAAGGGCAAATTATCAATTGCTTTCCTTATAAATCACTTCATCATTTTCATCTATGAAATGTACTTCAAGATATTTGAAAGCATCTCTCGCCAATAGTTTAATTGGGATTTTATATTTCCAAGCCCATTTTTTTCTCATAGAAGGTATGCCTTGCTTTATGTAAGCTGCCACAAAAGGGTGCATGTGAATGCTTAATTTTTTAGCTTTACCTTCCTCTGCAATCTGCGCAATTTTCGCTTCTATTCGGTCTATGATTACAATCGGAGCTTCAACTTCCCCATTAGGATTTGGATTCTCTTCAAAGGTTTTAAAACTCAATTCCGGTCGCATGCGCTGCCTTGTAATTTGAACAAGTCCAAATTTACTCGGTGGCAATACTTTATGTTTGGCAGTGTCTTTTTTGAGCTCAGCTTTCAGGTGATCATAGAATTTCTTTTTATTGGCATTTTCTCGTAAATCTATAAAATCAACTACAATGATACCACCCATGTCTCGCAATCTTAGCTGTCTTGCAACTTCTGTAGCGGCAACCATATTCACCTCTAGTGCACTCTTTTCTTGTGTGTCTTTTGCACCTTTGATATTGCCACTATTCACATCTATAACGTGCAGGGCTTCTGTGTGTTCTATTACAAGGTAAGCACCTTTAGATTGTGGAATATTTGCATAAGTACCAAATGAATATTTGATCTGTTTCTCAATTCCATATTGCTCAAAGAGAGGAGTGCTCTTGTTGTAATAATTGATAATATCTACTTTATCAGGGGCAATAATTTTAAGAGAATTCTTGAGTTGCTCCACCAATTCTTTGTCGTCGCAGTGTATGTTGACGAAATCTGACGAGAATTTATCGCGCAAAAAAGAAGCTGCTCTACTCAGCTCATCATGCACTTGAAAAGGTAATTTTTTAGCTCGAAGGTTTTTGAAAATATCATTCCACTTATTCACCAAATCTTCTAAATCCTGGTGAAGTTCAGCAACTTTTTTCTTCTCAGCCACCGTGCGAATGATAACACCAAAACCCGCTGGCCTTATGCTCTCAATCAATCGCAACAAACGATCTCGCTCTTTGTCACCAACAATTTTTTGGGAAATGCTCACCTTGTCAGAAAAGGGCACCAAAATCAGAAAGCGGCCGGCAATAGAAATCTCTGTTGTCACACGAGGGCCTTTGGTAGAAATAGGTTCTTTCGCTATTTGTACCATGACATTCTGGCCAGGCTGCAGTACTTCTTGCATCTTGCCATCTTTGTGAATTGTAGGTTTTTTTCTAAAATTCTGAAGCTCTGGAGAGGTAAATTTCCCGGTACGAACTAAATTTATGTAAGATACTAAGGAATTGATGTTGGGCCCCAGATCATGATAATGTAGAAAAGCATCCTTTTCTGAGCCTATACTCACAAAAGCAGCATTCATACCTGGCGCAAGTTTTTTGATTTTTGCCAAGTATATATTACCTACATTAAAAGTGTAATCTTTTTTTTCCTGATGCAGTTCCATCAAGCGCCCATCCTCCAGCAAAGCAATTCGTACAATATTGCCTTCTGTGCTTACCACCAATTCTTTGGTCATAATTCTATTTTGTAAATAAATTTACAATGCACCGAATGTGAATTCCGGTGCATTATAATCAGTGATCAAAAAAGAAAAACTTATTTTTTCTTTTTGTGTCTGTTTAGTCTTTTTCTCTTCTTACGCTTGTGAGTCGCTACCTTGTGACGTTTTCTTTTTTTTCCGCTTGGCATATATTATATAATTTATTGAACTTTTACATTATCTTTTACACTTTCAACGAAAGTTTTGGCCGGTTTGAACGCCGGGATGTTATGCGCAGGAATTTTGATGGAAGTTTTCTTAGAAATGTTTCTTCCTGTCTTTTCCGCTCTGGTCTTGATGATAAATGAACCAAATCCTCTTAGGTATACATTTTCACCCTTAGACAACGAGTCTTTCACCTCCTCCATGAAGGATTCCAAAATTTTCTGAATGTCACCTTTTTCAAATCCTAATTCATTTGAAATCTGTGTTACTATTTCTGCTTTTGTCATTTTAGTTTTTCTTTTGTTATCTTTGAATTATCTGATACGGGGAGCAAAGATAATTATATTTTTTGTTTTTCCATTAAGTGCCAAGCATATATGCGCAACACAGCCCAACTTTTACAGTGGTTTCAAACACAAAAACGCGCTCTACCGTGGCGTCAAAGAAGTGACATGTATGCTAGATGGTTGTCAGAAATCATATTACAGCAAACACGTGTAAATCAAGGCGTTGCATACTACAGTAACTTTGTAGAAACTTATCCTACAGTAGAGCATTTAGCCGCTGAAACCGAGGAAAATGTGCTAAAAATGTGGCAAGGACTAGGCTACTACTCCCGTGCAAGAAATTTGCATAAAACAGCAAAAATCATAGCTTTTGAGCATAATGGGAGCTTCCCACAGAGCTACAAAGAGTTGCTAAAATTGCCTGGAATTGGCAAGTACACCGCAGGTGCGCTTGCATCTATCGTCGCCGGAGAGCCGGTGCCGGCCATTGATGGTAACGCACTACGAGTTTATAGCAGATATTATGGCATCAAACAAGATATTTCAGAAGCTACAAGTTTCAAAACATTCTTTGACATCGGATTGGAAGCAATTCCCGTGAATAAAGCTGGAGATTTTAACGAAGCCATCATGGAACTCGGCTCTACAATTTGCTTACCCAAAAATCCACTTTGTCATCAATGTCCATTGCAAAGTAATTGCTATGCCTATGCGTACAATCAACAACACTCATTACCAGTAAAATCATCCAAAATCAAAGTCAGAGAAGAAAGTATTGATTATTTGGTGTTTCACAAAAAGGGGCACGTACTTTTTCATCACAGAAAAAACAAAGGAATTTGGCAAAACCTTTACGACTTTCCCACCTCAAGTATGCTCCCAATCTCAGTGGTCCAAGAATCTACTCCCTTGCAAGAAATTACCCATTTGCTTACACACAAAAAGCTACAAATAGCTTTCTACCCTATGCAAGAGGAATTTGTCGAGAGTATTCCTCACAATTGCCGCTGGATAGAAAAAGACCAGATTGGGCTTTTACCAGTACCTAAACCAATTGCTGATTTTCTAGAAAAACATATACTATAAACCAACCTTGCTGAAAATTTAGGCCCAAAAAAACAGCAAGCAATTTCCAACGCCCTTACAACAACAATCTACATTTTTCAAAACCTCATCACATCCATCCTCAAAATCTAGCATTTGCAGAATCAGTCAAGAATTCGTATATTTATAAGTTCAAAATCGCAGAACATGAGTTACCAGGAAAATGAAGTATTGGCCAAATTACCGGCACATTTGCGTCAATTTATCAATGATCAGGACTACGAGGCATATACACCCATAGATCAAGCTGTATGGCGGTATGTGATGCGAAAAAACGTAGATCATCTTTCCCGTGTAGCACATGAGAGCTATCTAGACGGTCTCAAAAAAGCTGGAATTTCTATAGAAGAAATCCCCAGCATGTATGGTATGAATCGAATCCTCAAAGAAATAGGTTGGGCAGCAGTAGCGGTCGATGGCTTTATACCTCCCACTGCTTTCATGGAATTTCAAGCCTATAATGTGCTGGTTATAGCAGAAGATATTCGCCAATTGAAGCATATAGAGTACACACCGGCTCCGGACATCATACACGAGGCTGCAGGACATGCACCTATTATTGCCAACCCAGAATACGCAGAATATCTAAGACGCTTTGGTGAAATCGGATCCAAAGCCATTTCTAGCGCCAGTGATTATGAAATGTACGAGGCCATAAGACACCTCTCTATTGTCAAAGAAAACCCGGATTCTCCCGCAGACGTCATTCAAGAAGCAGAAGATCGTGTAGATTTTCTGCAAAACAACCTTGGAGAGCCCAGTGAAATGTCACGCATTAGAAACCTACATTGGTGGACTGTAGAGTACGGCCTTATCGGCAGCGTAGACGATCCAAAAATATACGGTGCCGGATTACTCTCTTCCATTGGCGAGAGTAAAAGTTGTCTGCTAGACCACGTCAAAAAAATACCTTATACCATACAAGCAGCGGATGTGAGTTTTGATATCACTAAGCCACAACCTCAACTATTCGTAACTCCAGACTTTGCACACCTCAACTTTGTGCTAGAGCAATTTGCCAATCAAATGGCACTGCGCCGCGGTGGCTTGTTTGGGCTTGAAAAACTCATAGAATCTAAAAACTTAGGTACCATAGAATACAACACCGGCATTCAAGTATCCGGTAAATTTACTCGTGTGATCACAAGTGAAAGCGATGAGCCCGTTTACGTACAAACAGAGGGTGAAACAGCACTCGCTTACAGAGACAAGGAGCTCATAGGCCACGGCGTAGAATATCATGCTCACGGGTTTGGCTCGCCAATCGGTAAACTGGTTCATAGCAATCTGCCCATAGAGAATATGTCGCCCTATGATTTGGAAGCCTACAATATACGGGAAGGACAAGTGGCAGAACTCCTCTTTGAAGGAGGCATCAATGTGCACGGTGAGGTGATTACCGGAACGCGCAACCGATTTGGTGACATCCTCATTATTTCTTTCAAAAATTGCAAGGTAACGCATGGTGACGAAGTGCTATTTCAGCCGGATTGGGGCGTGTATGACATGGCTGTAGGTAGCAGTATTGTCTCTGCATTTGCAGGACCGGCAGACCCTTCATCCTTTGACAACATCACCCACGTACCAACAGAAAAAATGACTGAAAGAGTAGTGAGTGATGAGCTCAGACATCTGCACAAGCTCTACAGCGAAGTGCGCAACATGCGCCAAAGCAAAAACATCAATCAGCAGAGACTTGCAGAAATCTTCCATACCCTGCAAAAAGAACATCCAAAAGATTGGTTGCTCACACTTGAAATTTATGAACTTGCAGACGAGCAATTAAAGAAAGAAAGCCTACAAAGCTTGCAAGACATGAAAGAGCAAATGCCGGACAATTACCATTTGGTGACAGAAGGTATAGAAATCGCAGACGAATCTCTCACGCTAGGCTAGGAAGCCACAACAAGATTCTAAAAAATCTTGTGATCAATAACTAATTTTTAATTTTTTTTGGGCAAATCTGCTTACGGCAAAGCCGTGAGCAGACCGGGCTTTCAGCTCGTAGTACGCATCTGTGTGGCTGCAAACCATCGGCGGCAGACGGTTTTCTGCCGCTCGGGCGGCCTCAACCCGCCTGCCTTGTGGTTTGCTACCCACACATCTTTGCGCGCTACCCGCTTCAATCCCTTTTGCATTCAGCCATTTTGCGAAGCAAAATGGCTGAATAGATGAACAATGATGACACTTTTTGAAGGTGGTAATTA
>JAUNRT010000002.1:53285-69568 GCA_030535475.1 Weeksellaceae bacterium | reverse complement strand
GATACCAGAGAAATTTAATTTCCAATTTGCTTAGGTTTAACAGCGAACTCTAATTGGACTCTTTTTGTATATCCGGTGGGTAAAATCGCTGCACGTTCATTTCGGCAGGAATTTCTTCACTTTGAAAGATGTTTTTCAATAGGCGATTTACGGCAAAAGGTCCATTTAGTGTGCCACGTGTGCCGAGACCATTTAAGCAATACAATCCCGGATGTGCCGGATGTTCACCAATAATTGGTTTACGGTCTCTAATGGTTGGACGTAAGGCCGCTTGATGTTTGACAATGGTATACGAACCGGTGAAGAACTCACTAAGCGCATTTTGCAAATATTCTTTGTTTTCTATCGAAGGTTTATCATCGTCAAATTCCCTTTGATATGTACTACCAACATAGTATTCACCTGAACTTCTCGGCATGAGAAAACATTTCTTTTTCCAAATTGCACCTGGAATGGACTCTTGGATTTCTAAGGTTAAAACCTCTCCTTTATTCGGCTCAATGGGTACCCAGGAAAAATATGGATTGTTTTTTACTTGCACACCTTCTGCAAAAATAACATGCTTCGCTTGCAGGTCATCATACCGCCAGGTATTATCTGCAGTTGATTGTAGTTTTGAATGCATAAATTGCTCCGTACGTATACTGGTAGCGTGATGCCTTTTAACCAATTCCAGCAACATTTTTATATCAACGTATCCACAACCTTTTACTTCACCAACACCATGTGGAGTGTTGAGAAAAGGATTTTCTACTGATAAGATATCATCCTGCATATATTGGTTGAGACCCGGCTGTTGTGCTTTAATCTCCCAAGTCTTGCTTTCATTTTCATGGTGGATAATTCTGTACAATGCTAAAGAATGTAAAAGTTTCTGATTGTAAAACTTTTCAATTGATGAGAACATATCTTGCATCTCTCGCATTTGCGTGTAATGCTCCCAGATAAGATTGAAGCGTTTTAGAACAACGGGATTATATACTCCGGCAGCAATGTGAGATGCCGATTGTTGAGCATTATCAAAGATGACAAAGCGCTTACTATCACGGTGCATTTCACAAGCAACTAAGGCGCTGCCTAAACCTAAACCAACAATTATTGCATCTACTTCCATAAAAAAAATGATCCCGGAAATTCCGGGATCAAAAATATACAGATTTTATTAAATCTTAGTAACTCCACATATCATTCTCACGCTGCAAAATTGCACGTCTGATACGATTGCTTTCTTCAAGTTGAGCTTGTGCATCTCTTGGAAGATATTCGTTGATACTTCTATCACCCATTGCATCACTCGATTTGTAGATGATTGTGTTGAAGCGTCTCGCATTGAGCATATCATCAAATGTAATCGATGATGCAGCATTTTGCGGGTTGAATACTTGGTATTTGTGTAGTGTTTGGCGTGCATCCGGATAGAAAATCCAGAATAGATCTATATAATCATCTGCACCATCAAAACCACGACCTATAGTTTGCGCATCAGGACCCATCATAGAAATACCTAAAATTCTGTATTTCATTTCGCCCATTCTGCGGTCTATATACCACATACCTTTCACTTTCACCATTTTGATTTGCTCAGAGCCTATATTATAGGTGTCAATACCCATTTCTGCCTCCGACATTGAAGACATATCTATGCCATCTTCTTTCTGATCATAGAACCAGTCTGTAGTATCTCTTCGGGTCATAGATCCAAGGGCTTCTTCTTTAGTTATCTTGTACTTGAAGAATTCATCATCATATACCTGTGTAATTTCATCATTTTGAATCCCCTCTTTTAGGGCATCGAATAATGAAAGAGTGCTATTTACAATACCATCAGAAGAATTGTAATACGGTTGATTGATGCGTTCATTTAAGTCAATAATTTCCCAAACAACCTTCGCCCAAAGAACGTCTTTTTCTTCAATGAAACCATACTCTAAAGGAGTTACTTCCTTTTTGATAGTATCACCTTTGCCTGTAACGGTAAGATTTTCTGCACGCATTCTACGCAATTCTTCCGGAGAAGAGGCGTTCAATATAGATTGAGCGTGAATTGAGACAAAACCTCCCAATATAAGCAACGTGCTAAAAAACTTTATTTTCATCTTATTTTTCAATTATATCTAGTACTTCTCTGTAACGAAAATTATTCCAAAATATTTTGTTGCAATACTTACAATTATTGAACTTCGATAGTTACAGGTGTTACGTTTCTGATTTGAGCTCCACCCATACCAGATGCTGTCACTTCAATATCAAATACGTTTACTGCATCACCTGCCTTTACTTGATCCAATACTCTACCTGCAGCTGAAAGTCTATTTCCATTTACGTTTACCGTTCTTTGACCAGATACTTTAACCTTAAATGAAGTTACTGTAAATGATACCGGGAACTCAAAGTCTGGAATAGCAGCCTCTACAGCCAATGCAGAAAGTGAACTTGCTGGTACAGTAAGTGCATTTCTACCACGGATCTGACCTTGTGGTGGTGGAACTGGCTTGATACGGAATTCTTTTCTTTCTGTAACAGTACCTCCTGTTGAAGTCTTCGCTGAAGCAGTGAAAGTAACAGAGTTACCTCCGGCAACTGTAAAGGTATATTTACCATTTGAACCGCTCAGGTTACCAGTAGATGCTGTCATGCTTACAGGCCCATCAGCACCGTTGATAGTTGCTGTCAATGGATTGGCAACACCTCGGTAAACAACATTCATGTTGTCTGCAGAAATAGAACCACCCACAGGTGCTTTTTCTAATGTTTCAGAAACAACAGTATATGTTCTTGAGAACGGCATAGACTCAGTAGTTCCATCCGGCTTTCTATAAGACATAGTACCGCTTATTGTTTTAGTACCAGGTGAAGAAGTGTTCACAGCAAAGGTGGCTTTACCTCCTGTCAAAGGAACGCTAGAACCACCAACATTTACACTACCTTGAAGTGAGTTATCATATGCACCAAAAGCTACATTCGCTTGAACTTTGTCTCCAACTTTCACGATAGTTGGGAAATCAACAATCGGTTGGAAAGCTTTAAGTTCGATTTCATCCTGTAGTTTTTCTGCCAACAAAGATCTAACGAGGTTACCTTCTTCTGTACGAACGTCTGATTGAATCTTAGACAAGTTAGTCATTGCGGCAACCATTGGTTGATTGTAGAATACTCTGTTCAACCAAGATCTTGTACCTTCTTGCTCGGTACTAAAAAGTTTTTGCACACGAGTTCTATCAACTTCTTGAGTATATTGAGTATTCAAGAAGTCTGCATATCTTTTCACTGCCGCTTGCAATTCTTGTCCGCGTGGGCTGTCATTATCAGCCGTGAAGAAAAGATTTGTTACAACATCACTATTTTGAAGTGCAACATATTTAGTTTCTTGTCCTTCTGCAGGAGGAGTATATTCAGCAGCAGCAATTAGCTCATCTTTTGATTTTTGCAATTCAGCATATACAGCATCAGATTCAGCCTTTACTCTATTGGCCTGCTCTTGAATTGCGCGATATTCTGCGTCTTCTTGCGCTTTATTATCTATTTGATCATAAAAAGTATTGTTGTTATCTCTTGTAAGATCTGCTGCGTCAACAAGAGAAGTATTTATGCCTTCAAAGCTTCTCAACACCTCTCTATCAATCTGCATAGCCATCATAGCGATGAAGATAAGATACATCAGGTTGATCATCTTCTGGCGTGGTGGTAATTTGCCCTTAGCCATTTTTAGTCTTTATTAAGTATTAAAAATTGATGAATAAATGTGTTGTTTAAAGAAGCTCTGGATTAAGCCTTCATAGCTGATAGCATTCCACCATAAACTCTGTTCAAGCTGTTTACGTTGCTTGTCAACTGGTTCATTTCAGTAAGGAATTGCTCAGATCCAGCCGCTGACTTAGACATTTCATCAATAAACTTACGGTTAAGTTCAACTTGCTTTTTACCATGATCTAATTGTACTTGGTATAGAGCGTTTAGTGACTCCATGTGGTTAGCAGCAAGTGCCAATTGATCACCATATTCTTGAGTAGCTCTTGATGCGTCAACAGTTTTGTTGATTTCACCTACAGCAGAGCTGAAGTTGTCGATTCCGTCACGGAGTCTTGACATAAGAGATGCGTCCAATTTAGCATCTGCCAACATTTTGTCTAGTTTAGTAGAAAGAGATACATCACCTTCTATTGGTTGCTGAACGATTGCGTTTTTCTTAACAACCGGAGCAGCATTTTTCTCAGTCAATTCAGGGTAAACTCTATCCCAAGCGTACTCACCTGATGGTGGGTCAAATGCGAAGATTACGAAGATGATTGCCTCAGTAAGAAGTCCAAGTGCAAGTACTTCAGTTCCTCCAATGCCTGTTCCAGGAATTGACCAGTGGTTGATTTTCAAAAGTGCTCCAAGGATTACTACTGCTGCACCGAGCGAGTAAATCATGTTTAAGATCACGTCTTTTCTAGTTGCTTTAGCTGCCATTGTTGAATAATGTGTTTTTGATTAAAAAATATGAAATAAATCTGTTATTCTAGTATTAGTTCGTGCGAACTCTTGTTCTGTTGAAGCGAACATTTGCACCTTCAGGAATAGTCTGTACAGTTCTGAAACCAATGAAACTTCTTGCAGAATCTTTGTGTTCCCAGTCTCTGGCTCCTACCATAAGCATATAACCAACATCTTTCCAAGAACCTCCTTTTACAGTTTTCACACCTGTATCCATTCCAGAGCCCAAGTATGGGTTCATAGTTCCAGTAAACTCACTTGAAGCTGAGTTGTAAGGTGATTGAGTCCATTCGGCTACGTTTCCTGACATGTCATAAAGTCCAAAATCATTAGGGAAGAATGTTCTTACAGGAGCGGCATAGATGAAACCTGGCTTCTTAGTTTTTGCACAGCAATCCTCTATATAGTCACCACGGCGTGGTTTGAAGTTTGCCAAATAACATCCACGGCTATCTTGCAAATACGGTCCACCCCAAGGATAAGGCATGTTTTCTTGACCACCTCTTGCAGCATATTCCCACTCAACTTCAGTTGGAAGTCTGTAGATGATTACGTCTTCTTTGTTACGCTTCTTAGAGTCATTGTAAGTTTTGTGCTTATCTGTACGGAATGCACAGAAAGCTCTCGCCTGATCCCAAGTTACACCAACTACCGGATAATCTAAATATGCAGCGTTCCAAAAATAGTCATTGTGTAATGGGTCATTGTAAGCATAGTGGAAGTCACGTACCCAAACAGTAGTGTCCGGATAAATATTTACTGTATCAATGTTCACGAACTCGCTTCTGGTAGCATCTGTACCATGTGCACGCGCGGCTTTATTTTTATCAACTTCAGCGAAAATATAGTTCAACTTTCTTACATCAATAAGTCTTTCATTGTTGAATCTATCTTCTGGAGCGTAATAAATGGACTCCATAACTTCTACATAATCTCTGTCCGGATATTTATATTTATCCCATTCTATAGGAATATCCCAGTTGAGCATTCTTTCTGATTCGTATCCGCTTCTACCGTCAGAAACCTCATCAATGTACTCTTCATACGCTGATCTTTGACCATCCTTCGATTGGTTTTTAAAGGCAAATGAAGCAATTCCACTACCATCTGAACCACCTTGAGTACCATCATATCCCATTTCGTAAGCTCTTTCTGCAAGCAATTGACGAACAATTGAATCGCGAACATAGTTTACAAAAACTTGATATTCTGCATTGGTGATTTCAGTGTCATCCATATAAAAGGCTGAAACTGAAACTGTTTTTGGGGTAGCATTTTGCTGCTGAGCAAAATCATAGTCCGTTTGTCCCATTACAAACGAACCACTTGGAATCGGAACCATCCCAATAGGACGAGTAGGAGCTAAATTTTTTGGTTTCCTTTCCGGTATAATCATACCTCTGTCATTTCCCCGCTTATTGCCGCTGCCGCCGCAAGAGATAAGGATTGACAGGAGAACCCCAAGAAACATTATTTTTCTCATTATCACTCTATATTTTTCGAGTTGGTAAAACTATTACTTTTTTAGAAATAACACAAAAATAATTTGTGTATAGTGACTTATAAACGCATGAAATAAATCTTTAGTATAATGCTCAATAAAATTTTTTGAAAAACTTGAGCCATCTATCAGGTAATTCTCCTTGTAAAGATTTATGATAATCCATATGGCTGCAAGGAATTTTCTTTTGCATACCATCAACTATGGTTTCTACCCACCACTTTCCACTTCTCACTGATTTATAGAAAACGATTTCTTCATCATCAAATTGTACATGATATACTTGAAGTTCGCCATCTTGCTGTCTATTGTTCATCGCCTCCAAATAATACCAGAGCATTTCTGAGGTAAGTTGCTCGGCTACAGGATGAGAAAAATCTTTGACACCTGCGATGTGCGTCTGGGTTAATTGCCATGAATTGCCGGCATATTTCATGATTTGGCAAATTTCTCGTGCATTTAGTCCATTGGGTGAAGAGTGGTCGGAGTCCGGAAAAGAGCTTTGTTGTAAGGCTTTTACATCTACTGAAAATATGTCAACTTCCCTAATGTATGGTTCTGCCAAAGTGATGTCATCTATGAGCCTACCCAATCTAATCTCCTCAAAATTCATTTGCTCCAAGATATCTGACTCTTCTTTATATCTAAATGGTGCTTGTGATCCTAAATTTACATAATCCAGTAACGGATGATCACTGTTTAATATCATATCTGATATAAATCTCTCCTCATCTACAGGCGAATCTATATTGAGATCTATTCTGTAATCTACTGTGCATACAGATTTCATACTGCCCTGCAAAGCAAGATAAAGTTGATAGGTGAGTGAGTGCGCTCCTCCAACTACAATCAATTTACCCTCATATTTCTGAATTTCACGTGCCACTGAAAAAGCTGCAAACTTCAGATATTCCGGGTCTTCTTTGGCTACAATAGTTCCTAAATCATACAATGGCAAACTCCAGTTACTGTGAGATAGGGAATAGAAATTTCTACGCAGCTTCTCAAAAGCTGTTTCTTGCTGGTCAAACTCCTGTTCATTTGCAACAAAAACTAAGAATACAGCATCGGGCTCTGGATTGCTCGGAATACCAAAGTGGCAATTCGCACCAATAGACCATCGATGACCCATACTCAGATCTTCTGTTAGTGAATATGCAACGGGGACTAAAAATTCTTCGATATCCATATATCGCTAATTACTTTGATTTTCTTCTGCTTTTTGTAGCCGGTTTATCAAACATGGCTACCAACTCTGCCGGTTTCAGTGCTTGCACATCTACCTCTTTGGCTAATTCTATCTTGGTCTTTCCTTTGATCACGTTGTGTCTACCCCATCGTGCTTTTTCGATTCTGATACCTTCTTCCTCTAAAACTCGTACCACTTTTTCTCTTTCTTTTCTGAGCTTATCTTCTATAAGTTCTTTGAGATCTGCTTGGCTAAGATTATCGAAATCATATTTTTTGCCAACGTTAATATACATTTCGTTCCATTTGATAAATGGTCCGAAACGACCTTTTCCTTTAGTTATTGGCATATTCTCATAATTCCCAATCGGAGCATCTTGCTTGAGTTTTTCTTCCAACAATTTTAGTGCAAAAGGGAATTCGACATCATTGGGATCTGTACCTTTGGGTAGTGAAACGTAGGTTTTATCCCACTGCACATAAGGACCGTATCGCCCGGTGTTCACTATGAGATCATGCTCTTTATGACTTCCCAATTTTTTGGGCAGATCAAATAGCTTAAGTGCTTCTTCTAATGTGATGGTCGCGATATTTTGGTCTGGTTGCAGGCTTGCAAATCGAGGCTTTTCCGTTTCATCTGCCTCTCCTATTTGTATCATGGCACCATATCTACCGATGCGTGCATAAATATTTTTGCCAGTTGATTTCTCTTGTCCTAGCAATCTCTCACCTGTCGCTCTTTCCGCATTTTCTTCTACTTCTAGAATGTTTGCGTGAAATCTTTCATAGAAATTGTCAAGCACTTTGATCCAATCTTCATTGCCTTCTGCAATTTCATCAAACTCCTCCTCTACTTGAGCAGTGAATTGATAGTCCATGATGCGCTGGAAATGTTGTACTAAGAAGTCATTGACCACTATCCCAACATCTGTAGGCTTCAGTTTTTTCCTTTCAGAACCGTATTTTTCTTGAATGGTCTTTTCTTCAATATTTCCTTGTGTGAGAGCAACTGTGCGTATGTCTCTATTCTCACCTTCAGAGTTATATAGTTCTACGTAGTCTCTTTTTTGAATAGTGGAAATTGTGGGCGCATAGGTAGATGGTCTTCCGATGCCTAACTCCTCTAATTGCCGTACCAAAGTGGCTTCTGTATAGCGTGGTGGTTGTCTGGTGAATTTTTCTGTACCAGTAATGTTCAGATACTCCAAGGCTTGACCTTTGGATAGTTGTGGCAAAAAACCAGAGGTGTTTTCTGCTGTGTCATCATCTGAGCTTTCTTGATAAAGCTTTAGAAAACCATCGAAAAGTATCACTTCTCCTCTTGCTTTGAAAATACGAGGATTGTTATTGTTTTCAATATCTACCACTGTGCGTTCTAGTGCGGCATCTGCCATCTGTGATGCTAATGTACGCTTACGAATGAGGTCATATAGTCTTTGCTGCGCTGCATCTGTACCAGCGAGCTTCACTGAAAAATCTGTTGGGCGTATGGCTTCGTGCGCTTCTTGCGCTCCTTTGCTCTTGGAGGTATAGTTACGTTGTTTTGAGTATTTTTCTCCAAACTCTGTATGGATTACATTTTTGGCATCACGCAAGGCGTCTTGAGATAGATGAACGCTATCTGTACGCATGTAAGTGATAAAACCTTGCTCATAGAGTTGTTGTGCCACACGCATGGTTCTAGCTACTGGAAATCCGAGCTTGCGAGAAGCTTCCTGCTGCAAAGTAGAAGTGGTGAACGGAGCTGAAGGCGATCTTTTACCCGCTTTTTTCTCCACTGCGCTAATATGAAAATTGGCGCCGGCGCAAGTTTTCAGAAATTGTATGGTGTCTTCGTAAGTATCAAATTCAGTATCTAGTGTCGCACTAAAGTTTTCAGACTTTTCAGTAGAAAATTCTGCTTGTACCTTGAAACTATTTTTTGGCACAAAGTCAAGTATTTCCTGTTCACGCTCTACAATAAGACGCACAGCAATAGATTGAACACGACCTGCGGAAAGTCCGGGTTTGATTTTTTTCCATAACACTGGCGACATCTCAAAACCTACTAGTCTGTCTAAAACTCTGCGTGTTTGCTGAGCGTTGACGAGATCTATGTCTATATCACGAGGGTTTTCTATAGCGTTTTGTATAGCTTTCTTGGTAATTTCATTGAAAACTATACGTTTTGTGTTGGATTTGTCTAATTTGAGCTCATTGAATAAGTGCCAAGCAATTGCTTCTCCTTCACGGTCTTCATCGGAAGCTAACCAAACGGTATCAGCTTTAGAAGCCAATTCTTTCAATTTTTTTACAACATCTTTTTTGTCTGGTGAGACCTTATATATGGGTTTGAAATTGTTTTCTATTTCTATACCCATATTTTTCTTGGGCAAATCTACTATGTGGCCGTAGCTTGATGCCACTTTGTAATCTTTCCCTAGATAGTTTTCTATGGTTTTGGCTTTGGCCGGCGACTCTACAATGACTAAATTTTTTGGCATATAGGTGAGGTGTTACTAAGTTGCAAAAATAAAGAGTTTTTTCTATTTGCAATTTCCCATGCTATTTTGACGTCGCAAAATGGCATAAATTAGAGAAGAATTTCACAAATAAATTGTCTGAAAATTGATTTTAAATCACACGATTATTCTAAAGTAATTACGTTGCAATTGGAAGTTACGAAAATGCGGCAGGGATAGTAGCGGTAGCGCGCAAAGGATTGTGCCCAGCAAAATGCGAGCGAAGCGGGTTGAGGCCGCGGGTGCGGCTGAAAACCGCTGCAGCCGCTAATTTTGCGGGCACAAGCCTGCGTACTACAAGCGGATAGCCCGACCCTTTTGTTGGTGGTAATATGTCTATAGGCTTTTACCCAAAACGTTTTCACCAACAAAAGGGTGCCGCCCTAATAAAAATTATCTAATGATTGTGAGCCTAGCAAAGTTGAGCAGTAGATTTTTTTCTCCAACATTGTCAAATTTGATGGTTGCCTTGACGTTGTCTGGGTCGCCGGAGAGCATGGTGACTTCTCCTCTACCAAAGCGATCATGCGTGACTATGTTGCCTATGCGGAGTTCTTTGGCGGCCGATTGTCCATGCTTGAGCTGTGCTTGTGCAATGGGTTTTAGGTTTTTTGGTGTGCTTGGTGTTGTGCTTGGAGCTGGTTTAGAACCTGATTTTGTGGTGGGTTTGGAATAGCGATTGGGTCTGCTTGGTGTTTGTGGCATATCTCCAAAAATGTCCATGCTGAGTCCGGTGCCTGTGCCGGAAACATTGTCTGCAATGTTGAGCCAATTGAGGTGCTGATCATCTATCTCTTCCAAAAATCTGCTGGGTTCTGAATCAATAATTTTGCCCCAACGCATGCGCGAAACGGCATAGCTGAGTGTGGCCTCTCTCTCTGCTCTAGTGAGGGCTACATAAAATAGTCTGCGCTCTTCTTCTAACTCTGAGCGTGTGTTCATATTCATCTGAGAAGGAAAGAGGTTTTCTTCCAGACCTACTATGAATACGATTGGAAACTCCAGACCTTTGGCTAGATGCACTGTCATGAGGGATACTTTTTCACTATCATCTTCATTTTCACTGTCTGCATCGGTGGCGAGGGCTACGTTTTCCAAAAAGCTCTGCAAGGATGGATCACCATCTGCCAATTGGGTTTGCTCTTCTACAAATCCTTGCATACTATTGAGCAATTCTTGTAGGTTTTCAAGGCGAGAAATACCCTCTGGAGTGTCATCCTCTTTGAGCACTTTTATGAGGCCGCTCTGTTTTGCAACCTCCATTGCTACTTCATAAATGTCTTGGGTTTTGAGCAAGACTTGGAAGCTTTTGAGCATGACATAGAAGTCATTGAGCTTATTGGCAGTGCCAGTGTTGATACCTATTTTGGCGGCATGTGCCTGTATGTTTTCCAACACTTGTGGTATGGATTGCTCTATGGAGTCTGCATACACGGTGAGTTTCTGAAGTGTGGTGTCGCCCAAGCCGCGCTTTGGGAAATTGATAATGCGTAAAAGGGCTTCTTGGTCACTTGGGTTTATAAGAAGCCTGAGGTATGCTATGAGATCTTTAATTTCTTTGCGTTGGTAAAATGAAATGCCTCCATATATACGGTATGGAATGTTTTTTCTGCGCAGGGCTTCTTCCAAAGCTCTGGATTGTGCATTGGTGCGGTACAGTATAGCAAACTTCCCGGGTGAGAGTTGCTGATTCATTTGCTTATCAAAGATTTCTGACACTACAAATGCGGCTTCGTCTGCGTCTGTAAGTGCACGATAAACGGATATGCGATTGCCGGTGTTGTTGGAGGTCCAGACGTTTTTCTGGATTTGATCACGGTTTTTTGCAATGATATCGTTGGCGGCGTTTACTATGGTCTGCGTAGATCTGTAGTTTTGCTCCAACGCATACGCGGCAGCATCTTCATAATCTTTTCGGAAATTGAGAATATTGCGAATATTGGCTCCGCGAAATGCGTAAATACTCTGTGCATCGTCTCCTACTACGCATATATTTTCATAACGTGCAGCCAAAGCTTTGACTATGAGATATTGCGAGTGGTTGGTATCTTGATACTCATCTACTAGTATATACTTGAATCTTTCTTGGTACTTGGCTAGCACATTTGGGAATCTAGTAAGCACTTCATTGGTACGCAGAAGCAGATCGTCAAAATCCATGGCTCCTGAACGAAAACATCTGTCTACATACGCTGCATATATGTCACCCGTCTTGGGTTTCATGGCTGCAGCATCTGCCTCTTGCAGCTCGGGATTGTTGAAGTATGCGCGTACGGTGATGAGATTGTTTTTATACTGTGAGATTCTACCCAAAATTTGTTTGGGCTTGTAGATTTCTTTGTCTAATTGCAAATCGTCTATTACTTTTCTGATTACAGAAAGTGCGTCTTGCTGATCGTAAATGGTGAAATTGGAGGGAAAACCAAGCTTAGGCGCTTCAACTCGGAGCAAGCGTGCAAATACAGAGTGAAATGTTCCCATCCACAACCCGCGCACGTCTGTTTCTCCCAAAACAGATACTATTCTGTTTTTCATTTCGCGTGCGGCTTTGTTAGTAAAAGTCAAAGCCAAAATATTGAACGGATCCACTCCTTTTTCTATAATATGCGCAATGCGATAGGTGAGCACACGGGTTTTTCCGGAACCTGCACCAGCTATCACCATCACCGGACCATCTGTATGTATCACTGCCTCACGTTGAGCTTCATTCAGCTCTTTCAAGTACTCACTCATGACGCCAAAGATAAGGAGATTTGCAAAAATTTTACCCTGCGTAAGTATGGCCAAAATCGACTCAAAAATACACCCATGCTTTCGCAGAACTGTAGATTTAAGAGTATTTAAATATTTAAGGCTATGAAAATTAATGCATTAGAAAAATTTCAAAAAAAATATGGGGTAATTTTCCTAAAATATTTTTGCAATTAAATGTTTATTTCTATATTTGGCCTGATTAAAATAATTTTTTTTCATAGGTTTAGGTTGATTAGTTAGGTTTACCCTCTTGTTTTGCAGCAAGAGGGTTTTCTTTTGAAATATGGAGAATTGTATTACTTTTGCAGAAATTTTTTTGAATGAAAAGAATCGTTTTCTCAATTGCTTTGGCAGCAGCTCTTTTTTCTTGTAAGAACGAGACTTCTGTAACAAGCAGTACTGCTGTAGACCAAGATGGAAGACAAGCCTCATATGCATTTGGCGTAATGTTGGGTCAAGGGTCACAAACTCCTACCAACGATACCATCGACTACAAACAAATGGAAAAAGGAATTAAGGATTATCTAGACAATCCAAAAAAGATGGATTCTTATAGCCAAGGTCTTGTAATGGGTCAGCGCATCCAAGCCGCTATGGATAATGAAGTGCTTAAAGGCGGTATAGATAAAAATGAAGTGATAGCTGGTATGATGGATTTTCTTAACAAACGTGAGTTGAGAATATCTACAGACTCTGTAAACCATTATATGGACAACTTCTACCAGAAAAGAGCAAAACAGATGTCAGAGTCAAATGTACAGAAAGGTACTGAGTATATGGCACAAATCAAAAATGAACCAGGCGTGCAAACAACACCAAGCGGTCTTGCTTATAAAGTAGTGCAACCGGGTAGTGGTCCTACTGTGCAAATTGGAGACATGGTTTCTGTGAAATATACCGGTCAAACTATAAACGGTAAAGTATTTGACAGCACAGACAAGAACAACCAAGGTGAGCCTATACAGTTCCCTGTACAAGACCAAGGCCTCATCACCGGGTGGATAGAAGGTTTGCAACTTATGCAAGCAGGTGGTAAGTACAAACTTTACATTCCTTCCAACTTAGGATATGGTGATCAAGCAGCAGGTGAAATACCACCGGGTGCAACCTTAATTTTTGATATAGAAGTTCTGGAAATAGGTAAAATGCCAAAAATGGATGAAACCCATCCAGGTGTAAACATAGAAACGCGACAAGCACAACCAACGCAACCGGCACAATAAGATTTTAAAAAAATCCGTCTCAATTTAGAGGCGGTTTTTTTTGTAATAAGTTTTGCGCTAATTTTACCTGAATATGTCGCAAAGTCATAAATCCGGCTACCAAAAAAACATTCAACACACCATATTCACAGGAATATTGGGCAATCTGTTTTTGGTAGTAGTGAAAGGCGTTACCGGTTTTGTAGGCAACTCATTTGCACTTATTGCAGACGCCATAGAGTCACTTACAGATGTTTTCAGTTCCATACTTTTGTTGGTGGGTGTACGCTACGCACAAAAACCAGCTGACAAAAACCACCCTTATGGGCACGGCAAAGCCGAAGCTTTAATTGCGCTCATCATAGGATTTGTGATGCTCATTGCCGCATTATATATAGCCTGGCAGAGTTTCGTGAACATGCAAAAACCACATTCAGCCCCCAGCTGGTTCACCTTACCGGTACTTGCCGTAATCATCATCACCAAAGAACTGCTACACAGAAAATTCAAAAACAAAAGTGACGCTACTCATAGTACCGCACTGCGTGCAGAGGCCTGGCATCATCGGGCTGATGTCATCACATCAGTAGCTGCTTTTGTGGGAATATTCATAGCCGTGATAATGGGTGATGCCTATGCGGCAGCAGATGACATGGCAGCTATCATAGCATCCGGTATCATTCTCATCAATGCGTACAATGTCGTACGTCCGGCATTGCGCGAAATCATGGATGAACATCGCTATCCCAATCTGTCTGAGAAAGTGAGAAACATTGCGCACAATACTCCTGGCGTCATGGCCACAGACAAGTGCCATATACGCAAGCATGGAGCATACTACGTAGTAGATCTGCATGTGGTAGTAAATGGAGATTTCACCGTGAGACAAGGGCATGACATTTCACATGCCGTTCAGCACAACCTCCACACCCAGTTACCGCATATAGGCCACGTGGTCATACACATAGAGCCCTTTGACGAAAACTACAATAAGTAGTCTCATCAACCATTGCCACGCACCGCTTTATGGCGCACTACACCTTATAGCGGAAAAAATAGTAAATCAATATCGCCCAGCCTATAATTATCAGCAAACCACCAAGAGGCGTTATAGGACCCAAAATTTTGGTAGGCATATTATATTTTTCAGAAAAAGCCAGTAGAAAAATACTACCCGAAAAAAGCAAAGACCCTACAATTATCAGCCTTGCAGCATTCTTTTCCAGCACATCTTGGAAGTCAAAGTAGAAACCCAGTACCAGCAGCACCAGTGCACTATACATCAAGTATCTCACACCTACCTCAAAGCTCAACAACTTCTCTACAGAAATCATCTTCTTAAAAGCATGCGCGCCAAAAGCACCCAATACTATAGAAATCAGACCATACAAACTAGCAATTACTAAAACCCACTGTTTCATATCCAAGTATTTTGAAGTAGTAAAGGTACAAAATAGCAGCACAGCCCCAAATCCAAGTACATACCTCAGCCAGTTTGGTGCAAAAATTGCCAAAAAAGCACCAAAAAAACACACATGAAGCTCAGCATACTAGACCAAGCACCCGTATCACAAGGCACATCCCACACACAAGCACTACTAGACATGCAGCAAGCAGTCTTGCTGGCAGAAGAACTCGGGTACCACAGATTCTGGTTTGCGGAGCATCACAACACGCCGGGCTTCGTGAGTTCAGCACCAGAAATCTCCATGGCATATCTTGCAGGCCAAACGCAGCGCATACGCCTAGGCAGCGGTGGCACTATGCTCATGCACTATGCACCCATGAAAATGGCAGAAACCTTTAAAACACTTTGCACCTATGCACCCAACCGCATAGATTTTGGCGCAGGACGAGCACCAGGCGGCGATGGCAAAGCCATTCTTGCCCTTTCAGAAGGTAGAGACACGCGCATGCAAGACCTCTACCACAAGCTGCAAGAAACCCTCCTACTCATGCAAGACAAAGACGGGCAAGCACCTTACAATCAGAATATTGTCGCAGCACCGCAAAACATCACCTTGCCAGAAGTTTTTCTACTCGGGTCAACAGGCAACAGCGCCGCAGAAGCAGGTAAAATGGGACTTTCCTACGCCTATGTGCAGTTTTTTACAGGCACCATAGACAAGAGCGTTTTTGACGTTTATCGTCATAACTTCCGTCCGTCGGCTTTCCATCAAGAACCCAATGTGTTGGCATGTTACATGGTCACGGTCGCAGACACACAGGAAGAGGCAGACTATCAAGCCCTCTCCACAGACATCGCGCGCCTGCACCTATATACAGGTCGGCCAATTGTGCGCATGAGTCCGGAAGATGCGCAAAATTACCCACTCACTATGGCAGAAAAACTGTTTCTGGAGCAGAACAAATCCTACCACCTGCGTGGAGATCTTGCCAGCGTAGTCAACACACTGCACGCAGAGCAAGAAAAATATGGCTTTGATGAGCTCATGATTTGCACCATCCCATATTCACAGCAGTTTAAGTTGCAAGAATACCGTGAATTGGCGCAAGCTTTTGGGTTGTAAAGTCACAATATTCTTTATTTTTTTTATTTTTTTATTTGGGCGGCTACCTCGGCGTTTGTTTTGTTTTTTATATGAAGAAAAATAACCCTTTACCGGCGTTGAAAAAAAAAACGTCTTTAATATGATTAAA
>JAUNRT010000002.1:51389-53275 GCA_030535475.1 Weeksellaceae bacterium | reverse complement strand
TTTTTTTTTTTTTTTTTTGGGGGGGCCCGCGCGGGTTTTGGCGTATTTTAAACACCAACAAAACGCCGAGGTACCGGGCTTTCAACTAAATCCGGCTTGCCTGTGCATACAAAACCTCCTGCATACGGCACACTCTCAGGCTATCGCCGTGACCCGGTACCGTCTGCAGGGGTTTTGTAATATGCACAGTCTGCACCGGATACCGTTTCAATCCCTGCCGCGAACCGGCTTCGCCGGTTTTTTGGATTTAAAATGATGTCGCAGAGTATTCAATTATTATCATTTGATTGGACAACGTATTTCAGCCGGTTTTAGCTTCCTACACAATCATATCTTAAAACAAAACGGCCATCAATACATTCAAAATGCGTGATGGTATTAGCTAAAATTTTTCATCTAAAATCTTGGTAAGAATAGTAAAATTACATTGTGAAAATTTAGGAATTTGAAATTTTACTCGAATTGTAATTCACCCGAAATTTGACGTAGCACGAGATAGTTTGCACCATTAATACAATTCCTTGAGAGAGAAGCCTAGACTTCAAATCAACAAGCAATCAAAAAAACTTCTAAGGTCTCTGTTTAGGTGTTCCTGCAATGAATTCTTTCAGGTAAAAAGGCTCAAACTGCACCAAATCTTCAAAAATACCTTGCTCATATCTTCGATTGGCCTCTTGTACCATACCCCGCACAGATGGTAGTAGCTCCGGGTAGTAGGAAGCCTTGGATAATTGTAATATACCGCTTGCTTTGGCTGCTCCATCGCCTACTATAGCAATGTTTTTATCGGCATAGTTAACAAAACTTTCCGGTGTGAGCACGGTGGCAGCGGTAGGCTCTAATATATTTCCTGCACTATCCTGAACTAGTGTGTAGCACTCCATCCGTCTTGCATCTGTCATAGAAATTGTGATTTCGGCGGGTGGAGCTAAACTTGCTTGCACCTGCAAGGAATTCACTGCAACGAGCGGTATTTTCAGGGCATAGCACATACCTTTAGCCGCCGCTACGCCTATGCGCAACCCTGTATATGAACCTGGTCCACGACCCACACATACAGCTTGCAAATCCTTGGGTTGCAGCACCGCACATTCTAGTGCCCATGAAATGAAAACGTGCAACCGCTCTGCATGTATATATTGTTCTGAGCCTTCTTCTACTATCGCCACTAGCTCACCGTTTTGTACAATCCCAACGGAACACAGGGTGGTGGAGGTTTCTAATAGTAGTATTGTTGCCATGTGGCAAATATACTCTGTTTATACAATTATAAAGGATAACTGTGCTAAAGAGATTAACGCATATTAGATCAATTTCAGAAACCTAACAAACTTTGCAAAATTCTGTAGTGATGATTGTCGAACATAGATGTTTGAAGTTCTATATTCTATGCCGCACTCTTTAGTAAAGCACACCAAAAATACGTTCTGCGTGGATGAAATTCTGAAATGTTTATGTTATAGCTGAAATTTAACAGAAGTAATGATTGCGGAGTGATGCGGCAGGTGGTAGGCGGTTACCCCGCCAGGTTTTTTGGCTCTTGCAAAATGTGAGCGCAAAGGGGTTGAGGCCGCGCAACCGGCTGAAAACCCTTTGCGCCACAATTTTGCAGCCAAAAAACCGCGGAGTAATAGCCGAACACCGACCCTTTTATTGGCAGGTAGAGAAGCGATGATTCGCAGCTCTACTGCCAATAAAAGGGGGCCGCCCAAATCATAAAAATTCTATAGGTAATTGGAATTATTGTAATAAGAATGTTGTGAAATGATTTGTTTTAGTATTTTTGATTTTATAAACACCTGAATAAATGAATAAACTCTACTTTTTACCGGTATTTTTGATGCTTTGCATGACTGTTAATGGCCAGATAACTTATGGTCTCAAGG
>JAUNRT010000002.1:0-51289 GCA_030535475.1 Weeksellaceae bacterium | reverse complement strand
GTATTTTTGATGCTTTGCATGACTGTTAATGGCCAGATAACTTATGGTCTCAAGGCAGGGATCAACTACTCTACGATTGGTGGTGGGTCTGCAAAAGAGGCTGATGAGGTAAATGCGCTGATAGGCCCGCATGGAGGGGCTTTTGCACAGTATAAATTTCGTGATAATATTGCAGTGCAAGGAGAGCTTTTAGGCTCTTATCAAGGTGCAAATGCGAAGGTGAGCCGTATGGTTGGCACTACTATGGTAGATGTGGATCAAAACTTCAAGTTAGCCTATATTTTGCTGCCTGTGATGGTTCAATTTTATCCTATGCCAAATTTGCGCCTGGAATGGGGCCCTCAGATTGGATATAATATGACTAAGGACATTTTGATCACTGCCAATGTGCGTCTTGAAGGTGATTTGCAACGCTATGAGCAACGCATGGATGATCTGCACAAGTGGGATTTTGCGCTGAATGCAGGTATGGGCTATGAGTTTACTGAAAGTTGGGCTGCGGTGTTCCGATACAGTCACGGGTTTACTTCTCTGGACAAGACAGGCGAATATGATTTTCAAAACCGAGTGATAAGCCTGAGCGCGGAATATAGATTCTAACCCAAGCGCTTGGCAAATATGTGACTCACAATGGCGGCCGTAGCTACTGTGACATTAAGGCTTTCTGCTTGAGATGTAGCTGCTCTGGGTATTGTAATGTTTTGGCTACAATATTGTAATACCTTACTGGAAATGCCATGTGATTCACTGCCTACTATCAATAGCATGTCCTCCGGAAAGTCCTGTGCGTAGATGCTGGTGCCGTGAAGAAACGCACCAAAAACCGGCAGACTTGTTGTCTGCAGCATTTCTATGAGATCGGTATATGTAGGTTGCACTCTGGCCAAGGATCCCATGGAAGCTTGAACGCTTTTTGGATTATATGCATCTACGGTATCCGAGCTGCAATAAATACTCTGGATGCCATACCAGTCTGCCAATCTGATGATGGTGCCAAGATTTCCCGGGTCTGAAACTTGATCTAGCACTAGATGTACACCTTTTGTAGGCAAATCGGTGTCTGGAGTAGGTATGTGAAATACTGCGAGCAAACCTGGTGGGGTTTTGAGTTGGCTCATTGTCTGCATTTGTTGCTGAGAGACTTTTTCAGCTTCTATATTGGCAGGCAACGAGTGCGATTCTGTAGTGTAAATTGCATGCAATCGCAGGTCTGATGCCAGAAATTCCAGGACAGATTTTTCTCCTTCTACTACAAAGAGTCTGTGCTGAAGTCTATACTTTTTTTGAGATAAACTGCGGATGAGTTGGGTTTGCGATTTGCTTGGCATATATTTGTACTACTATAAATGCTTCTTAGACCTTGAATTGCAAAAATATATTTTTCTTAACTCTTGCAGGAATTTTTTTGTGGCTGCTGAGTGCTTGTAGTATTACGGACAAGATTCCAGACCATGAATATGTGCTGAAAAAGAATCAATACGAGTTTGAAGGTGAAAGGGAGTTTCGCCGTGAGCTAGAGAGCTATGTATATCAGCGTCCAAATTCACGCCTTTTTGGGTTTATACCCAACAGAGAATGGGCTTATAATCAAGTACCTGCAGAGCTTGACACGGTGTTTGCAGACTATTATGGATATAATTTGCAAGATAGAAACCGTGCCTTGCTAGACAGTCTTTTGGTGCTATATGGGCAAGAGGAGTATTTGGGCAGAAGCCTTTGGTTGCGAAGACAATTTTACCGTTGGGGTGCCAGACCGGTAACGTGGAATGAGAGTGAAAGCGTGGCATCCGCAGAAAATTTGGAAAGATTCTACTTTGATAGAGGCTATTTTGATGCGGAAGTGACACCCACTTATGATCTGGATACGGTGGCCCAAACGGCGCAAGTGACGTATAACATTGAGATTCACGATCCTTCTTTTATAGCCAGTTATGATCAAGCTATCACAGACAGCAATCTAGAACGTATATATGCTGAAAAATCAGATAAATCTTTGATAGAACCGGGGCAACGATTTGATGTGCAAAAATTCAATGATGAACGCGCTAGGCTGGTTAGGGATTTCCAAAACAATGGATACTACAGATTTAACGATCATGGTACTGACATTATCTTTAGAGTAGACTCTACAGACTCTAAACAGCTTCCTGTGACTTTACGCATTGCCAAAGAAGCAACGGATACTGTGAGAAATTTTCAGCAATACTATTTTGGACCTGTGCAAATCTACACAGACAACAATCTGCGAGATACTGCATATCAGGCGCAGAATAGAGGCTACCAATTGTATGCATCTAGACCATTTAGGTTTCATCCGCGGGTATTCACAGATGCCGTGGTCATAAATCCCGGGAGTCTTTACAACTTGCGTGATATTGCTGACACCAGAAGATTGATATTTGATAGAGAAAACTTTACTATGACCGGGATGGAGATAATCCCCAATCCTGCCAATCCACAAGACTCTATTTTACACACAAGCATAACACTGAGACCAAAGGAAAAATTTGATCTTGAGTTGGCTTTTGAAGGAAGCTATTCACAGTTGCTGAATTTTGGTATTTCGCCCGGATTGCGTCTATTGACCAGGAATATTTTTGGTGGAGGTGAAAATTTGCAATTTAACCTTAGAGGTACACTTGGAACTGTGAATAATGCCGATATAAACACCAACTTCTTCAATGCTTATGAGCTCTCATTTGAAACACGTCTCACACTACCTAGATTGATGCTGCCACCCTTTGATACAGAAGGCTGGATACCCAAAAGATGGAATCCAAAATCGAGTGCAAGTTTGGGTTTGAGTGGTCAAAGAAATATAGCATTGGGTAGCCGAAATTATTCCGGTATTCTAGACTTTGCTATATCACCCGGGATTACTACGCATACCATAGAGCCATTTAACCTACAATATATTCGCAATACGGAAAAAGATCGCTATTTCCGAATTTTCACTCTAGACAACGCAGTTAGGCAAAACACCTTTGAACAATACTTTCTTTTCAATCCGTTGGCAGAAGAGATGTATTTGAGCGGTGAGTTGCCGGCAGACGCTCTGGAAGAAATGATATACAATGATGTAGAATTTGTAGATAATTTACCTTTTCAGAACTATACTTATGAGGATTTTGCAAACTACCGCAACATTATCTTCCGCAAGCAGAATATCACCCAAGATGTTCTGATACAAGCTTTCTCACATTCATTCAGCTACGATGAAAACAAGCGTTATGAAAATGTGCGCAATCCGTTGGTAATTTATACAAGAGCAGAGGTCGCTGGTGCGCTTCTTAGGTTGCTAGACAACACGATAGGCTTTGAGCAACAAACGGATATCACAGGTGAAACGTACTCCACAATAGGTGGTGTTCCATACTCTGAATACATAAAACTGGATGTAGATGTAAGAAAAACCTTCAATTTGACGCCAAATACATCTATAGCGCTTCGTTCATTTACAGGAGTTGCTTTCCCTTTTGGTAATTGGAAGTTTCTACCCTTTACAAAGGCATACTTTGGTGGTGGATCTAATGACGTGCGGGCTTGGAGGGCTTTTGCTTTGTCGCCTGCTCCATTGAGCACGGATGATAGAGGAACGTATATAGACCAGATGAAACTCACATGGAATGCTGAATATAGATTTCCAATTCAAGGATTTTTTAACGGCGCTCTTTTTGTAGATGCCGGAAACATTTGGAGTTTGGACCCAGACAATACACGAACCTTATTTCGCTGGAATGAGTTTTATAAGCAAATTGCTGTGGGTAGCGGATTTGGTTTGAGATTGGATTTCACCTTTGTGATAGCTAGAATAGACTTTGCATATAAGATTCACAATCCGGCCTACTCTGACGGTGGTTGGTTCAGAGATATAAATATTTTCCGACCACAGATACAGTTGGGGATAAATCACCCGTTCTAATGTGGAGGCGTGATGCAATAGCGTGTAGCGCAAAAAATTTTACTTTTGTGACATGAAACATTTCCAAAGCTTTTTCGTGTTGTTTTTTTCGGTATTGATATATGCACAAAATTATCCTACAGATTTTCGTTCACCACTGGATATTCCACGTTATCTTTCAGGAAATTTTGCTGAACTCCGAGGTTTTCACTTCCATTCCGGAATAGACATCAAAACTCAACAACGTGAAGGTTTTCCCGTATATGCTGTGGCTGATGGATATGTTTCTAGAATCAATGTTTCACCAAGAGGATATGGGCATGCCCTGTATATAGACCATCCCAACGGATACACATCTGTTTATGCACATTTGCAGCGTTTTGAAGGAGAAGTTTTGCGAAATGCTAGGGATCAACAATATGCAAAAGAGTCTTTTGCCATTGATTATAAACTCAATAAAGATCAGATCCGCGTAAAAAAAGGCGATGTAATTGGTTTTTCCGGCAATACAGGTGGATCTCAAGGACCTCATTTGCATTTTGAAATTAGAGAGACTGCCACGCAAAACCCTATGAATCCTTTTCTATTTGGTTTTGCGCAAGCAGATAATTCAGCACCTTTGCTTAGGGGAATGTATATATATGCGCTGGATGGTGATGCTGCAGGACAGAAAAGATACAATCTAGAAGGATCTGCAAGATATACGCATCCGGTATTGGTTTCCGGCAATATTGGTGTGGGTGTAAAAGCCTACGACAGGCATAATGGCGCTAATAACTTAAATGGTGTTTACCGAATACAAGTTTTTAATAACGACAAAGAGATTTTTCGATTTCAAGCTGATAAATTTGGGTTTGACGAGTCTAGAATGATCAATTGCCAGACAGATTATGCTGAATATATGAGTACAAGAGGCTGGATATACCAATTGTTCCGAGTTCCAGGCAATTCATTACAAATGTTGAGCAACCTACATAATGATGGAATCATCGCCACCGAAGAAGGGAAAGAATATAAGATTAGAATCCTTCTAACAGACTATTCCGGCAACAAAACAGAAGGTAGCTTTGTGATGAAAGGAAAAGCATTCACCCCAAGTGCCTCACCTGTCGCAGAGAATAGACTACGATGGAGTGAGGATAGCTATTTTGAAAATGATTTTGTAAAAATTTCTGTGCCGGCACGCTCGGTATATGAAGACATGGATTGGGATGTGCGTAGATCCAGTGGGTCATACTTCATAATGAATGACAAAATACCTTTGCATAAGTTTATTACTTTAGCCATAAAGCCTGAAAATATACCTGCATCAAAATTAGACAAGGCAGTGATTGCAGTGAAGTATAACTATGGTAACAGGCAAGTTACGGATTACTTTCCCACGGTGTACAAAGATGGCAGTTTGATAGCTGAGGTGCGAGATTTTGGTGAGTTTTTTATAGAAATAGATGACACTGCACCGAGCATTTCTGCCCTTAATTTCCCAGCATCTTCAACTTCAGCTGCACCCAATTTATTGCGTTTTCAGATAAAAGATGCTCAATCCGGGATATTTGCCTATGATGCTTATATTGATGGCAAATGGGTGCTAACAGAATATGACAAAAAGAATGATTTGCTTACACTAAATCTGAGTCGTGAAGGAGTGGCAGCAGGCAAACACAGCTTGGAGTTGAGAGTAAAAGATGGGAATAATAACATTCGAACATTTAATGGTGAGTTCACTAAAAAATAAACTGTCAGCAATTATATTGTTTACAGTTCTTGCACTCTTTGCGCAAGAGAATGACACAATTGTGTTGCAAGGCGTTAGCTTTCAAGGGCAACAAAGCAGCAGCGTAGATATGACGCAAATAGACACGAGAGAAATTCTTGTGACACCTACTCTCACAGGTAGTATCACAGACATTCTCAAAACACTACCCTATGTAAGCGTAAACACTGAGTTGAGCTCACAATACATGGTACGAGGTGGAAATTTTGACGAAAATCTTGTGTATGTAAACGGCATTGAAGTCTATAGACCTATGTTGATACGTGCAGGGCAACAAGAGGGTTTGAGTTTTCTCAATCCACAAATGGCTGCAACTGTTAATTTTTCTGCCGGAGGTTGGGAAGCAAAATATGGAGACAGAATGAGCAGTGTGCTAGACGTAGTGTATCAACGACCTTCCGGATTTGGAGCAGGTTTGGACCTCACGATGATGGGTGGAAATTTCACTGTGGGTCATGGCACACAAGATGGGAAATTTTCTGCATTGTTGGGCATGCGATATTTAAACAGAAATTTGATATTGAATACGCTAAATGAAGATACAGAATTCAATCCTCAATCTTACGACATACAAGCAAGTTTGCACTGGGAGCTACATCCGAATTGGAGCGTAAATTTCCTTGGAAACTTGAACAACACACTCTACGAACAAGTGCCCAATAGCCGCTCTACCAATTTTGGGACGCTCCAAAATCCAATAAATCTTACGGTATTCTACCAAGGTCGTGAAGAAGACAGATTCCTTACGAAGTTTGGAGCCCTTTCTGTACACCATAGACCCAACTACCGCACGACGCTAACAATTGACGCTTTCTCATATCATAGCATAGAAGAAGAGTATTTTGACATACAAGGTGCATATCTCATACGCTCAATGTCTGAAGGGAATGAAGGCGCAATAGCCACCTTGGATGCCGGCGGTCAATATGACCATGCACGAAATGACTTGGACATGCTGGTAACTGGAATTCAACACCGAGGGAAATTTAGAATAAATGCTGACAATAATTTGGAGTGGGGCTTTACTGTACAGAAAGAGGATATACGTGATATGCTCAATGAGTGGCAACTCATAGATTCCGCTGGTTATAACATCACACCTTTTCAACCGATTGCCTACATTCCCGGTCAACCTTATGTGGGAGATCTAAACTTAAACTACAACATTCATGCAAGCAACCAGTTGCAAAGCAATCGCATGAACGGCTATGTGCAATATGCCCGCAAATGGATGCGCAATGGGCATCGCATCATGGCGAGTGGTGGTTTACGCGCTACTTATTGGGATTATAACCAAGAAACTAACATCAGCCCTCGCATGCAAATATCTTGGAAACCGAATTGGGTGCAAGATCACTTGTTTCGTGTGGCAGTAGGAGTTTACTATCAACCACCTTTTTACAAAGAACTCAGAAATCCTCAAGGCGATTTGATGCCAGAAATACGCTCCCAAAGAAGTATTCATTTCATAACCGGTCATGATTTTGAGTTTCAAATGATGGATAGACCATTCAAGATCACCACTGAACTATACTACAAAAGCATGTCAGATCTCATCCCCTATTTCGTGGACAATGTTCGCATAAGATACTCGGGTGAGAATAATGCAATAGGTAGAGCCTATGGTATAGACATGAGATTGTATGGTGAATTTATCCCGGGTGCAGACTCTTGGTTGAGCGTGAGTTACGCCAGAGTTCAAGAAAACATCAATGATAGAGGATGGATTTCGCGTCCTACGGATCCAAGATTCAAAGCTTCTCTGTTTTTCCAAGATTACATGCCGGCTTTTCCAACTTTCAAAGTGAGCACAACCTTGGTTTATGCTAGTGGACTACCTAACGGAGCACCTATTTTCACTGATCCGTATGCTTTTCAAAGCACTTTACCAGACTACAAAAGGGTTGATATTGGGCTGTGGAAACAACTGGTGGGTGGCAATGCCAGATCACAGAGTTTTTTAAATGATTGGTTCAAGGAAATGAGCATCGGATTGGATGTGTTTAACGTATTCAACATTAGAAACACAGTCTCCAATCAATGGATACGGGATGTAAACACTCAAAACATATATGGCGTGCCCAATCGTCTAACCGGCAGGTTTTTGAATGCGAAATTAATTATGCGCTGGTAGATAAAAATAAAGAATTTATGCAAGACCCGAACTTCGATTATGATTGGATAGGCTACGCCGCTTCAGTTTTTGTAGTAGGAAGTTTTCTAATTACCAACCGGGAGAAAACCTTACGTACTGTTAACCTCATTGGCGCCGTGCTGTTTACTATTTATGGATTTCTCATAGAAAACATTCCTATCATCATACCCAACGTTGTGCTGATTTTCATACAATTATACTACCTTTTCAAGCTAAGTTTCCCAAAAAGACCTACCACAAATCCTCCGCAAAATTGAAAACCCGTGTTCTTGCTTTTGTAACCAACAATATTGCTACAGACCAGCGTCTGCAGAAAGTAGGAAATAGTTTGCAGACAGCGGGATATGATTTTGAGCTAGTCGGCACCAATTCTCAAGGTTTGCCAGAACTACATTGCGGATTTAGAACACAGAGATTTAGACAGATATTTCAACGTGGTTTTTTGTTTTATGCGGAAAACAATATCCGTATTTTTTTCTTTTTACTTTTTAGAAATTTGAAAAACACAATTTTATTATCCAATGATTTAGACACTCTCCTCCCATTATACATCATATCAAAATTGCGCAATAAACCATTGGTTTTTGACAGCCATGAGATTTTCAGCAAATTGCCGAGTCTTTCCCCAGGTTCGGTGCAAGAGAAATTCTGGACTTGGCTTGAAAAACGATTAGTACCTAACGTCAAACACTTCTATACCGTAAGTGAAGGCTATGCAAATTGGTTTGAAGAAAACTATAAAAATCGCCCGGTAATTATACGTAATGTACCTGTGGCTGAGACGCAACAACTCAAAGAAAATGCTTCTACAACATCTATCAATGTCCCTAAAATACTATTATATCAAGGTGCATTGAACGCCAATCGAGGCTTGGAACGAATGATTCTGGCTATGGAGCATTTACCGGAATATGTGTTATGGATTGTAGGTAGCGGACCAAAAGAAGCTGATCTTAAAAATTTAACCCATCAACAAAAATACCCTGAGCGAATCATCTTCCATGGATACAAATCTCCATTGGAGCTTAAAAAATTAACGAAAAAAGCCCACATCGGACTCAGCCTAGAGGAAGCCAACAACATAAGTTATAAACTCGCACTACCCAACAAGATTTTTGATTACATACATGCCAATTTACCCATCGTTGGTACACACGAACTTCCGGAAGTTGCCAACATCATACAAACCTATAAGCTAGGTAGCGTGGTGAATAGTCGAGATGTGCAAGAATTGGTGCGCTGTGTGAAAGAAACAGAGCAGATGGAATTTAACCGTGCGAATTTTCACAATGCTCAGCAAGAATTTAATTGGAAAAATCAAGAAGAAAAACTTCTGAGAGTATTTGCTGCGGCATCTTCAGATAAACATTCTTAGCGATTGGCATTTTATAATTTTCACTTTCCTATTTCCGGATGAAAGAGCGGCAAATTCACAAAAGGCGCTAGTGCGATCTTTGCGGCAGGTGGTAGGCGTAAAGCCCGCAAAGACGGCGGTGGATGCAGCCAAAGCCATAGACTGGTTGATGCCGCCCAACCGGCAGAAAACAGATCAATGGCTTTTGGATGCCCGCCGACGGCTGCGTACTTGAAGCCGAACACCGACCCTTTTTTTGGGTAGTAGAGATGCGATTTATCGCGTCTCTACGGGCAAAAAAAGGGTGCCGCCCAAAAAATAAAAAATCAGTATTACTAGAAAACTGTTTAATTCTTAGCAATTGGCAATAGTTATGAGATGAAAGTTCAATGTTTGCATAATTGCGCTGTTTTGCTTGCCTCAAAAGCTTGAAAAAATGTACTTTTGCTGATTAAAATTTGAGACAATTGGATTTGAGTAAATATTCGCATCAGGAGCTGAGATCAATGTATAAGAAACTCTTGTTGCCACGTGTGATTGAGGAGCGTATGCTGATTTCTTTGCGTCAAGGCAAAATAAGCAAATGGTTTTCATCTTGGGGTCAGGAAGGGATTTCTGTAGGCTGTGCATTGGCCATGGATGAGGAAGAGTACATTCTCACCATGCACCGAAATTTGGGTGTTTTTACTACCAGAGAAATTCCGCTGAATAGATTGTTTTCTCAATTTCAGGGCAAACTAAACGGTTTTACCAAAGGCCGTGATCGCTCTTTCCATTTTGGCACGCAAGAATTCAAAATCGTGGGAATGATTTCGCATTTGGGTTCGCAAATGGGTGTTGCCGATGGAATAGCTCTTGCCAATAAACTAAAAAAAAACAACAAAGCTTGTCTGGTATTCACCGGAGATGGCGGCGCGAGTGAAGGAGACTTTCATGAAGCCGTGAATGTAGCGGCTGTGTGGCAACTACCGGTGATCATGATTGTAGAAAATAATCAATGGGGTTTGAGCACGCCAAGTGCAGAACAGTTTCGCATGAAAAGCTTTGCAGACAAAGGCATAGGCTATGGTATTGACGCTGTTTCTATTGATGGCAACAACTTTCTAGAAGTCTATGAAACGGTAAAATACTGGGCAGAAGAGATTCGTGAAAATCCGCGCCCTGTGCTCATTGAATGCAACACATTCCGAGTTCGAGGCCATGAAGAAGCCTCCGGCACAGCGTATTACCCAGATGGGCTCATAGCACAATGGGAAGAAAAAGACCCTATTTTGCGTTTCCAAAATGAGCTTGTAGAGGCCAAAGTGCTCTCAAAACAAGACATTGCTGATTGGCTGCATGAGATGGAAACGCATGTGATGCAACAATTGGATGAGGCTATTGCTGAACCTAAAATCACGCCTAACGTACAGACGGAGCTGCAGGATATGTATGCGCCGTTTGACAATCAAAAAATACAACCTACTCAGCTAGGCAACCGTGAATTACGCTTTGTTGACGCCATATCAGAAGCGCTGAAAATGGCTATGGATCAGCACCCAAATTTGGTGTTGATGGGTCAAGACATTGCAAAATACGGTGGGGTATTCAAAATCACCGATGGTTTCCTAGACACCTACGGCAAAGACAGGGTGCGCAACACTCCTCTCTGTGAAGCTGCCATTGTGGGTAGCGCTCTTGGGCTCTCTATCAGTGGCTATAAATCTATGGTAGAAATGCAGTTTAGTGACTTTGTCACAGAAGGCTTTAACCAAATCGTGAACAACCTAGCTAAGGCGCATTATCGTTGGGCGCAAAATGCAGATGTTGTAGTGCGTATGCCTACCGGTGCTGGTGTTGCCGCCGGGCCATATCACTCGCAGAGCACAGAGGCATGGTTCACGCACACCCCAGGCTTGAAAGTTGTCTATCCGGCAACACCGGAAGATGCTAAAGGCCTTCTATTACAGAGTTTTGCAGACCCCAATCCTGTTATGTTTTTTGAGCACAAAAAGCTGTATAGATCATTAAAATCTGCCGTTCCAGAGTCATATTATACCATCCCATTTGGAAAAGCTAGGTTGCACAAAGAGGGTGAAGACCTCACCATCGTGACCTACGGGCTTGGTGTGCATATGGCCTTAGAAACGCTGGCCAAGCATCCGCAAATCCAAGCAGATTTGATAGATTTGCGTACGCTCGTGCCTTGGGATCAAGAAACTGTGCTGAAATCTGTGCAAAAAACCGGAAAAGCCATTGTGCTGCATGAGGATGTGGGTATCGGCGGATTTGGTGGGGAAATCGCTGCCTACATAGCGCAAAATGCTTTTGAAGACTTAGATGCACCGGTCATGCGCTCTGCCAGCTTAGACACAGCCGTACCTTTTGATGCAGATTTAGAAAAGCAATTCTTGCCAGACAAGGATTTCGAGCAGAAATTGCTCCAACTCTGGAAGTACTAAGCGCTAAGTTTATGGCAGCACACAAAGCCATTTTCAATTGGAGTGGCGGCAAAGATTCTGCCTTGGCCTTACAATGCGCTTTGGAAAATGAGCAGTTGGAGATTATTGGGTTATTGACTACGCTGAGCAAGGAGACTCTCCAGTCTTCCATCCATGCGATACCGCTGTCCATTTTGCAGCTTCAAGCCAATGCTATTGGCATTCCTCTTTACACTGCGCTATTCTCTGAAGATCTGAGCGATTACCAATCAGCTATGAATAAAGCTGTGACGAAGTTTCAAAAAATGGGCGTAACACACTTCATTTATGGAGACATTTCTACAACCAATATACAAGAACACCGCGAGCAGCACCTGAATTCCTTGGGTATAAACCTTGTAGAACCTTTAGGACATAAAACCTCACAAGAAGTCATTGAGCTTTTTCTACAGACAGACTTACGTGCAAAAATCATTGTCACACAAGCAGATAAGTTAGGCAAAGAGTACATAGGGCAGGACATTTCAAAAGCTTTGCTTGCATCTTTCCCTTCAGAAATAGACCCTTGTGGCGAGCAAGGAGAATACCACAGCATAGCCTATAGTGGCAGCCTATTCGGGCAAGAAATCCCGGTAAATATCACAAGCATAGAGCATGTTTCTTACGATATCACATTAGACAATGGCCACACCCAAACATACAAATATTGGCGAGCCAATCTTCAAGAATAAAAAAACTTCGCAAGACATATCAGGTCAAAAAATTATAAAAATCACAAAAAAACAATCAAAATACTATCCTTTCATCCTCGAAAAACCGTAAATTTGGCCAATTATTTTTCGTAACACAAAAATCTGAAATTTAAACATAGTGATGATAATCAACACAGACTATTTCCAGATAGACGATCTACTCACAGAAGAGCACCTACTCGTGCGCCAATCCGTGCGCGAATTTGTGCAACAAGAGATCAAGCCTATCATAGATGAACACGCACATGAGCACAAAGACATCCCAGATCTCATGAAAAAACTTGGCTCCATAGGTGCACTAGGACCCTATATACCAGAAGAGTATGGCGGTGCAGGCCTAGACCAGATCGCTTATGGCCTCATCATGCAAGAGCTAGAAGCCGGTGACAGCGCCGTACGTTCATCAGCCTCTGTGCAGTCATCACTTGTCATGTTTCCCATCCACAAATACGCAACAGAAGAGCAAAAGAAAAAATGGCTTCCAGGTCTGGCAACAGGTGAAATCATAGGCTGTTTCGGCCTCACTGAGCCCAACCATGGCTCCAACCCTGCAGGCATGGAAACCCGCATAAAGGATGATGGCGACCACGTAATCCTCAACGGAGCCAAAATGTGGATCACAAACTCACCCATAGCGCACATTGCCGTTGTTTGGGCCAAAGATGAAGAAGGTCAAATCCGCGGTATGGTGGTAGAGCGCGACATGGAAGGCTTTACTACACCGGAAACCCACAACAAGTGGTCACTAAGAGCCTCAAAAACAGGTGAATTGGTGTTCAACAATGTTCGAGTACCCAAAGAAAACCTATTCCCGGATATTCGCGGTCTTAAAGGCCCTCTTTCTTGCTTAAACTCAGCACGTTACGGCATATCTTGGGGCGTAATCGGAGCAGCCATAGATTGTTATGAAACCGCTGTGAAATACTCCTTGGAGCGCACACAATTTGGCAAACCGATCGGAGGATTCCAATTGCAACAGAAAAAGCTTGCCGAATTCCTTACAGAAATCACTAAGGCTCAATTGCTTTGCTGGAGACTCGGCACCCTCAAAAATGAGGACAAAGCCACACCACAACAGATTTCCATGGCAAAGCGCAACAACGTAAAAATGGCTATTGACATCGCACGCGAGAGCCGCCAAATCCTTGGTGGAATGGGCATCGTAGGTGATTATCCAATGATGCGCCACGCAGCCAACTTGGAGAGCGTAATCACGTATGAGGGCACACATGACGTGCACCTACTCATCACTGGGATGGACATCACAGGCATCAACGCATTTAGCTGATATTCAAAACTTTAAGTCAATAAACCGTCTTGCTTTCAAGGCGGTTTTTTTTATTTTGGGCGGCACCCTTTTTGGGTCGTAGAGACGCGATAAACGACTTTATGAAATAAGACACGATAAATGGCGTCTCTACTTCCCCATAAAAGGGTCGGTGTACGGCTACTACTCCGCGGTTTTTTGGCTGCAAAATTGTGGCGCAAAGGGTTTTCCGTATCCACTACAACCCCTTTGCGCTCACATTTTGCATTAGCTAAAAAACCTTGCGGGGTAACCGCCTCCCACCTGCCGCATTTACGTTAGTGTTTCTATCAATCTTATTCTCAGAAAATTATCGCCTGGCAAATTAATTTTTATCACTGCAATCCATTATTTGATTCTTACTTCCTATAGGGAGAGACTATAATTCACTACAAAATAGCAACAACGCATTGAAAATATTTTCTTTGTTGTGAATAAAAAGACCAAGCAAAGTAAACATTTGAAAATTAAGATGTTGCACACCTATCGAAATGAAAAAACTCTGTAATTCTCACGAAATATTTGAATTTGAATAATTTGGAGCTATCACCTCTCGCCTAGCCTAAAACAGCAATAGCATCAGCTACCACGAAGTTGCTTCCGCCAACGAGAATCAGGTCTCCTTTTCCCGCAGCCGATTGAGCTGCCAACAGAGCCTCTTGTACCGTTTCGTATATTGAATAGTGCAATTCATTAGGCACAAGCTCGCGAAGTTTATCAACCGGAAATCTACGTTTTACCGATGGTTGGCAGAAGTAAAAATGAGCAACTTTTGGATACAAATTCAACATTTCTATCACATTTTTATCCCCTGCAAAACCAAGGACCAAATGCAAATTTTCAAAACTTTCTACTTTGATTTGCTTCATAAGCTCTGTAACACCTGCTACATTATGTGCAGTATCAAGCACCAACTTGGGTTGCTGTGAAATTACCTCCCACCTTCCTCTCAAACCTGTATTTTTCAACACATTCTCAAAGCCCAGACGCAAATGATCCTCACTTATATTCCAATCCTTTTCTCGCAAAACTTGCACTGCTATCGCTGCTGTTTGTAAGTTTTTGCGTTGGTAACTACCTTTCAAAGCGCTTTCATGCTGGTTAGACGGTTGTTGATCAGCAAATCTTACGGGAGCCTGCAACTTCTTTGCAGTTTGTATAAAAATTGGAGCGGTATCCTCTTGCGTTTCACCAATCACCACAGGAACCTTCGGCTTTATGATTCCGGCTTTTTCCGCAGCAATCTGTTGCAATGTATCACCTAAGATAGATTCATGATCCAAAGCCACATTGGTGATTATAGAAACTTCCGGGGTTATGATATTGGTTGCGTCCAACCTACCACCCAATCCTGTCTCTATTACTGCAATATCAACATTAGATTTTTCAAAGTGCCAAAAAGCCAATAGCGTAGTCAATTCAAAAAAAGTGGGATTCAAATGCAAATGATTCTGCTTAAAGTCCAGCAGAAATTCATGCACCAATTCTAGGGCTATCATTTCGCCATTTATTCGTATGCGTTCACGAAAATCAGCTAAGTGTGGAGAAGTATATAGCCCGGTTTTGTAACCGGCTTCTTGCAGTACAGAAGCCAAAAGATGTGATGTGCTACCCTTGCCATTAGTGCCTGCAATGTGCAAAGTTTTTATTTTCTCATGTGGATTGCCAAATGCGGCTAAAAGTGGTTTTATTTTTTCAAAACCAGGATTATAGGCATTTGCACCTTGATCCTGGAAGCTAGGAACTATGTCAAACAACCATGATATAGTCTGCTCATATGTCATCGCAGATTTACCCTATAAGAACCTCTGCGTCCGTCTGCACCTGCTTGTGCAGTGACATATCTTTTTACCAACTCTTCGGCACGTCTGTAGAGACATGGGTCATTTGAAGTACTACCACGAGCGCCTGCGCGAGCGGTTCTAATGCCTCCACCAGAATTCACTACTATATCTACGATTATCACGCCAGAGCTATCGCAATTGTGTGTTTGAGGCTCAGGTATTCTTGTTCTCCAGTTCTCACCAATGCTGGATCCTCCTCCGTCACCACCGCTGGGATCTCCTACATTCCCGGGTTGATTGCTACTGCCTTGCCCGGAAGATTGCGAGTTGCCTCGCCCACCAAGTATTGCATCCAAAGCTGAAGATCCTCTAGTGTCTGTAGCGGGCTGGCTTTGAGATGTTTGAGTAGAAGGTGTAGAACTTTGGGATGTGCTCTGCGAAGGTGCGGTTGTTGTAGGACGCTCGGGACGAGGTCTTGGGGTAGGCGACGCTACAGGTCTTGTTTCCGTGGTAGTTTGTGTCACCGCAGGCCTTGAAGGTGCAGTTGCTGCGGCTGGAGCTTGTGGTTGTGCGGCTGCCGCTGATGGTTCCACGGTGGGTGCAGGCATGGGTTCTGCATCGCCCATTCCTGTTTCTGTACTACCGAAGTCCATGGCTATTTCTATGACAGTTTGTGGAGGTGTTTGTCGCTCAAAAGTAAAGCTCAATAGAAGTAGTAGCAAGGTGAGTAACCCTGCAATGAGTGCGGCTATTCCGCCAATAATTTTTTCTTTTCTATTTTCCTCAGTCATGCGGCTGTGCTGCTAAAACCATTTTATAGTGATTGCGGTTGGCAATATCCATCACGTAAACCACATCTTTTGTGTATGTATCTTCTTCTGCTTGTAAAATAAATGCCGGTTCGGCAATGCCTTCAAATTGCATTCTTAGTAAGGCTTCTAATTGCTCTTTCTGTATGGGCTCCTCTCCAATGAAGAACACTCCATCATTGTTTATGCTCACCATCACACTCTCTTGTTGTACCGCTTCACCGTCAGCTTTGGGTAATTTGAGGTCTAGAATATTGGTGGGAACCATTGTAGAGGTCAATAAGAAAAATATGAGCAATAGAAACACTATGTCCGTCATAGAGGACATACTAAAACTAGGGTCTATCTTGTTTCTACTTCTTAAATTCATGACTTCACTACAGGTTTATTTAGAAGATCTAAGAAATCTGTGACAGAAGTTTCCATGCGGTGCACGGTTTTATCTACTTTCATCACAAGATAATTGTAGAATAAGTATGCCGCAATACCTACTATAAGGCCAGCCGCAGTAGTCAACATGGCAACATAGATACCGCTTGATAGAAGTTTTGGATCTACTTGTCCTTCTGTATTTGCAATTTCTGCAAACGCCATGATCATACCAATTACAGTTCCTAAGAAACCGATCATAGGTGCGGCGCCGGCTATGGTAGCCAGATAATTTATATTGGCTTCCATGCGAAAGATTTCCAGTTTGCCGGTGTTTTCAATGGCATCTGAAATTTCTTTCAGAGGTCGGCCAATGCGTAAAAGACCTTTCTGTATCATGCGCGACTCCGGTGTATCTTCTCTTTTGCAGAGATCCACGGCGGATTCTATTTTGTTGTCATAAACAAAATCACGAATGTGGTAAATGAAATTCTTATCAGAATCACCCAATTTTCTTATGGTGAGGAAGCGTTCTACAAAAATGTACACTGCTGCAACAAATAAAATGAAAAGTATGGCTATGACTATCATACCAAAAATTCCACCTTCTGCCAGCATATCATATACAGAAACTTCTCTCGTTGTAGTAGTTACGGCTTGCTGTGCAAGGTTGACAGTGTCAATTGGGTCTTGTATCATGTTAGTTTATATGCAAATTATTGAGAACAAAGTTATTATTAAACAATTCAGCATGTATAACGAAATGCACTGCAAAACATTGTGTTTTCAGCAATTTATCAACATTTTAAAAATTTTGAAAGCTAATTATCTGACGCTGAAAGCTCTGCGATTCGCGCTGAAATCTCTTGTACGGAGAAGCCAACATGCGCTTCAAGCTGATCTAATGTACCTTGCTCCACAAAATGATCCGGAAATAAATAGCTATGCAACTTACCTGCGTATTGTGATTGTGCAGCAATTCTCTGAAACCCTGCTGCCAAAACCCCAGGCGCCACGGACTCTTCATATACTAAAATAGTTGAGTATTTGATCAATATTTCAGCAATCAATCGCTCATCTAAAGGCTTGAGAATTGGGAAGTGAAACCAGGCAACAGAAGAATTTTCAACAGCTATTGATACGTTTTGGCCCACAAATCCTGTGCTCACTATACAAAGGTTTTCTCCGGATTTCATTTTTCTACTGCTCATCTCAGCTGGATGATTTCCAGCATTATAATCTTCTTTTTCATAGCCCTTTGGATAGCGAATAGCTATTAGGCTTGTAGTATGCTGTGAGGCGTGTATTGCAAGTGCGAGTTCAGCACAATCTAAAGGTGCAATGAGTTGTATATTAGGTATGGCAGAAAAGTACAGCGCATCAAAAATGCCATGATGCGTAGCACCGTCTTCCCCTACATAGCCTGCCCTGTCTATCAAAAAAACCACCGGAAGATTTTGCAAAGCAACATCATGGATCACCTGATCATAAGCACGTTGCAGAAATGTGCTATATATCACACAATAGGGTAGCATATCACCCACTGCCAAACCCGCCGCTAAGGTAACGGCATGTTGTTCTGCAATACCGACATCAAAGGCTCTTTGCGGAAAATCTTGCAGCAAAGCGTTGAGCCCACTACCTGTAGGCATTGCCGGCGTAATCACGCAAGCCTTAGGATTATTTGTGAGAATCTCATGCAATGTGTCGCCAACAGTTTTTTGAAAATTGGGCGCTTTGTTTTCTTTTTTGAGCAATTGACCGGAAGATTTTTCAAAAGGTCCGGGTGCGTGCCATAGTACTTGATTTTTTTCAGCCTGGCTATAACCTTTGCCTTTCACTGTGCGCACGTGCAGAATTTTTGGGCCACTTTGCTGGTGTAGCTCTTCAAAGGTTTCCAACAATTGTGGTATGGAATGCCCATCTACAACACCCGAATAGTGGAAACCTAATGACTGAAAAAACTCTGAAACATCTTTCATCTGGCGTGCGTTTAGATGCGACTTTAAGGCACCCACAGCCGGGTCTATGGCTATATTGTTGTCGTTGAGCACTATGAGCACATCTAAATCTGTGTCACCTAAGTGGTTGAGCCCTTCAAATGCCATACCTGAAACTATGCTGGCATCACCAATCACAGCTATATGTTTGCGCTGTTCATTTTGCAACTTGCTGGCGAGTGCCATACCCGTTATAGCAGAAATAGATGTAGAGGAATGTCCTGTACCAAAAACATCATATTCACTCTCTGCACGTGAGGGAAAACCACTAAGACCTTGCCACTGACGTAGCAAATCAAAATCTGATAGACGACCCGTGAGCATTTTGTGTGCATAAGCTTGATGACCCACATCCCAAATAAGCCTGTCCTGCGGCGTGTGAAAATGATAGTGCAAAGCTATAGTCAGCTCAACCACACCCAAACTGGCGCCTAAATGACCAGGTTTTGAAGCAAGAATATCTAAGATAGACTCACGCAATTCTGTTGCCAACTGAGGTAGTTGGTCCTGAGACAATTGACGCAAATCTTCCGGATAGTGCACTGTGGATAATAGGCTCTGCATAGACTGCAAAAGTAAAGGATTTTTGAATTGGAAGTGTAAGATTGGGGACAGAGGCAAATCCTGAAGCTTTTATCTCAACTATATAGTATTGCATTTTGACGGGTTTAGCTGGAGTGAGAAGCAACAAAAATGCTATATAAGGTACCGGATAGGTAATTCTATATTATACTCAAAATAGGCTTTACGAGAAATGAACCCAACAAGGTTTAAATCTGGGTTTGTGCACAAGAATTGTGAAAGCTCAGGAACAAATAGATTTGAGATTGATATGAATTCTAAATTGAGAAATACGCCATAATCAACATCCAACGGATTGCCGCAGCATATTAACTTTAATAAATACAGAAGGGAACGAGTAAATGTTCTTGCTACATAAGGCGCAGACTCTAGCGCGGCAGGTGGTAGGCGGCTACCCCGCAAGGTTTTTTGGCTCTTGCAAAATGTGAGCGCAAAGGGGTTGAAGCCGCCCAACCGGCTGAAAACCCTTTGCGCCACAATTTTGCTGCCAAAAAACCGCGGAGTAATAGCCGAACACCGACCCTTTTATGGGATGTAGAGACGCTATTTATGGCGCTAAATTTCAAAATAGCGCATAATGCGGCTCTAACATTCCCAATAAAAGGGTGCCGCCCAAAAAAATTAAAAAGAAAAAATCCACAGGGGTGGTGTAAAAAAGAATGCTGCAAAGAGGGTGATGTAATACTTACGAACAAGAGGTGAATAAAGTATTGTGAATGCTGATAAAAATCGTGTGGAATTTTACGAAAGAGTAAAATAAAGAAGTATATTTGCAAAAATTTTATTTGATTGACAATTTCAATGACTATGGCACAAAAAACAGGAAAAATTGCCCAGATTATCGGACCGGTAATTGACGTTCTTTTTGAAAACTCAAACGGACTTCCGAAAATTTATGAATCTCTATATATAGACCGTACGGATGGTGATAAGCTGGTGTTGGAAGTGCAACAGCACATAGGTGAAGATACTGTGCGCTGTATAGCAATGGATAGTGCCGATGGTTTGCAACGCGGCCAGGCTGTGCATGCAAGCGGTAGAGCCATCACTATGCCTGTGGGCGAAGAGGTGAAGGGGCGCTTGTTCAATGTTGTAGGTGACGCCATTGATGGTCTAGGAGATCTGAACCGTGAGGATGGTTTGCCTATTCACAGACCGGCTCCTAAATTTGAGGATTTGTCTACGGCCTCTGAAATCTTGTTTACTGGTATCAAGGTTATTGACTTGATTGAGCCTTATGCAAAAGGTGGAAAAATTGGTCTATTTGGTGGTGCCGGTGTGGGCAAGACTGTACTGATACAGGAATTGATAAACAATATAGCCAAAGGCCATGGTGGTCTATCTGTGTTTGCCGGTGTGGGCGAGCGTACACGTGAGGGTAATGACTTGATGCGTGAGATGTTGGAGGCTGGAATTATCCGCTACGGCGATGATTTTATGCACAGTATGGAAAATGGCGGATGGGACTTGTCTGTTGTGGACAAGGAGCTAATGAAGGAATCTAAAGCTGCGTTTGTCTTTGGACAGATGAATGAGCCTCCGGGAGCACGTGCGCGTGTGGCCTTGAGTGGATTGACGCTTGCGGAATACTTCCGTGATGGTGGTGAGATGGGACAAGGACGTGACGTTCTATTTTTCGTAGACAACATTTTCCGATTCACACAGGCGGGTTCTGAGGTGTCTGCACTTCTAGGTCGTATGCCATCTGCGGTGGGTTACCAGCCTACTCTTGCTACAGAGATGGGTGCAATGCAAGAGCGCATTACTTCTACTAAGAACGGATCTATTACTTCTGTACAAGCGGTATATGTACCTGCGGATGACTTGACTGACCCTGCTCCTGCTACTACCTTTGCTCACTTGGATGCTACTACGGTATTGTCTAGAAAGATTGCTGCTCTAGGTATCTACCCTGCGGTGGACCCATTGGATTCTACTTCTCGTATCTTGACTCCGGATATTGTGGGTGATGAACACTACAACTGTGCTCAACGTGTGAAAGAGATTTTGCAGAGATATAAGGCGCTACAAGATATCATTGCTATCCTGGGTATGGAAGAACTTTCTGAGGAGGATAAATTGGTTGTACACCGTGCAAGACGTGTTCAGCGATTCTTGTCTCAGCCGTTCCATGTTGCAGAGCAATTTACAGGTATCCCAGGTGTTTTGGTAGATATACGTGATACCATCAAAGGATTTAACATGATCATGGATGGTGAAGTAGATCAGTATCCAGAAGCTGCCTTCAACCTTAGAGGTACTATAGAAGAAGCTATAGAGGCTGGTGAGAAAATGTTGCTTGAAGCTAAGGCATAATGGGAATAGAGGTACAAATCATAACTCCAGAAGAGGTAATATTCCATGGTGAGGTGGACTCTGTGATAGTGCCAGGGTCTAATGGTAGCTTTCAAATGCTACAAAATCACGCACCTATAGTATCTACCTTGCAACAAGGAACCATAAAAATCTTGACACACACTGTGTCTAAAATAGATTTCAAGAACGAAACGGGTAAGCTTGAGCTGTCTCCGGCAGACAGCAAAGTGTATCACCTGGAAGTAAATGGTGGTATTGTAGAGTTCAGCAATAATAAGCTCACTGTGCTGGCCGAATAAGCCGCTGCTACAAGCCTTTTATTAGAAAAAATTTTAGCATCCATTTCTATGGGTGCTATTTTTTTTGTATTTTGCTATCCTATTAATCAAAAAAAACAAATATGAATCTAACAACAAAGAGTCTTTTATTGGCGGCCGGCTGCATGGCATTTGTGGCTTGTAGCAACCAATCTCAACAAACCACAACTACCGTGTCCACCACCAATGACACTGTAGCACAAACAGGAACCGGCACAGCCGGACAATCTCAAATGGGTTTGGAACCTGTAGAATCTAAGAACAGAATTACCGATTTTCAACCGGCGTTTGAAGGGCAAACGCGTGCACCCGGCATGAAATCAAGCTTTGACGTGCAGGTAAATAAACTTGCCGGAAATTTGAACAAACCTTGGGCTATCATAGAACTGCCAGATGGCAACTTTCTCATCACTCAAAAAGGTGGCGACATGGTGATTTTTGGCAAAGATGGCAGCAAAATGTCAGACATTGCCGGCTTTCCAAAAGTAGATGATGCCGGGCAAGGCGGTATGCTAGATGTGGTGCTAGACCCGTCTTTTGCGCAAAACAATACTATTTACTGGAGCTTTAGTGAACCATATCAGAACGGTAATCTCACTGCAGTAGCCAAAGGTGTGCTCAATAGAGAAAACAACAGAATAGACAATCCAACCGTTATATACCGTGCTATCCCTGCCTATGATGGTGACAAGCACTACGGCAGCCGATTGGTCTTTGACAAAGATGGTTTACTATATGTAGGTACAGGTGAGCGCTCTGACAAGGTTACAAGACCACAGGCACAGCAGCTCAACTCTGCCAACGGTAAGGTGTTGCGTATCACCAAAGACGGTAAACCGGCCAACGGCAACCCGCAGTTTTCAGACGCCAATGCACTACCGGAAATATATTCTTATGGCCACCGCAACATCCAAGGTATGGCGTTTCACCCAACAACCGGTGAGTTGTGGGTAGGTGAATTTGGACCTAAAGGAGGCGACGAAATCAATTTGGTGAAAGCCGGGAAAGACTACGGCTGGCCAACTATCACGTATGGTATTGAATACAGCGGCGACAAAGTAGGTGCCGGCATCACTCAACAAGAAGGTATGGAGCAACCTGTGTACTATTGGGATCCTGCAATCTCTTTCAGTGGCATGGATTTTTATACCCATGACGCTATTCCAGAGTGGAAAAATGACCTCTTTCTTGCTTGCTTGGCTACAAATCATATAGCCCGCGTGAAGATAGAGAACAACCGTGTGATAGCTGAGGAGCGTTTGGCTACAGACCAGCGTGAACGATTCCGTGACGTATTGGCGGCTAGCGATGGAAGCCTGTATGCAGTGACCGATGGAGGAAGCTTGTACAGAATCGGACGCTAAGATTAAAACTCAAATTTTAGAGATACAAAGAAAGTCTGCCTAAGTGCAGGCTTTTTTTATTGAGATTAATAGGGATTATTTGGGCGGCACCCTCATGGCAGTAGAAACGCCATTTACGAATTTACTAATTATTACGTGCAAAACCGCGTTTCTACATGCCATATAAGGGTCGGTGTACGGCTATTACTCCGCGGTTGTATGCAATTGTTCAAATCGCCATAGCAGGTTTTCGTTAATCTCTCAACCCTGCTCTGGCGTTTCACAATAGGCATACAACCTTGCGGGGTAGCCGCCTACCACCTGCCGCGGCCAACAGCTAAGGCCATTTTCATGCACTGAATGCCTTTTTAAAGGAATCTTTCGCAGTGCGATCTTTTGCTACGCTGAATACCTTTTTAATGGACTTTATTTATTTTAGTGTGGCATTTCCTCTGCCGTCTGCCGAGGCCAACAGCTAAGGCCATTTTCCTGCAATGATTGCCTTTTTAAAGAAATCTTTTGTAGTGCGACCTTTAGCTAGGCTAATTATCTTTTTAAAGGTTTTTTATAATATTATGGGTTTACATCTCCCACCTGCCGCGTTTCTCGAACCTACGTTTCTAGTAAATTTTGCATTTTGCCCATCCGACATTGTCAGAGATAAAAAATATGCGAAAAAAATAAAACTGATGACGTTGATTTTTTTCGGCAATTGACATTGACCATCACAGGATTATCATAGAGCTTTTCAAATAATTCATAGTCAGTGAAATCTGCTTTTCTGTAATTTTTCAACGGATAAAGAAATCATGTTGAGGTTGAACATGTTTGTAGATAAAATTTGAGCCTTTGTGGAGCAATTGAATGAATAGCTTGGCAAAAATGAAAGCGTATTAGCAGTTATTGAAAAATAACTTTTTGGGAGTCTAACGCTTATATACACCAAATTCTTTATCTATTTCAGCATTAAGTTGCAGCAGAAACCAACATTAGCTTGTGGTAGTGCATGGCATGGATGATGGTGAGCAACAAGGCCGTGTTCTCGGAGAAATTGAGAAACTGAGGTAAGGAATGGATACTACAATTTCCATGCATCTGCCACAGGCTTTTTTCACCTTCTAAGTGTAGTAATTTGTCTTTATTCTCATTTAGCAATTCATATTTTCTACTATAAAAGCCATGAGATTTGAGCAAAAGCCGGGAATTAGGATGTTGAAAAATGTTTTCTATCAACATTCCATTCCAAGCCATTCTGTACTGGGCAAAGATTTGATTGCCTTTTCTCAATTGAAATGTTACGCTCCAGAAGCCAGTTACAACTATATTGTAAACCTCTTGGTTGGCTAGAATGATTTCGGCCTTTTGAGAAAAACTTCCTCTATATTGTAAGCTGCCTAAAAAAGTATCGTCCTTGAGCAAGTCAAATCTGAGCTTTGAACGCTTTATGAGAGAATAGCTCGCCATTTTTTTAACCAAAAAATTGAATATTAATCCTCAATCTTACATATTGAGTCAAGAGAAACAAAGGAATAAATTAGCACTATCCAACTCTTGACTAACAATGTTACACCTATTAAATGTGGACAAAATTGCCTTGTCAAATTTTTGAATAGGTAAATTGAATTTTATTTAGATGCGAGCTTTGTCATTTCTAGGATGTCCGCTGCACCAGAATACAATAATTCAGCATTGTCAGAAATTCCGTTGATGAATCTATTTGAAAGGATGATTATAGTAAAATCATCATTAATGAATCGCGCCAAAATGCCTTGGTAACCATGCCACCAACCTGTATGGTACACATACTTTTGCTGATTGGGATAGCACTTGATGCGCCAGCCGAGTCCATAATTCTTGCTAACATTCCAAGAATATCTTGGTGTAAAAGCATTGTCAACAGATGATTTACTTATAAATTCTTCTGTGTTGAGTACTCTATCCCACTTGAGCAAATCACTTGGAGTTGTAAAAATACCTTTATCTGCATATACGCCATCCTGGAAAGTGTTAGGAAAATGACTGAAATTGGCGTAATAGCTTTTCGCATGGAAAATGTACTTATGCTCATCCAATGGGTCATATACAAAAGTACTCTGCATACCTACTGGCTCAAAAACATACTTCTGCATAAATTCTTTGTAAGACATTCCAGAAATCTTTTCTATGATTAGACCAAGCATTGCGTAGTTGGTATTAGAATATTGAAATCTGCTACCCGGCGTGAAAGTGAGTCTGTATTTATGTTGTGCAATTTGGGTCAAAACATCTTGGTTGTACATAGGATTGCCGAGTGTGAAATGCTTTGGAGCAAATTTCAAATAATCTGCTAATCCACTGGAATGAGAGAGCAATTGCTCAATAGTAATATTATTATAAGGAAACTCCCAAAGATGTTTTTGCACAGGATCCGTAACATCCAAAAAGCCTTTTTCTTGAAGCCAAAGAATAGCCATTCCTGTAAAGGTTTTAGTGATGGATGCAATTTGAGTAGGCGTGTACAGGCTATTTTCTTTGTTCATGGCTCTATCTGCAACACCATACGATTCTGCAAAAATGAGCTTACCATGATGTGCCACAACTACAGAACCGTTGAACGAAGGTTTAAGCGCGCCTATATTATTACTCTGCACAAATTTTCTCACCTGTTCATAGCGCTCATCTTCTTCGAAGTTGTGATAATCCATCTCGTCACTATGTGTAGAGAATTTCGGAACATCCAAACTAAAAAACGCCGGAGATTCCGCAAGAATGTACTGCGCCGAGAAAATATGAAGTATAAGAGAAAAGAAGAAAATTTGTCTGCTAAATTTCATTGTAGGAGTATTCTTTGAAGTTTTTTGCCTTACAAAAAAACAAAATTTAAGCCATAATATTATTTAATGAAGTGTTAATAATTGCTTAAAGCCCTATAATTCAAGCGTTTTAGCAGGAAAAAGGACCTAAAACTCTTAGATTTACGAACTTGACTTCCTCACAAATCACTGCGCAATATTTCCTCACACTCTATTCTCAACAACACTTTTCTAATATCATCATAGGAAACCTGCTCCTGCAGAAATTCAAAAATTGGTTTGAGGGCTTTTACTTCTCTATCTTCTTGAGGTTCATTTTCCAAGGCCATACGCACTTTGTCTTCCACTTGAGAGTCTACAATTATTTTATTCAGAATTAACTGCGCATGTGTGTCTTTAAATCTTTGAAAATGACCGTAGATCGTATTGATATTCAGATTTCGCTTTTCTGCAATTTGGGAAGCGCTCAGTCCTTCTTCAAGCAATAAACGAGTGGTTTCAAAAGTTGAGACTTTTTTGGGCTTCTGCTTTGCTGCATGTTTTGCACGTCTTATTTCTTCAAGTTCGGCTTTGGATTTGATAATTTTCCCACCACTGCGTGTAATAAATAGAGGGTGAAGTTTTTGCAGATCCTCTGTTGATAATTTCTCATCCGCTTGCATAGAGAGCTCAGCAAATCGAGCATCCGCTTTGTGCGCAAGTTCATCTAACATCATAGCCATTGGGTTGATGCCCAATAAATGCAGTCCATCGAAATCTCGGAGACGAGAAAGCGCAACATACCCTTGACCGCGCTCAAATGTTTTACGTAGATCTATGGTAGCTTGGTTGAGCGTCATACCCTGACTTTTGTGGATAGTAATAGCCCAAGCCAACCGCAAAGGCACTTGGGTGTAAGAAGCAATCACAGATCCATTTTCTTCGACCATTTGCCATACTTCTGGCTTCACTTCAATCAGATTTCCATCTTTGGTCTCTACTATTGGCCAATTTTCTACTGAATAATCAGTAATTTCACCCAAAGTCCCATTAAAGTAACCCAAATCATAATTGTTTCGAATAAACATGACTTTTGCACCAATTTTCAACTCCAATTTTTCCGTTGTCAAAACATTGTTCATCAGCATGTCAGAGAGTGTGGCATTCCCTTTCTTTTTGCCTACATAGACTTCAGACCTTGATTCAAGTTCAGCGATTTTGTGATTGTTGAGCCTATCCACATCTGCGTTATGTGTATAGAGCTGTGGAAATCTCATTTCATCCGCATATCGACTTTCGGCTACTTTCTCATGCACCAATTGTATGAGATCCTCTCCCACCTCACCGGAACGCATTTGATTGAGTAGCTCATTGAGGGAATTTTTGGTTTGACGATATTGTTCAGTGAGATAGCAAATGATTGGTGCAGCTTGCACCCAACTACGGCTCATAAATGAAAATTTCTCGCTAGAGCTTACTTCTTCACGGCTTACAGGCGGCAACTGGAAAAAGTCTCCGGAAAAAATTACCTGCATTCCTCCAAATGGCAAATCACTTTCTTTAAATGCTTGGCAGACTTCATTTACCATGTCGAGTTGCCGTTTGTGCAACATCGAAATTTCATCTATGATCAGCACTTGAGCCTTCTCAAATTTTTTCTTCATATACTTTCTGGATTTCAAAGTGTGAAGAAATTGTGCTGACAGGTAATCGCGGACACCTATGCCGCTCCAGGCATGAATTGTCATGCCATTGATGTGAGTTGCAGCAATGCCGGTGCTGGCGGTTACTGCAACACCAACGTCACGATCTCTCAGATACTCTATGTATTCATTCAAAACATAGGTCTTCCCAGTACCTGCTGAACCTGTAAGAAAAACGTTATATCCTGCTTTTAATATATCCAGGGCTTTTTCCTGCGTCATTTTTGAAGATGGCTAATTTTGTAAAAATACAAAAGTTTTGAGTATTTAGTAGGCTAAGTGTTTACTGTCTTAGAATGTATAGTTATGCATTTCGTTATTTGAAAATCTTAAAGAAATGTTGTGCGCAGAACTAAAAAAAGCGGCCCAAAATGAGCCGCTCAATGATTTTCTAAAATTATGATTACACGTCTATCTTAGCGTATATAGCATTTTTCTCAATAAACTCTCTTCTTGGTGGTACATCATCACCCATCAACATAGAAAATATACGATCTGCCTCAGACGCACTTTCTATGGTTACTTGGCGTAATGTGCGATTTTGAGGGTTCATAGTTGTGTCCCAAAGTTGTTCAGCGTTCATTTCACCCAAACCTTTATACCTTTGAATCACGAGACCTTTTCCTGTACCATCCGGCTGTAATTCCAATTGTATCCTTTCACGTTCTTTTTCACCCCAGGCATAAATCTGCTTGCTGCCTTTTTTCACCAAATACAATGGTGGAGTTGCAATGTAGATGTGTCCATTCTCTATCAACTCCTTCATATATCTGAAGAAGAAAGTAAGAATGAGGGTTGAGATGTGAGAGCCGTCAATATCGGCATCGGTCATAATTACAATTTTATTATAGCGCAGTTTTGAAATATTCAATGCCTTGCTATCTTCTTCCGTACCGATGGTAACACCCAAAGCCGTATAAATATTCTTGATTTCTTCGTTTTCAAAAACTTTATGGGTCATGGCTTTCTCTACATTAAGAATTTTACCACGAAGAGGGAGTATTGCTTGGAAGTGACGATCACGACCTTGCTTGGCAGTACCACCTGCAGAGTCACCCTCAACAAGGAAAATTTCTGAAATTGATGGATCTTTTGAGGAACAATCGGCTAGTTTTCCGGGCAATCCGCTCCCACCCATTGGGTTTTTGCGCTGTACCATTTCACGAGCTTTTTTGGCTGCTTGGCGTGCTTTTGCTGCGAGTACAACTTTGTCAACAATTACTTTGGCTTCGTTAGGGTTTTCTTCTAGGAAATTGTTCAGCATTTCGCCAACAATTTTATCCACTGCTCCTGCAACCTCCGAATTTCCTAATTTGGTTTTGGTTTGACCTTCAAATTGTGGTTCCATCACTTTCACCGAGATCACAGCTGTGAGTCCTTCTCGGAAGTCATCCCCGGTGATTTCCACTTTATCTTTGTCTTTGGTGCTCATGTTCTCATCTGCGTACTTTTTAAGTGTTCGAGTGAGTGCACGACGAAAGCCTGTAAGGTGCGTTCCGCCTTCATGAGTATTGATATTGTTGACGTAAGAGTGTAGGTTTTCAGAGAATGAAGTGTTGTAACGCATTGCCACCTCAACAGGAGTGTCATCACGTTTTCCTTCCATGAAAATTACATCCTGCATGAGAGGCTCTCTGTTTTGATCTATGAATTCAACAAATTCTTTAAGACCACCTTCAGAGTAAAATTCTTCTGATAGAAATTCGCCATTTTCTTCAACTTGGCGTTCATCAGTGAGTCTGATTCGTATACCACGATTCAGGAATGCTAATTCGCGCAAGCGAGCCGATAGTGTATTATAGCTATACTCTGTAACTGTAAAAATACTACTGTCTGGCAAAAAATGCACGGTAGTACCCGTCTCTTCCGATTCACCAATTTTTTCTACATCTGCTAAAGCTTTTCCTCTACTATACTCTTGTTGATAAACAAAACCATCACGCTGTACTGTTGCGATAAGTTGATCAGAAAGGGCGTTAACGCAACTAACACCTACACCATGCAAACCACCAGATACCTTATAAGCACCTTTATCAAATTTGCCACCCGCGCCAATTTTTGTCATTACAACCTCAAGCGCTGACTTCTTTTCTTTTGCATGTAAATCGACAGGAATACCTCTACCGTCATCTTTTACTGTGATGGAGTTGTCCGGGTGAATGGTTACATCTATGCGGGTACTATAGCCAGCCATAGCCTCATCTATAGAGTTGTCTACGACTTCATACACCAGATGGTGCAATCCACGAGTACCTACATCTCCAATATACATTGAAGGACGTAAGCGTACGTGCTCCATACCTTCAAGTGATTGAATATTGCTGGCTGTGTAATTGTCTTGTATTTTGATCTCTTCTGAGATGTTTTGCTCTTCACTCATTTTTCAGAACTTGTTTGAAATATTACAAACAACAAAGATACAATAATCTTATCACTTTTTGTCCATAATACACTCAGCCCAAAAGCATAGTTTTAAACAAATTTTCATTATGAATTGCTTTGTTAATGTATTGATAATTAAATACTAAAATCTATAAGCCAAATTAAAAAAGCGTGACATCACAGTATCTTACTAGTTAGGAAATTCAAGACGCTATCTTACAGTAAATCTTATTAAGAATTTGAATTTTTTTCTTCATTCAAGCGAAAAACTTTACATTTGTTTTTTCTATCAAAAATTACATAAGTCATATGAAATTTATAGTGGCGAGCTCTCAGCTAAACAAATGTCTAAGTATGATTGGAGGGATTATAAATCCCAACAGCACGCATAATCAGATGCTGGAAAATTATCTTTTTGAACTGGACAACAATAAGCTGAAAATCACAGGTACAGATCTTGAAACCATAGTCACTTCATCACTTGAAGTGGAGTCAGATAGTGTAGATGAAATCTGTATCCCATCCCGCATTTTACAAGACATCATCAAAACATTTCCTGATCAGCCACTTACCTTCAAAGTTGAAGAGAACAATCTGGTAGAAATCATTTCAGATGAGGGAAATTTCTCTTTGGGATACTTATCTGCAGAGGATTATCCGGCTTTGCCAATTATTGAAGACCCAATCCACGCAAGTATCAACGCAGATATATTGAAAGAGGGACTTTCTAAAACTGTATTTGCAACCGGTACAGATGACCATCGACCGGTGATGAGCGGTGTGTACTTTGAGTGGACACAAGAAAAGCTAAATTTCGTGGCAACAGACGCACACAAACTGGTTGTGTATAGCCGTGAAGATTTGCAAGTACCACAAGACATCAAATTTATTCTCACGCGTAAGCCGTTGCAGCTAATCAAAAATATTTTTGACAGCAATGAGGAGATTTCAATGGAAGTGGACCATAAGCATGCAATTTTCAAAGGTGAGAAAACAACTTTGATCACTCGACATATAGATGGAAAATATCCAAACTATTCTGCTGTGATTCCTACTAAGAACCCATATTTGCTTACGATTAACAGAAGCATGTTCTTAAGTGCTCTTCGCAGAGTAGCAATTTTCGCAAACAAGTCTTCTTCTCTAGTTAGATTGAATATTAGCAGCAGCCAATTGATAATTTCTGCAGAAGACCAAGATTTCAACAATAAAGCTAAAGAAAGAGTACCATGTGACTATTCCGGCGAAGACATGAACATTGGATTTAATGCTCGATTCCTTTCAGAAGTGCTTTCAAATCTTGATAGTGAAGAGGTAACTGTAGCGCTTTCTGATCCGGCTAGAGCAGGCATCGTAAAACCAATCGATGGCTTGGCAGAAGGTGAAGACATCTTGATGCTAGTAATGCCATTGATGCTTTCTGTTTAAGTTTTTACACTATTTCACTTTCATATCTTTTCCTTCAAATTAATTAAAGGGAAGAAAACCCTCATTTTTGCCCAAAACAATTATGAAAATATCCTATAACTGGCTAAAAGATTTTATAAAAACTGATCTCACCCCAGAGCAAATTGCCGAAATACTCACAGACATTGGATTAGAAGTAGAAACTGTTGAAAAAACCGGTGTTTCTGCAGAAGATCTGGAAGGTGTAATGGTAGGTGAAGTTCTCGAATGTTCTCAACATCCTAATGCAGATAAGCTTCGATGCACAGTGGTAAACATTGGCTCTGATGATGCACTAAATATAGTTTGTGGTGCACCAAATGTACGGCAAGGACTGAAAGTAGCTGTTGCTACAATTGGAACTACCATAAAGGTAGATAAAACTAATAGTTTCGAAATCAAGAAAGCAAAAATTCGTGGTGAAGCATCTGAAGGTATGCTTTGTTCTGAAAAGGAACTAGGATTAGGGGCAGACACTTCGGGTATTTGGGAATTGCCAAGTGATTACACAATTGGATCCAAACTATCAGATAACGTAACGCTTGGTACGGATTATATCTTTGAAATCGGGCTCACTCCAAATAGAGCAGATGCTATGAGCCATCTTGGCGTAGCGCGTGACCTATATGCAGCCATGAAGTTTCGAGGACAAAAGGCGGAGTGGGTGTATCAAGAAACTGAAACCAATCTTGATCTGAAAAATCCACAAAACTTTGAAATTTCACTACCCGATGAGCAATGCAATAGATATTGTGGTTTACTTTTGGAAAACGTGGAGGTGCAAGCTTCGCCTGAGTGGATGCAAACAAAACTTCAATCTATAGGGATTACACCCAAAAACAATGTAGTAGATGTCACAAATTATGTGATGCACTCCATTGGGCAACCGATGCATGCCTTTGACGCCGCCCACATCAGTCAAGATAAAATCATAGTTCAGAAAACTGGAAAAACAGAAAAATTTGATACCCTAGATGGCGTTACCCGTGAACTAAAGGGTACTGAGCTCATGATTTGTGATGCTGAAAAGCCGCTTGCCATAGCTGGGGTTATGGGTGGCGCTGAAAGTGCCGTTACACAATCAACTCAACGTGTTTTTCTGGAAAGTGCTCATTTTGAACCTGTAGGTCTTAGAAAAACTGCAAAAGCACATGCCATACACAGTGATTCTTCTTTCAGATTTGAACGTGGCACAGATCCACAGTTACCGCCTAAAGGTATTTTTATGGCCGCTGAGTTGCTGCAAAAATATGCTAATGCAAGCATTGCAACTCCACTCATTGATGTATGCAACAATTTGCCAAAAGGTGCACTGATTAATTTCAGACCACAGAGAGCAGCAGAAATTATTGGTGAGGCTATCTCAAAAGAGGATTTAGAATCTATCTTTCAATTGCTGGATATAAAGATAATAGAAAGTAATGATGAGGCTTATCAATTGCAAATCCCAGCCTATAGAGTAGATGTCACCCGAGAAATAGATCTCATTGAAGATATAATGCGAATCTATGGTTATAACGAGTTCAAAACTCCGGGCAAAATAAACATGGCTCTAGTCGCCGGAGAAGGTTTTCAAGAAGAAAATTTACTTGACCTCATCAGCAGTCATTTAGTTTCTCACGGCTTTCATGAAGCTATGAATTTATCTTTGTATCACGAGAAATACAACGAGTGGCTAAACCTAGATACTGATTCAAGTGTGCATATTCTCAATGCTTTGAGTGCTGAATTGGCAGTGATGCGTAGACATATGTTGCCAGGCTTACTGGAAAATGTAATATACAACATCAATCGCAGGCAAGAAACAACGGCTCTTTTTGAACTTGGCTACACCTACAAACAGACTTCCAACGGATATCAAGAGAACAAGCGTCTGGCCATAATTCTTAGCGGATTGCAACATGCAGAACACTGGAAATATGGTAAGCAGGCTAGCAATTTTTATCATCTAAAAGGTATTATTGATAACTTACTTAAACGCCTGAACATTTCTCCGAGTATAAACCAACTACAAGGTCAAAACCCTTATGATCAGCATCTGGAATATCACGTAGACAATCAATTGTTGCTCAGCGTAGGAATTATCTCACCAAGCCTCAGCAAAAAATTCGATGTTTCGCAGCCTGTATTCTTTGCAGATTGTGACATGGCAATGCTTCAGAAACTATATTTGGGTAAGCCAGGAGTGAAATATCAGAATATTCCACAGTTTCCATCAGTACGAAGAGATTTAGCCTTGCTAATAAACAACGACGTTACTTACCAAAGCCTTGTTGATCAAGTGAATAGACTGGGAATCAAAGAGATAAAGAACATTTCTCTATTTGACGAATATCAAGGTGACAAACTGCCTGCCAATAAAAAGTCCTACGCTTTGGCATTTGAATTGATAAATGAGAATAAAACCATGAATGATCAAGAAATTGATGCTATCATGCAAAAAGTAATCCGGCAAATGGAAAAGTCCGGAGCAGAACTCAGAAAAGGATAATTATGAAAAATGCGAGTATAGTTTTAGCCATTTTGGCTCTTATATTGTTCACCGCATGCGGTCCTATGGCAGGATCTCGCACATCAGCGGAACAACGAATCACCGATGCGGAATGGACGCTAAACCCTACACAGAGCAATATGACTATTGAAGGTGAATTGCCCTTTGTGTCATTTGACCTAGACGGAGATAGAATTGCCACAGGCTTGGGTGGTTGCAACCGATTTTCTAGCCCTGTAACTATTGGTGGTGAAGGAAGTCTGATTTTTGGTGAAATCATGGCCACGAAAATGGCTTGCCCAAATCTTGCTTTAGAAACCCGTTTCTTTGACATGCTCAAGCAAACTAATCGCTATGAGCTACGCGGGAATACGCTTGTTTTTTACAGAAACAACCTAAAACTTCTGCAATTCGAGCGTAAGTAGTTTGGAAAGATCACTATAATTTTTGTTTTGAACTTGGCTTGAAAATTTGATTTTTAGCAAGTGCTGACTTGAAATAGTACACTAAGTGCTAACAACTTCAAAATGAAAGTTTGGGTACAATAATTAAGCTGAATAAATCAACTTTGTTGTCATGAATTGCATCTCAACAATGTGCCGATTTACATGAAATTGATTGGTATTGATTCTTTTCAAAGCTGTTAGAGGCTGTATTTTTCTTCCAACCTGAGTATTGGAAAGAAAAAAATTCTAAGTTTTGTAACCTGTTTTTATTCGATTGCGCTCGCTAACTATCTTAGGAAGACACACCTAAAATTTGACTTTGTCACGCAACATCACTAGCCCCGATGCGCCGGAAATCCTTGCAAAGTCTGCTGCCTAAACAAACAGTGGGCTAGCCGGTACTGGAATCCCTTGTTGTGGAAGTGCCGGAAAGCCCTCTGTTTGTAGCAGCAGACGAGCAAGATTGCAGGCAGTAGCGGGAAATAGCTCCAAAAAAAAATAAAAAAAATTCCTCGCACCGCCGTATCATTAGCATGCCGCATGAACTATTCTTAGCAACTTAACGCATGGGTTGTGGTGTGGTATTGGTAGGCTTGACTCTTGGTCTATTGTCTTGCAAATTTTGCTGCTCTTTTTGTTCTTTTTCTCTTTTGTGCTTCATCTCTTCTGAGATTTTTTGCACATCTGCATCGTTGGCTAAGCGTAGTGTGGTGTGCGCTCTGGTGTTGGCCCACTCAAAATACATTTCCATTTGGTTTTCTTCAAAATTATCAAATCTGATTTGGAAGCTTTCCACGGGCTCGTCTATTTGGGAAAGCTTGAGAGTGACGGTGAAAATGTCTAAGTTGGGGTCGTAATTACTGGTGCCGCGAGCATTGGTCATACGGCTGAAGTGCAGGGTCCAATAATCTGCATGTGGTGTGGCAAACAGTGTGTACTTGCCGGCTGTGACGGTTTGATCATTGAAGATGATATCCAGGCCAAATTCAATGGTGGTTGCAGCATTGGCGCCGAGTCTCCAGATGTTGCCAAAGGGTACAAGATCACCAAATATTTTGCGCTCATTGACTGACGGACGACTGTAATCAACGGTGACATTGGTCACAGAAAAATTTTGCTTGAGCGTCTGACGCGGGCTCACCGCTGCTTCTTGGAATTCTTGACCGATTGCAAGGCTGCCTATTAACAGCATGCTGAGTAGTAATCTTTTCATAATAGATAATGTTTTTGGGAAATATTACCGTGAAAGATAAGGAATCTGAAACAATTTTACCAATTTATTTATTGATAAGTGTGATGTGTCCGGATTCTACGCGTTGTGGCGTGAGGCGGATTATGTACCAATAGGTGCCGCTGGGTAGTGGTCTGCCTAAATATTTTCCGCGCCACTCTATGATGCCGTTTCTAGGTTGTTGTGAGAAAAGCAATTTGCCATAACGGTTGAAAATTTGCACCTCTGCATCTGGATAATTTTCCAACCCGAGTGGCTGCCAGACATCATTTTTGCCATCACCATTGGGTGTGATGACGTTGTAGCTAATGAAGGAAATGAAGTCGCGAGTGATAATGTAGCAGGCAGGCTGAGTGCGTACGTGAACGGTGATTTCTGTGCCAGGATCATAAGTAAACACTGGACTCTGTTGCCAATTGGTACCGTCTATGCTGTATTCTGCATTTTGGGCGTTTTCGGCCACAATTTGTATGCTATTTCCTTGGTCTATGATATTCACAATTTGAGGTTGTGGCAGGGCTATGACGCTGATGTTTTGTGTAGTGGAGCAGCCAAATGCGTTGGTTACGCTGAGTGTAATCTGAGCAGGCTGGGTGATGGTGATAGCGGATGATGTAAGGTTGTTGGCGGCTATATCATCGGCATGCAATCCGCTCCACAGGTATTGTTGAAAGCCGCCTGGCGCATGGATGGTATAGGCCTCACCGGGGCATATCTGATGTTGCAATGGTATGTCTAACTCTGGTGTTTCTGCTGGCTGCAGATCCAATTGTGCTATGCTGTAACAGTTTTCTGCTACTGACACCCGCACAAAATACGTGATACTTGTACCAGTAAAACTCAATGTGCTCAGCGGACTTTGGTTGTCTTCCGCGTTCTGCAATGTGCTATGATAAGTAAATGTATATGCATCTGCTGCGATATGCTGATTGAAGTCTTGTGGCTGAAAAGTAGCTGAGTTTTCACAGACCAATTGTGTGTAATTGGAGGTTGCGGGTTGCTGAATCACATTGAGATGTATCTCTGTAACGCCTATTGTGACTCCGTTTTGATCTGCAATTTGTGCATATAACATTTGTAAACCAGGTGTAGTGTTTGTGAATTGGTAATCGGTGATTGGGTTTTGCCCGGATTGTGCTTCTTGCTGGCTATGATGAAAAGATATATCATAAAATACTGCTTCATGCAAGCCGGCAGCACCCAACCAATTGTCTTCCCAAGATCCTGAAGGATTATCATAAACTAGTTGGGTAGAAAAAGGCGAGAGATTGATACGGTATAGTTGATCTCGAGTGACGCCATATAGCTGTCCATTCTCACCAGCCATTCCATAAGTATCTGGGTAAATGCTACCCAAAACTTCATGACTCACGTACTGATTATCTTCATCTACGGTGACTTTATATAAAACGTCTTGGCCACCTGTGCGCCAGGCTATGTACATATACTCGCCGATCATTACATAGTCTCCGCTGGCTACTCCGTTGCCGAAGTCATGCCACACACTCCAGTTGTTGAAATCTCCTGCCTCTGCTCTATAGACAATCGAGGTATTGAGCCCACCTGCATAGAGATTGTCTTGGTTGTCAAAAGACATGGCTATGACGTTGGTTGGCAACTGATTGGTAATATGTATGTATTGGCAGTTTTCGGTATTTACTCTATAGAGATCCCAGCGAAATGAAACGTAGATTTCTTGCGCTGAATTTATGGCCAATTCATAGAAATCGCTGAGCGTGGCATTGGCAGGGCACACATCTATGAGCTGTGGTGCGGTAGAGGGTTGCACTACTTTGGCAATACCTGTTTTGCGTTTGGTAATCCATACCTCTTCTTGCACATTGAGGTCTGGCAATGATTGCAGAATTTGCGCTTCTGCTTGTTGAAGGTTGAAACTGGCAGTGCCATTACCATTCTCATCACAGGCATAAAGTTGTACCTGCGCATTGCTGAATTTTGAGCCGAGTATAAGCAGAAAAAACAGAAAAAAAGACATTGTGTGCCACCGCAAAATCACGGTGCAAAGGTATGAAAATCAGCTTGGATTTTTGAGATTCATTTGTTTAAACACTTCCCCTATCTCCAAACTGTTGAGTGATGCTATTTCTTCTTCCGGCACTTCTACAAAGGTATCGCGCAGCTCTGAGTATAGGATGATTTTCCACTGGCCTTCATCATATTCCAAGGCAGAAAGGTTCTCTATCCAGTCGCCGGAGTTCAGGTATAGGGTGCTACCATTTTCATTGACCACTTCACGCATTTGTGGCATGTGTATGTGTCCGCAGATCACGTAGTCATAATTATTGTCTATGGCAAGTTCTGATGCGGTTTGCTCAAAATCGTTGATATACTTCACCGCTTTTTTCACTGAATTTTTGATTTTTTTGGCCAAGGAAAATTTTTCTCGACCCATTTTCACCAGTATCCAGTTTATCACATTATTTATACGAATGAGAATATCATATCCCACACCGCCTAGCTTCGCGAGCCATTTGGCGTTTTGTATAGATGAGTCAAAAACATCTCCGTGAAATATCCAAGCTTGTTTGCCATTGAGATTGAGTACTACTTTATCTACCAAGGCAAAGTTGCCCATGTCAAAGGGTGTAAATCTCCGCAAATACTCATCATGGTTGCCTGTGATATAGATAACTTCTGTGCCATTGGATGAAAGATCCAGAATTTTCTTCAAAACCTTCATGTGATTTTGCGGGAAAAAGTTTTTCTTGAACTGCCACATGTCTATGATGTCTCCATTGAGTACCAAGGTTTCCGGGTCTATGGAATTCAAGTATTGCAACAATTCCGATGCTCGGCTACCGTAGGTACCCAAATGCACATCAGAAATCACCACCAAAGGAATTTTTCTTTTCATATAAAAAATCCCTGCAAAATAACTAAAAATTACAAAAAAGAGGTTCTGTAGATATTTTAAAAAAAGATTAAGTTTGTACAAACACTCTTCAGCCATATTATGTGGGATAATAATTTTGAAATCGGAGAACAAGTAAAGGTGATTGACGATAATACCGTTGGTGTTGTGATTCGCACATCCGGCAATCATGTATGGATAGCAACCGAATCTGGATTTGACGAGCAATATCTTAAGCACCAACTCATTCGTCATGAGTCGCTGCATATACCGGATGAATTTTTTTCCAACAGCATCTCTCCTACTCCTATTGACAGCACAAGGCCTATAAAACCAATAGAAACACCGGTGGTTGACCTACATTACGGTCATCTTGACGCATATGACAAAAACATGCCCAAGAACCGCATTCTACCTATGCAACTGCGCGTAGCAGAAAGAGCTTGTGAAGAAGCGCTGGCGGAGGGTCATGATAAAATCATACTCATCCATGGTAAAGGCACTGGCAAGCTTGAAGCGGCTTTAAAAGCATGGCTTGATGAACGCGGTTGGAAACACTATGATGCAGATTTCGCCAAGTACAAACTAGGGGCAACAGAGGTAGAATTGCGCTGAAAAGAAACTTTTTACTAGACACAAAAAGTCTTTAGAAGCGAGTGCTATTTCTTCTTTTTTGTACAAGGTTTTTGAGTTAGATTTGCACAAATTTTCACATGCGACTTTCTCCAAGATTACAAAACCTAAAACCCTCTGCTACCATTGCCATGAGCGTGAAAGCCAGAGAAATGGTAGAGGCAGGTATAGATGTCATAAGTCTCACATTGGGCGAACCAGATTTTGAAACGCCAGACTTCATTAAAGAAGCTGCCATACAAGCTATCCGTGACAACTACAATCACTACACACCTGTAGGTGGGTTTCTCGAGTTGAAAAAAGCAGTCTGCCAAAAATTCTTGCGAGACAATGGCTTGCACTACACACCGCAACAAATAGTAGTGTCCACCGGCGCCAAACAATCTCTTTACAACCTTATTCAATGTCTTGTAGGCGATGGCGATGAAGTCATACTTCCAGCTCCATATTGGGTGAGCTATGCAGACATTGTGAGGCTTGCGGGCGGCACTGTGGTAGAAATTCCTACTGGCATAGAGCAAAACTTCAAAATCACACCTCAGCAATTGCAAGAGGCCATCACAGACAAGACGAGAGTATTGCTTTTTAGTTCTCCCAACAATCCTAGTGGAAGCACATACACAAGTCAAGAGTTGACAGAGTTAGCAGATATAATTGCTGCACATCCTCACATCATTGCTATATCAGATGAGATCTATGAACACATAGTGTACAATGATGATTTTGCAAGTCTGGCATCTATAGACAAGGTATATGACCAAGTAGCAACAGTAAACGGATTGGCCAAAGGCTTTGCCATGACAGGTTGGCGTATAGGCTATATTGGTGCGCCTCAGTGGTTGGCAACAGCCTGTGAAACCCTTCAAGGACAGATCACCTCAGGCACCAATGCCATTGCTCAAAGAGCAGCAATTACTGCGCTTCAGGCCGATCCTGAAAGCGTTAAATTCATGAAAGAGGCCTTCACACAACGCAGAGAAATTGTATTACAATTGGCAAAAGAGGTAAAAGGTTTCAAAACAGAGTCGCCATCCGGTGCATTCTACCTTTTTCCGGATGTGAGCGAAATCTTTGGAAAAACTTTTGGTGATTACACCATCAACAACGCCAATGATCTGGCTATGTATCTGCTAGAAAAAGCGCATGTAGCCACCGTGTCAGGTGAATCTTTTGGTTCGCCCAACAATTTGAGAATTTCTTTTGCATCTTCCGTAGTTCAGCTACAGGAAGCCTTTAGGCGCATACAACAAGCTTTGGAGCACCCCAAACCGTAAAATCTTACATCCAATAGAAACAAAAAAACTCCGTCTTAAAGACCGGAGTTTTTTTATTTTTCTCAAATGGATGATTCACATTCAATGATTAAATATGTATGACCTCACCATAAGCCGCTGCAACGGCCTCCATCACAGCCTCACTCAAGGTAGGGTGTGGATGTATGGTCTTCAATATCTCGTGGCCGGTAGTTTCCAATTTACGCGCAGCAACAGCCTCAGCTATCATTTCAGTAACGCCGGTGCCTATCATGTGACAGCCTAGCCATTCGCCATATTTCGCGTCAAATATCACCTTCACAAAGCCATCGGTGTCGCCATTGGCAGTAGCCTTACCACTGGCAGAAAACGGAAATTTACCCACCAGAATATCGTAGCCCTCTTCTTTGGCTCTAGCTTCAGTGAAGCCCACAGAGGCTATCTCCGGCAAACAATACGTACAGCCCGGGATATTGTTATAGTCTATTTTCTCCACGTGCATGCCTTTGATTTTCTCTACACAAGTAATGCCCTCTGCAGAAGCCACGTGTGCCAAGGCTTGCGTAGCCAGCACATCACCTATCGCATAGTAGCCCGGCATATTGGTTTGGTAAAAATCATTCACCACTATACGCCCGCGGTCAGTGGCAATACCCACCTCTTCTAGTCCTATATTTTCAGTATTGGGTGTGATTCCTACAGCAGACAATACTATATCTGCCTCTATCACCTCCTCACCATTTTTGGTCTTCACAGTAGCTTTCACACCATCTCCTGCAGTATCCACTGACTCCACAGAAGCATTGGTCATCACCTTGATGCCCGCTTTCTTGAAAGACTTTTCCAGTTGTTTAGACACATCTACATCCTCCACCGGCACCAAGTTGGGCATGTACTCTACCACAGTCACTTCAGTACCCATAGAAGCATAAAAATAGGCGAACTCCACACCTATAGCACCGCTACCTACTACAATCATCTTCTTTGGCAATTCCTTCAAAGCCAAAGCTTGGCGGTAGCCAATTACCTTTTCGCCATCTTGTGGCAGATTAGGCAATTCTCTAGATCTAGCACCTGTAGCTATGATTATGTGCTCTGCACTATAGGTTTTCTCGCCGTCCTCACCTTTCACCAGCACCTTTTTGCCGGCTTTCACTTGAGCCTCACCGCGTATCACTTCAATTTTATTCTTCTTCAGCAAAAACTCTACACCTTTGCTCATTTTTCCGGCCACATCACGGCTGCGTTGCACCACATTTCCAAACTCAAAAGATGGATTCTCCGGCGAATTGAGACCATAGTCCTCAGCATGTTTCAAATAGTTAAAAACCTGAGCGCTCTTCAGCAAAGCCTTTGTAGGGATACAACCCCAATTGAGGCAAATACCACCCAGCCCTTCACGTTCTACCACCGCTGTTTTGAAACCCAATTGAGACGCACGTATCGCAGTCACATATCCACCGGGTCCAGACCCAATCACTATTATGTCAAAATCCATATAATTGCTTAAATTTTTATGTTATACAGCGCTGCGAAGTTACTAAATCCCTGAATTATATCGTTGCAAAATCCCAAAAATTTATACATTTGTATATGCTCCTCTATGTATCAGATCACAAGCGCAAACTGCACATTCCGCAAAATGCACCGCTAGAAAGCAGCGTGTGGCAGGCCATAGAATTGTTTGACTGCTTGCCAGAGAGTGACGGTAGCTACATAGGCTTCATAGACCTCAAATACCAGGTCATGCGCATCACCAAGTACAACAAATATGTGTGGATCATCAAGGTGCAGCAACCACAGCGTCATGGCTCATTGCAAGGCTATTTCACCAAATACAAGTGCCGGCGCATCATCAGTGAGATTTTCGGCGGCGTGCCCATGCACAGAGTAGAAGGCCTGAGTTTTGAGGCCGATTTCTAAGAGCACTGAACATTTTTTTTAATTTTTTTTAGGAGCTATTTCCCGCTGCTGCCTGCAATCTTGCTCGTCTGCTGCCACAAACAGAGGGCTTTCCGGCACGTCCACCACAAGGGATTCCAGTACCGGCCAGCCCACTGTTTGTATAGGCAGCAGACTTTGCAAGGATTTCCGGCGCATCGGGGCTAGGCCAGCCCACTAGGCCAATAAAATACCGCAATTGGCATAGAATTATATATAAAAAACTGAATTTCAAACCAATTACACCAAAAATACATGGTGTAAACACAAGAGTTTATGCACATATCAACTCAGCTACTAGATAGTTTTTCAGAAATTCTGAACTCAAAAAATCCATTCAGATTTGCTTCATAACCCTTAATACTTCATATGTATCTCCTTACCAAAATTGAGTTTTACCCTTTTCTTATAAATTCCAGAACTAATCAAAAACTCAATCGCAGCACAAAAAAAATGAACATTCAAACCAAATTTAAAACCTCTGAAAATGAGCTAAAAAGTACGGCATACCCATTGACTGCGAAGGGGTCGCATGTTTGTAGAAAATTGATGTCGTTCTGTTATTCGATCGCGAAGTGTCGCATGTTTATAGAAATGGAAATACGCTACCGGATGAAATCTCGCGAAATTCTGCACCATAACCCAAGGTGCGATCTTCGCGGCAGGTGGGAGGCGGCTACCCCGCAAGGGTTTTTGGCTCTTGCAAAATGTGAGCGCAAAGGGGTTGTAGTGGATACGGAAAACCCTTTGCGCCACTATTTTGCAGCCAAAAAACCGCGGAGTAATAGCCGTACACCGACCCTTTTCTGGGCTTATAAATGACCGAATAATTGGCAATTATGGCGGTTTGGTCTTAATATTCACAATCTCGTACTTCAACCGGATGCAGCCCAGAAAAGGGTGCCGCCCAAATAAAAAAAATAAAAAAATTAACAACCTAGGCAGTTCATAATTATTTCTACTGTTGCAAAATACTGATTTTAAGTTATATACAACCCATTATGCATTGATATTGCAATATGCTTTGCGGGAAGGATGCGGCTTTTTTGTACCTTTACCTCTCAATAAATTTATGAATTTTATGAGTAGATACAAGCAATTACCGGCAGATTTATATGTGAGAAATAGGAAAAAATTTACAGATTTGATGGAGCCGAATGCTTTGGCTGTGTTTAATTCCAATGATATATACCCTGTGAGTGCAGATAGTACATTGCCTTTTCAGCAACATAGAGACCTGTTTTACTTGACGGGTGTGGACCAAGAGGAGTCTGTGCTGCTGCTGTTTCCGGATGCGTATGAGGAGAGCAAGCGTGAGATTCTTTTCGTGCGCGAAACCAATGAGCATATTGCGGTATGGGAAGGCGAAAAGTTGACTAAAGAACGTGCTACAGAACTCACCGGAATAGCCAATGTGCAGTGGCTAAGTGAGCTTGACCGCACGCTATATGCGCTGATGACAGAAGCGGAATTGCTATACTTGAACATCAATGAACACTACCGCAACGCGGCTGAAACGCAGACGCGTGAAGACCGCTTTATAAAACTGATGCAGGAACGTTTTCCACTGCATCCTAGAAGGAGAAGCAACCCACTACTACAGCAGTTGCGCGCTGTGAAAGAGGCTGAGGAGATTGAGCAAATGGAGCGCGCTTGCAAGATCACAGAAAAGGGCTATAGACGTGTGCTGGAGGTGGTGCGCCCGGGAATCATGGAGTATGAGATTGAGGCGGAGTTTGCACATGTGTTTTTGAGCAATGGATCTCGCGGATTTGCTTATACGCCTATTATAGCGTCCGGTAGCAATGCGAATGTGCTGCACTATATACAAAACAGCAATGTGTGCCAAAGCGGCGAACTGATTTTACTGGATGTGGGTGCTGAGTATGGCAACTATGCGTCTGATATGTCGCGCATGATACCGGTAGATGGTAAGTTTACCAAACGCCAAAAAGAGGTGTATGACACTGTGCTGAAGGTGAAGGATGAGGCTGCGGCTATGCTGGTGCCGGGCAACAATTGGTATGACTACCATAAAGAAGTGGGCAAAATCATGACTTCTGCCTTGATAGACCTTGGTTTGCTGGACAAAAAAGATGTGGAAAATGAGAACCCTGATTGGCCGGCGTATAAGAAGTATTTCATGCACGGAACATCACACCACATTGGCCTGGACACGCATGATTATGGGCTGCTGCGTAAGCCTTTTGAACCCAATATGGTGTTCACGGTAGAGCCCGGCATATACATTCCGGATGAAGGGTTTGGCATACGCATAGAGGATGACTATGTGGTGCAGAAAAGTGGCGACCCACGCAATATCATGGCCAATATTCCTATCACTACAGAAGAGATAGAAGATATAATGAATTCATAGCCATTTTAAAGGGTTTTAAACGGATTTTTAATGAAAAAACGCAGCTTTGTTGGCTGTGTTTTTTTTATGGATTGATTTCAAACCACTTTTTGATGGAACTGTTATGCCTTGAATGCGATAATTGGCAAAATACTGGTAGTAATTTGGTTGTGAATTAGATGTTTTCTTGCTCATTGTGTGAAATGATACATGAAGATGAGCAGAATTTCTATGAAATGAGCGATTATTGTTGAGCATGAAACGGCGCGGCTTCGCCGCGCCGTTTTCATGCGTTTATTAATGCTAGCGGCAATAAAGCAGCAAAGTAATTTATCTAAAAACGGTTGTTGGCTTCTAAGAAGTTGGATATTCCTTTGGCGGGATGATGCTTAGGAATTTCTCACGTACTTCAACAGAATGCTTTTCCAGCATCTTGTCTATTTTCTCTTTTTTATCGGCTAGGAATATCATGCCTACGTGATAGTCTTTGAATACTTGCTTTGCAAACTCATCATCTGTGACATAACTGAGGTCCGGGGTTTCTACTTTGCTCAAAGACACAAGAAGGCCGGCAAAATTGTTTTCGTGCTCGGGTAATTGGTAGTCTGTGTTGTGAAAAACAGCATTTTCTATAGCTGCCCATTCTTTCCACAGGTTGATCCCGCTTGCTACCTCAACCATGTCTGCCAGGAATGCGCCTCCTACTCTAGAGGCTGTTTCCAAGAAGTAAAATTCTCCAGTTTCCTTGCATTGGATAAACTCTGAATGTGTAGTGCCATTTACCAGTCCAAATTTCTTGATCAAATCCTTGTTCATACGCAGCAAAGCACGAGTGGTTCTATCACGATTGCTGAGTGTTTGTGACATGAAAACGCCTCCTTCCTGTACTACTGTCATAGGTGGCAACACGTAGCGCGAGGCTACGGCAAAGATTACCTTGCCATTATGAATGAGCGAATCAACATGATAAACGTATCCTGGCTTGAATTGCTCTATTAAATATTTATAGCGTTCTGTGCCCAGATTTTGCAATTGCTGCCAAAGCTCTTGTTCTGTATAGATTTTCTTGATTCCGGTGGCAGAGGCTTCAGAACGTGGCTTTAAAACCCATGGTCCGGAGACTTCTTTGGTGAATTGGCGCACCGCCTCATCATTGAACACTGCAGTGAATGCCGGTACTTGAATTTTGTTGTCTTCTGCCATCTGACGCATGGCCAATTTGTCGCGAAAATATCTGTGAGTAGTTTGCCCCATACCTGGTATGCGGAAAACTTCTCTCACTTCTGCAGCCTTTTCAACATCAAAATCGTCCAAAGCTACTACGATATCCACAGTTTTAGATCGCATGAAATGAGCAATGCCTTCAATGAGGTGCATCATATTCCACTTATATGGCTGCACTTCATGCATATAAAACACATCATCCAGGGATTCCCAAGGCCAATGCGCATCGCGCAAACTCTCAGATGTCACCAAATATACTTCATTGCCCAAAGCTTTGCTGGCTTGCATGAAGTCATAACCCTTATAGTAGCTGGAAATACATAAAACTACTGCCATAAATTTATCACCTTATTATTTGCCTAAATTAAACAAAATGATGTAAGAGACAAATTTTTTTAAGAAAACTTTTAGTTTTCTCTATTCCGCTTGTGTAAGCCCTATTCGCACAGAGCAAAATTCCAAAATTTCGTACCTTTGCAGGGTGCTAAATAAATCGGCTGCATATCATACTTTAGGTTGCAAATTAAATTTTGCAGAAACCTCTACAATTGCTCGTTCCTTGCAAGCAGCAGGCTACGCTACGCGCAATTTTGAGGAAAAGGCAGATATATATGTCATCAACACTTGCTCGGTGACACAAAATGCTGACAAGGAGTGTAAACAGATTGTAAAACGTGCCAAAAAAGCCAACCCGGATGGGCATGTGGTTGTAGTAGGATGCTACGCACAGCTCAAGCCGAACGAAATTGCCGGAATTAAAGGTGTGGATTTGGTTTTGGGTGCAAATGAAAAGTTCAACATTCCTCAATTTTTGCAGCATATCAATCAAGAAAAAGCTGTAGTGCATAGCTGCGAGATTGCTGAAGTGAATGCCTATGACGCTGCCTACTCTATTGGTGATCGCACACGCGCATTTCTGAAAGTGCAAGACGGCTGCGACTACAAATGTACTTACTGTACTATACCTTTAGCGCGTGGTATTTCACGTTCTGATACCATCGAAAACATTTTGCTGAAAGCGGAAGAGATTGCCGCGCAAGGTATTGCAGAGATAGTGCTTACCGGAGTCAACACCGGCGACTATGGCAAAGGTGAGTTTGGCAACAAAAAACATGATTCTACTTTCCCAGAACTTGTGGCTCGGCTAGACGCAGAAGCCAGCGTGAAAAGGTTGCGCATCTCTAGCATAGAACCGAATTTGCTGAAAGATGAAATTATAGAAATTACTGCCAAAGCCACCAAATTTGTGCCTCATTTCCATATTCCGTTGCAGAGCGGTAGCGATAAAATTTTAGGTCTCATGAAGCGCCGTTACCAAAGCGCGCTTTATCGAGATCGTGTTGAAAAGATAAAGTCGCTCATGACTCATGCATGCATAGGTGTAGATGTGATTGTAGGTTTTCCGGGTGAGACAGAAGAAGAATTCCTCAAGACTTATACCTTTTTGCAAGAACTTCCGGTGAGCTATTTTCATGTTTTTACTTACTCAGAAAGAGACAATACTGAGGCTGCAGAAATGAGTGGAGTTGTGCCTATGGACGAGCGTAAACAAAGAAATAAAATGCTTCGCATATTGTCTGAGAAGAAACGCCTGGCTTTTTATCAAGAAAATCTTGGGACCACAAGGGCTGTATTGTGGGAAGCGGAAAATAGAGATGGCATGATGCAGGGATACACAGACAACTATGTACGTGTGAGCCACCCGTATGATGAGGATCTGGTAAACACCATCACACCTGTGGAGCTGGCCATGCTGGCAGAAGATGGCACAGTGCTCGGGCAAATTTTGCAAAAGGCATGAGAGTTTATGAAGTCAGCGGCTTAGGAGTCAACCAACTTGCCTTTGAAAACTTAAAGTGGCCTGAGGGCACCGAGATCATTTACTTACCATGGTTGCAACCGGAAGAGGATGAAACATTGCAGCACTATGCTGAGAGAATGGCAGATCAAGTAAACACTGAAGAAGATTTTATTCTTGCTGGGCTCTCATTTGGCGGAATCATGGTGCAAGAAATGCAAAAATTTATCACACCTGAAAAGACCATTTTATTCTCCTCTGCAAAGTCTCGTGAAGAATTGGCACCCTATATGAAGCTGAGCGCCAAAACTAAAGCGCACCGTGTGCTACCGATGTCTTTTTTCACATCAGACAAGCTCATTTCCTATGCTGTTGCCAGAAGACTGTATAGCCGAAAAATGCCCTCCTATGAGCGGTTTTTCACTTTTAGAGATCCCTACTACCTCAAATGGTCTATTGATAAGATTGTCAATTGGCAAACCCCACAACATAGCATTGCACCCATACATCATGTCCATGGCAACAAAGACTTGGTGTTCCCCGCAAAATTTATAAAAAACGCTGAAATCATAGAAAATGGAAACCATTTCATGATTCTACAAAAACATAAAGAAATCTCTAACTTCCTACAAAAAATTCTCAAAAATTCATGAAAAGTTTCTATATACTTCCTTTCTTCACCATTCTGCTATGCATTGGGTTACAAGCTCAAACACCCATAGCCGAATTAGAAAGAAATGCTCATGCCACTTATGACTTCACTGTGCAGCCTAATGCTCAGCAAGCACCAGAGGATTTGATTGTAACACGCTATGACCTGCATTTTGATTTCTTTCAGAACAGTAATAGCTTCACTGGCAGGTCTAGAACCTATTTCCAACTATTGCAAAACGCATCAACCATCATACTCGACGGCGATAATACTCTTAATATTTCCCAGGTTTTATATAATGGTTCAGCTACTACTTATTCTCATACGGGCGACCAAGTAATCATCCAATTGCCACAAGAATTGCCTACTGATTCTTATGGCTTTGTAGAAGTGCAGTATCAAGGGCAATACAACCAAGGTGGGCTAACGCGCACCACGCACAACAACCGACCTGCTATCTATTCACTGAGCCAACCATATGATGCCTCTACCTGGTGGGTAGGCAAGGACAACCTAATCCACAAAGCAGACACACTCAACATGCATGTGCGCCACGCATCCGACCTCAAACTCGGCTCAAGTGGTACACTCATGAGCGTAACCAACCTATCACCTGTTTTGGTAGAAACGCATTGGCAACATAAATACCCAATTCCTGCATATTTAGTAAGCGTAGCCTTAGGCGACTATGTAGAATACAATCATGAGGTGAACGTTGCAGGCGTGCAAATGCCAATCATCAACTATGTGTACAATGGATTTCTTGGACATAATGAAAGAGAGCAATTAGACATGGTCCCGGATATGATACAATACATATCCGACCTTATAGAACCCTACCCCTATTATCATGAAAAATATGGTCATGCACAGTGGTTTTGGGGCGGAGGCATGGAGCACCCTACTATGAGTAGTCAAATCCATTTTGCAACAGGACTCACTGCCCATGAGCTGGCACATCAATGGTTTGGTGACAAAGTCACCTGCGCCACCTGGAACGACATTTGGCTCAATGAAGGATTTGCCACCTATTTTGAAGGCTTAATTCACAATATGATTAGCGGTCCAGAAACATTTACACAATGGCGCGGTAACAGAATCTGGAATATCACATCACAAGATTCTGGTTCTGTGTATATTCCACAAGGCACTCCACTCACAGACAATAGAATCTTCAACTCAAGACTATCCTATAACAAAGGAGCTATGGTGCTGCATATGATCCGCCAACAATTGGGTGATGAAGACTTTTTCCAAGCCATTCGCAACTACATTGCAGATCCCGCAATAGCTTGGGGCTTTGCTACTACAGAGCAGCTACAAGCCCATTTTGAGGCACAATCCGGCCGCAGCATGGAACAATACTTTCAGCAGTGGGTTTATGGTGAAGGATTTCCTTATGTAAATCTTCATTTGCAGCAAGTGAGCCCCAATCAATACAGCTTAGAGGTGCAACAGCAAGGCTCACACCCATCAGTGCCTTGGTATGCCATGAAATTTGAAATTGGATTCTTAGGTCCTCAAGGACAAACAGAAATCCGTGAATTTGAGATTACCGGGCCATCTATGCAAGAAACATTCATACTTGATTTTCAGCCCCATACATACAATTTCAACCCAAATCATCATATGGTTGCAGTGGTACAAAATCAAACACTCAACACCACTGATCTGTTAGAGTCATCAACTAATTTGCAGGTATATCCTAACCCTGCAAGAGACCAATTAAACATACAACACACGCAGAACATCATCACCTATAGCATCTATGATATGAGCGGGAAGTTGCAAATACAACAAGATCTTAATCAACGCGCCGCCACCCTAGACATCAGTCCATTAACAGCGGGTGAATATGTTATAGTTATAGAGTTAGAAAACAAGCGAGAGTCGCAGAAGTTTTTGAAGAGATAACAAATTTATTTTTATTTGAGCGGCTCCCGTTAATACGGGACCGGGTTCTTGGCTAAATTGCACTCAATTTTTGCTACAAAAAGTAGCTGCTCTGCGGTTTTCTGCCGTTTGGTCGGCATAAACCCGCATTTCAGCCTTTTTGTAGAGCAAAAATCATTCACGCAATACCGCTGCGACCCCTGCCGCGTTGTAGCCAGCGACTATACTTAAAACTTCGCTAATCGGCACCTTCGATATTTAATATAGATAGGATTCTGCAAAACATTTAACACCTGAAATATTGATTGCAACATAATTCTTTATAGGCTTACCACTTTCCAGAAATCAATTCTACAACCAATAACCGTATTTCAGATACAAACCTCCAATGTTATCATTACCAAAGATTCCTATCGATCCCATATGTCTTTGGTGAAAAGTACTCGCTACACCCAAGTTCAAAGCAGGTGATATTCCAGCTTCCCCTGAGACATCAATTCTATCCTTTTTTTGTTGAGAATAAGAGATGCCTAACATAAAGAGAATCGATGGATTCCAATTCCTTTGTGGTCTAATGTTTATCCGTAAACCCGGCGTTAAACTAATACCTGCAGCGCTATAATTGTAGGAAGTTAAAAATGTTTTACCCTTCTGGCTTTCATATGATAGTGCAATTTCCGGCTGCAAAACTTTGCTTGGGCGTATAGCAAAATGTGCAGATACGCTAATACCATTACCTTGGTCCAACAAACCTTTGATGATGCCAACTTGTGTACTCTTATTATAATACGTAGGAAATTCTTGCGCAAGGGATAAAGTACAACAAAACAGCAAAATCACTATGCAAGCCACCCTCATGTTACTATTGGGAAAATTGAAAGCCCTAATTTGACTGGCAAAATTTTGTTTGTTATAATAATTCATGACCTTTGGTTTTGATTAGTTAACACAAAATTATATAATGAGACCTTTGCACATAAATAACTGAAAAACTTTTGTTTTTTTTCTTTAAAAT
>JAUNRT010000121.1 GCA_030535475.1 Weeksellaceae bacterium | reverse complement strand
TTTAAATATTACAGGCAAACCATTTAGCTAAAAGAATTCAGGATATTACTCCGATTTTTCATGGTAAATATGGAATGCTCAAAAGCAGATGAAAAGCAGAAAAACTCTTAATAGAAGTTTCTAAGATCAAATATGCTGTAATGGGTCTTTTTCGGCCACTAAATCAAGGTAGTTGTTCCACTCGTTTTGCCATACAGAAAAATCTGAATGCATAGGCACAGCTTTGTTTTTGTATTGTGTGACGGGTTGCATACCTATAAAATCTTGCCATACAAAAACGCCCTCTGCTTGGCTGACCTCATAAGGAAATATGGTGGAATCCGGCTCTATGGGTGTTTCGGTGACGCTGGAAAGAAATTCTAAAAAGTTGCTTTGCCACACGCTGCGCCAAGGCTCTTGAGGTATGCTGCTGCGCAGTGTTCCTTTGTGCAATATAAAAAGACATCCATTTTTGGTGCGAAGCACAGACTTGACTTTGCGGAAAATGAGCAGGTCATCCCACTGGTTTTCATCTGCAAATACTTGAAACATCCTTGCATAGCCTTGCCCGAATCCTAAAAATTCAAGTGGGTTTTCTTCTATATAAAAGTCTGTGTAGTTGCCCAGATGATAGTCAGACTGGATAGGTGCAACATCATTTTGCACCGTGATGATGAACTCTAACTTGTTTTGCAACAAACCTGCATGAAAGTGTAAAATTGCGTTTTCTAATTCATTGGCCTCTAATGTCTGTTGTAGTTGGCGGTAAAAATAATCCGGAGTGAGCTCTATGGGTATGGGTGTGCGCGAGATGCGTAGTTTGGACATGAGCTTGAAGTAGTGATCTTCAAGAAACAGGATTTTCTGCTTATACACACGTAGAGACTCTGTGAGTATACCATTGTTGAGCCACAAAGAGTTGATGGGGTTTACTCGCACAGATTGGCTACTAACAATGTTGCCTTGCAGATTGATTTTCATATCTATACCGATCCGATGACGTGTTTGAGGTCTTCTAGTTGGCTCAGCCATAGATCACGAGATTCTTCTACCTCATCCGGTTCTGCAAAGTCTGTGACTACAAGAGATACGTCATTGGTGAGCTCATCTTCTACAATTTTGATTTCAAAATAGTATTTGGTATTTCCATCATCTTCCCAACGGAAGCGAACATATTCATCAAATTTGGTTTTGATGAGGTAGGCTACTTCTTCTACACCATTCCATAGGAATGTGAATTTCTCTCCACGAGAATTAACATTATCTGCAAACCACTCAGACAATCCGCTGGGATTGGAGATATAATTATATAAAAACGCTGGAGAAGCATGTACTTCTACCTCCAGTTCAAATTTTTTACGCGCCATGGCAAGTGTGTCTTATATCTTAGTTGCCTAAGATTTTTTAAACGCGCAATATAGCAATTTACTGAATAGTAAAAAACGTAGTCTAATAATTTTCTACTGAGCTGGTGTATAAAAAGAATTTTTCAGGTACTTGGAGTACTACAAACTTGAACAATGCAAAGGTTGCTAATGCATTGTATATGATGGAGTTTGTGAATTATTTGCGTTGACTGATGAAATGATTTTTAGCGATTGGCAGTGTGTGGTGTTGGTTGATTTCTGTGTTGAAATGTTTTGTAGGAGGATCTGAGAATTTGCAGGAAAATATAGCTTGGAATGTGCGTTGTTTGGAAATAATGATGGTAGGTGAAAGTACATACGTTGGAGCGAAGCACCGCGGCAGGACGTAGGCGGAAATGAAGCAATGCGGGCAGCCGATGCAGCTCAACGCGCAGAGAGGTTGAGAGAATAAAGAAAACTCTCTGCGCGTATGAGATGCCGGCTGCCCGCTGCGGAATTGCAGCCGTAGGCCGACGCTTGAGCCGGCGCAGTGGTGCTTGCACCACTGCGCCGGGCAAGCGGGCCGCCCAAATAAAAAAAATAAAAAAAGTCACCTTTTGATGAAAGATGACTTTGGGTGTATTCAATTTTGCAAGCTTTTACTGTTTTTGCAACTTGTCTTTTGAAGGGCTTTTCTCTATGAATGTGAGTGCTGTACCTGTTTTGCCGGCACGACCTGTGCGGCCTATGCGGTGTATGTAGGTTTCAAAATCATTGGGGGTTTCATAGTTGATGACGTGTGTGACATCACTGATGTCTAGCCCGCGCGCGGCCACGTCTGTGGCTACTAGCACGTCTATCTTGCCTTTTTTGAAGTTGTTGAGGGCGTGCATGCGGTAGTTTTGAGACTTGTCTCCGTGGATTTCATCTACTTTGATCTTGGAGCGTGAAAGCTGCTTGGTGAGGCTGGAAACTTTGCGCTTGGTCTCTGCAAAGATGAGCACTTTGTGGTACTCGTCTGTCTGCAAAAGTCCGAGAAGCACGTCAAATTTGCTGCCGGCATCAGTGAAGACTACGTCTTGATCTATGTGCTCTGCGGTGGCTGTACCAGAGCTCACTTTCACTACCACAGGGTCTGTGAGAAGCTCATTGATTTTCTTTTCCTGGGTGTCATCTACGGTGGCTGAGAAGAGTAGGGTCTGATCACGATTGACCATCTTGCCGGTGATGTAGTTGACCTCATCTGAGAAGCCCATGTCTAGCATGCGGTCATACTCATCCAATATAAGCACGGAATAGTTTTCAAAATCTAGTGCATTGCGCTTGCTGAGGTCTACAAGTCTCCCGGGCGTGCCAATGATGAAATGGAATGGTCTGCGCAATTTTTGCACGTCTCTTTCTACGCTTTTGCCTCCGATGAAGCTTGATGCGTAAAGGTTGAGACCATGGGAGAGGATTTTGAATTCTTCCTCTACCTGCACTGCAAGCTCTCGCGTGGGCACCATAATGAGCACTGAAAATGCGTCATCACCTTGTAAAAGGGCGTTGATGAGAGGTATAAGAAATGCTCCTGTCTTGCCTGTACCTGTATTGGCGATTCCTAAAACGTCACGCAATTGGTTGATGGCTTCAAAGGATTTTTCCTGGATTTCTGTAGGGTGTGTGAAGTTGATGCGCTGTAGATTTTTTTTCAAAGCGTCATGCAGCGGGAATTCATCATAGGATTTTTCTGCCTCATATTTCACTTCTATGAGTGGCACTGCTTGGTGTATGAATCTCTTGTAATCTATCTCGCCTTTTCTACGGCGATTGCGCACTCTGCCACTGGGTGGTCTCTGGCCGGATTTGCCGCGGCTGCGTCTGTTTTCTGATCCTGAGCCTTTGCTAAAGCGTGGTTTGTCAAATTTTTTGGATTCGCGACCTTTTCGGTTAGAATCCCGTTTGTTTTCTTTTCTGTTTTGCATAGGTTATTAATGATATATAAGTAAGATACTAATCACTAACTCCTGAATCTGTAAACAGCTAATGAAAATTCTTTGCTCTTATTGTGGGCAAAGGTACGATAAATTGGGCAATTGTGATGCGGAGAGAATAGGCTATGATAATATACATGCACCATTTTATTGGATTGTTTTATATTTGGCTACTGATAACTATGGAAGAAATCAAAATTCATGACAAGGTTTTTGTGCCATATATCTCTTTTGAAGAGATAGAGCACGCTATAAAACGCATGGCTAATACCATCTATAGCCGTTTTGGAAATGAGCGCCCTGTATTTGTGGGTGTACTGAATGGTGTAGTGATGTTTATGAGTGATTTTCTGAAACAGTATCCGGGTGAATGTGAAGTGGCATTTTTGCAGCTTTCATCCTATGATGGAACTCAATCTACCGGGGATGTGAAGCGAAAGATGGACCTGTCTGTAGATTTAACCGGCAGACATGTGGTAATCCTGGAAGATATAATAGATACGGGCAATACGCTAGAGGCTTTGTATGCTTATTTAAAAGCTAAGCCGGTGAAGTCTGTGAGTGTGGGTACGCTATTTTTCAAACCGGACGCATTCTACAAAGAACTCGAAATTGACTACATAGGGATGAGTATTCCAGACAAATTTGTGGTGGGCTACGGTCTAGACTACAATGAGCTGGGCAGAAATCTCCCGGATTTATACCAAATTAAGGAATAACTGAATTTATGAAGCATATAGTACTATTTGGACCTCCAGGTAGCGGAAAAGGCACGCAGGCCAAACGACTGGAGGAACGTCATAACTGGATACAACTCTCTACGGGAGACATGTTCCGCAAGAATATACAGGAGAAAACTACGCTGGGCGAGCTAGCAAAGTCTTACATGGATCAAGGTAAATTGGTGCCGGATGAAGTGACTACACAAATGTTGCGTGAGGCGGTAGAGAGCCATAAAGATGCTGAAGGCATAATATATGATGGATATCCACGCACTACTTTTCAAGCTCAAGCACTTGACCAAATTTTGGAGGAAGTGCTAGGAGAGAAAGTAGATATATGTCTATCTCTTGTAGTAGAAGATGAATTACTTGTTGAGCGCATACTGAAACGTGCAGAGACTAGCGGCCGTACTGATGATGCTAATGAGGAGATCATACGCAACAGAATCAAGGAGTACTATAGCAAAACGGCTGAGGTGTCTGAGCACTATAGGGATAGTGGTACTTGGATAGAAATTGATGGTGTAGGAGAATTGGACGACATTACAGACAGGTTGTCTTCTGCCTTGCACAGCCACTATGGCGAGCTATAAAAATCCCAAATTTTGCAGAATATTGAAATCATAAATAGGTACTTCCCTGAACTCAATCCACGGCAGTTGCAGCAACTGGAAGAGCTGGAAGCACTGTACACGCATTGGAATGCTCAAATAAATGTGATTTCTCGCAAAGATCTTGAAGAATTGTATGTACGGCATGTTTTGCACTCGCTGGCTATTGCCAAGGTGCAAACTTTCCGTGCAGGGCAAGAGATTCTGGATGTGGGCACAGGCGGAGGTTTTCCGGGTGTGCCGCTGGCGATATTATTTCCGGAAACGCAATTTACGCTAGTAGATAGTATAGGTAAGAAAATAAAGGTGGTGCAAGAAGTGTCCGCTGCACTTGGCTTGGACAATGTAGAAGCTATACAGATGCGTGCTGAGAATGTACCGGGTAAATTTCACTATGTGGTGAGCCGTGCTGTTACTCAAATGCCGGTTTTTGCCGATTGGGTGAAAGGGAAGTTTCATACACAATATGTTCCGGGTGATTTGCCCAATGGTATTCTCTACTTGAAAGGTGGAGATTTACGAGAAGAGTTGAGCATATTCTCCGAGGCAAAAGAATTTGACATTCCACAGTATTTTTCTGAAGATTTTTTTGAGACGAAAAAAGTGGTTTTTGTTCCTGCCAGAAGCCTTTCGAAAGCATTGAGGAAATAATCTTTCATTCACTTTTTTTGTTTGAAGATATACCGCTTGAATGGTAGACCTTCGCATGCAAAAATTATTGCTAATTCTTTATTGCCAA
>JAUNRT010000120.1 GCA_030535475.1 Weeksellaceae bacterium | reverse complement strand
ACATCGAATTGCTTGTACAGACATTACATTTCTAGTACAGAAAATTGCATTATTACTACAGCCGTTGAATTGGTAGTACAGACGTTGCATTGCAGCGTCTCTGCCAATAAAAAATATGCGAAAAAAACCACCAAAACCATCACTGCACATAAGACGTCTCGAAGTGTTGAGAGTTAACAAAGGCCGTCTGCGAAGCTAAGTCACGCATTTGTACATACGTTGCATTGCAACGTCTTTGCCAATAAAAAATATGCGAAAAATCATCACTGCACAAACAACGTCTGGAAGTCTTGAGAGTAAACAAAGGCAATCAGTGAAGCTAACTCCGGCAAAAGATTTCAGCTCGTGCAATATATGAGTGCGAAGAGGACGATGCCGTCCAAATCATGAAAATTCAAGATAATACTTGCAGAAAGAAAATTCCATTTTTTTTTCAGAACCAAAAAACGATTACCAATTTTCAATTTCCCAACATCCATTCAAAACTGATTGCTGAAAACCTCAATAAGATCAATGAGCTACAAAAACTATCTATCGTTGACGAAAATCTATGCCATAGCGTAGATTTTCATACTCAAATAGTTCCATTTTCAGTGAGCCTACAACCAGCTTGGCTTGCACTAGCAATGGCACCATATTCGCATCATCGCTCACCCACATAGTCACACTCTCATTGTCTTTGAACACACGCCCACGCATCACAGAGGGCGTGAATTTTATAGCATTTATGTAGCCAAATCGGGTTTTTAAACGCTCACGCGCCTGTATTTGTAGCCTAAACGGATACACCTCACCATCCATGAATATATTCACGTCAAAACTCTGCCCTACCTTATAATGCGTATTGGGTCTTGAGCGTAAAAAATAGGCTGCTGATACCATATCTTGCACTGGACCATCTATTCTGTGGTGAGAAATGTGTCTATCCTTGATGTTGTTTACCGTAACAATGCGTTTCTGGTGGTCAAAGGTTTTCTCTTTAAACTCTGTGAAGCCTCCTTCATTGATATCGCGAATAAATCTTGACGGCAGCAAATTTCTTTTGTTGATATAAGTCTCATAGCGGTCATCTACCCTGAAAAAGGCACGCACAGCTCCTGTGCTCCAACCTTTCCCTACTACGTGATAGTGAGACTCCCCATTTATCGTAGCATTTTTTATATTCAACTCAGCAAAACCAGCGTTCAGCACACCATAGTGCGCGCGATATTTCAGGCGTTCTCCTACCTGAAAACCCTGAGCCAAAACTCCGGCCGACAGCAGAGACAAAAATAAGGCACTTATATAGTTTTTCATGAATTTTTATAGGTTTTAATCATAGGTTTGTATGATGCATAGGCAAACTTACTGCCAAAAATATGCACCAAGTCTACACCACTACTTTCAGAACTATCTATAGCACAGTGCAATTGCAAATGCGTTAAGAAAAATTTATAATAATTTATGATTTCGTAATTTCTGCTTGTAATTGCGCTGTCAAATAATCAAATAGATAATATTTATACGCAAACCTTGCTTTTACCTATACCCAATCGTAAATTTGCATAACAGAATTATTAACTCTTAAAAAACTAAATATTATGGCTTTTGTAGGACGTAAATTTCCAAACATCACCGTTGACGCTATGTCAGAAATGGGTGATAATCTTAGAATAAATGTATTGAAAGAAGCAACAGACAACAAGCAGAAAGTATTGCTATTCTGGTATCCAAAAGATTTCACTTTTGTATGCCCTACAGAGTTGCATGCTTTCCAGGAAGTGCTTGGCGAGTTTGAAAAAAGAAATTGTAAAGTGATTGGCGCTTCTTGCGACACCAATGAGGTGCATTTTGCCTGGCTCAATACGCCAAAAGCAGATGGCGGCATAGAAGGTGTTACATACCCCATCCTCGCAGACACTCACAGACATCTAGCACAAGAGCTGGATATTGTAGATCAAGTGGTAGAGTGGGATGAGGAAGGCTATGAGCACTACTCAGGCTCTAACGTTACCTATAGAGCTACTTATCTTATAGATGAAGATGGAAAAGTATTTCATGAGTCTGTAAATGATATGCCACTGGGTAGAAACGTGAAAGAATACTTGCGCCTAATAGACGCATATAGCCATGTACAAAAAAATGGTGAAGTTTGTCCAGCCAATTGGGAAGAAGGACGCACTGCTATGACGGCAGATCACAAAGGCGTTACAGAGTACTTCACGCACGAGCTCAACTAAAAACTACCTGCCACATGTACACAGAACTCAAAGAAGACAGCCTAGCACAGCTAGTGCAAGACAATGAGAAAGTAGTAGTGCAGTATGGCGCCACTTGGTGTGGCAACTGCCGCATTATGAAACCCAAGTTCAAAAAACTTGCAGCCGATAACGAAAATATGGAATTCTTCTACGTAGATGCAGAAAAATTGCCGGAAAGCAGAAAATTGGCTCAGGTAAACAACCTGCCAACCTTTGCCATATTCCAAAACGGAAATCTGGTAGATCAGGTGCAAACCAATAAGGCAGAAAACCTCAACGAACTTGTAGCTCAGCTCAACTAATCCTAATTGATTAAAAAAAAAGCTTTTCTCCGGAAAAGCTTTTTTTTCAAAAAATACAAATCTCAATATCATGAAAATACCTATCATCAGACATCTATATCAATCCCAGCCTGCAGAAAATTTACAAGCAGCACTAGAAGTCTTAGAAAGCTTTACAGAAAGCAGAGGCACTACAGAAAATGATATCAACGTAGCCGGCGAGCTCATTACCAACATCTGTGGAGCACTAGAAGTGCATGAGCAGGTAGCCAACGGTAGCACCGAGAGAGATGCACTCAACGCATTTGCTCAGCGCGTAGTTGGTGCCATAGACCAGTAAGCAGAGAAATTGCATTACAGCAATATTCATCACAAAACACATCGCAGCAGATGTGTTTTTTTATGCGCAAAACCCAATCATTTGATTTCAACACATGTCATTTCTCACCACTGCGCATAGTCTTGTGCAGCAGCCATGCGGGTCCAATAAGCAAAAATTGTAAATCTTTAAAAAGGCTCGGTCTTCTACCCTCATACTGCAGACCAAAAACCTGACCCAGCCAAGCCACGGCAAACGCCACTAAATACACACCCCAAGCAGCATCACCCGCTATCTGGTTGATTTGGTGCACCAAAAATAGAGACAACAATATCAGCACCAGCATCACCATAGCTATCTTTTTAGAAAGCCTCCAGTAAAACACAGTGAGCAGCACCGTCACAATTACATTAAAGTAGCCCACACAAAAAAACTCACCTATACAAAAATCCCGCAAAGGAAATAGCGAAAACATACCCAGTATAGACAAGAAAACCACAGGCACACCCACCCAGTGACCCCACTCATTCCTCAGCTTCTTATGGCTCATGCCATAAAACCTAAAAAGTAAATCCGCCTTACGCATACCGCAGCTTTCGTTCAAATATACAATTTATTCCCGCAAAGCATATACCCGGCAAAAATTCCGAACATAGCATTCACATCGCATGCAAAAAAACAATACATTTGATAGTAATAATAAAAACACGCCATAGTATGTCCAGCAAACAACTCGTACAGCAATTCCTAGACAACCTATTTGTAGACAATGAAAAAGCCTACGCCACCTTGGCAGACAATGTAGAGTTTTACTGGCCGGGATACAGCCAGCAGCCCATCCGTGGCAAGCAAGCCATAATAGACTTCCTAGCCCAAGGCGGCCCGGAAAAAGTAGTAGAGCAGCAAGTCATAGACATATGGGAACATGACAATCATGTAGTAGGCCATGGCAGCATGACCACCATACGTCAGGGCAAAACAGAGTCCTCACACTTCGCAGACTTCTACACCATTACAGCAGGTAAAATAAGCCATGTACGTTCCTATATGGTTATGGATCATGCCAATTCAAATCCATCATAGGAAGCTCATAATCATTTTTTTTACGATAAATTTCAATCCGATAAAATAGCCCCATGAAAAAATTGTTTTACCTGACAATATTCATTCTGTTTTCTTGCAATTCCGCACAAAATGATACACCTATACACACAGAAACTGCTGCAAATCACATCACCCGCAGCGGGCAAAACACTACCGTAGAAAAGCATCAAAAAGCTTGGAAAGGTCAATTGGGCTCCGAAATAAACGTGCTACTGCACTACCAAAAGTATGAGAATCTAGTTGTGGGGCAAATCATATATCTTGACACCAAAGAGCATAAACCCATTCCTATCATTGGCACAGTGGAAGAAGGAGAAAATTATAGAATATTAGAATTTGATCACAAAGGAAACATCACCGGAATCATTTCTGGCGTGCCCAGTGCAGAAATATTCAAAGCCAATTGGTTTTCACCCAAAACTGGTAAGGAGTACAGCATGAATATGAGCAAGCTAGACAGCATAATTCCAGAAAAAAATATAGAAGCCAACCTCGATAAGTTGGCTGGAGAATATGCCTATCAATATGGCACAGCAGGCTATCAAGGTCATGTAAAAGTACAGCACCTAGAACCTGACCAGATCACAATCCAAGGATACTCAGTGACCAGCGAACCCGCAAGAAACATCGCAGAGATGGAGATAAAAGCATCTCCCACCCAGAAAGATATTCTTCACACAGTGCCAGAAGCAGAAAATTGCCAGTTTCGCATACGATTTTTCAAAGACTTTGTCTATATCAGTAACACCAAAACCCAGTGCACAGGAGCATTTGGCCACAACGCCACCTTGGAAGGAATATATTACAAAACACAATAACAGCAGTGATTAGCTAGAGCGGTGCTGTGGCGCCAAATCAATTTACAACCCTATAAGCCTTATCACATTTCAACTTTGCTTTGAAGCGGTTTACATCGAGTGTAAAATCCAATTCTCAGCAAAGATTTTTTTTAGGAGCTATATCCCGCTGCCCGCTACAATCTTGCTCGCCCACAGCCGCATCTGCCGAGTTTTGGGCACGTCCGCTATCGCTCCAGTACCCAAAACCCTGGCAGCTGCATAGGCTGTGGGCATTGCAAGGATTTCCGCTCGCATCGGGGCTAGGCCAGCGGCGCAAAGGCCATTTTTTTTTGTTAGACACACACAAGTACAGACGTTGCAATGCAACGTCTCTATAATAGTTCCCGCAAACGTGCAATGAGAAAAAACGGCCACTGAGGAACAACGGTCACTGAGGGTTTTTTGTGGCAGAAATCGCAAGAAAAACCACCAAATCTGTCACTTCACAAAAAATGTCTCGAAGTGACGGGAGAATATACTACTTTGCCAAAGTTGCGAGGAGAAGCAAAGACCTGATGAAAACTACCGCAGTAAAAAATTGAACTTGTTTAATGTAAAAAAAGTATGGAACAACTTACTTACAAACACTTAA
>JAUNRT010000119.1 GCA_030535475.1 Weeksellaceae bacterium | reverse complement strand
TGGAACCCACCTACGGGATCAACGCAGTTAATCCCAATTCAAAGCATATTTAAATCCGTTTAATCGCACTTCTTTGCATTTTGTCTTGTCAAAGACAAGAAATTGGCCTTGCGCTCTTTGGCCTAGCCCGGATGCGAGCGGAAATCCTTGTGAAATCCACAGCCTATGCAGATGCCAGGGTTTTGGGTACTGGAGCGATAGCGGACGTGCTCAAAACACGGCAGATGCGGCTGTGGATGAGCAAGATTGCAGCGGGCAGCCGGAAATAGCTCCTAATAAATAAAAAAATAGTGCGTTTACATGCCAAAAAACACCAACAGGCATTTGCTTGGCGCTTGCAAATAAACCACTCTTGGGATCAATGCTGGTAATGAGTTGACCGACAAATTAATTGGATGCAGTAATGTGGTACAAATTGAAGGGTGTGAGCTATTCTGTAAAGCTTAACAATTCATTTTTCTAATACTTGACCAAGTTTTATAGTAAAATTGCAGTTGTCAATAGTTAAAAGTTCCGCATTGGGATCATTCATATCAAGGGTAATTTCCTTAACTTCTACAATCATTTGTGGTGGATTTTTGGTGTAACCCAACTGGAATTTAACTGTTTCATACTGTCTGCAACCAACGAATTCTCCGTTTTCGATGACGGCTAATCTACTCATGTTGTGATCTGTGAATTCCCGATATTCCTCTTTTTTTGTCCCGGCAAGTATTTCATAAAACCATTGTTTGCTCAAGACGAGAAAGAGTTGAGTTTTATCTTTTTTTGCATTAGGTTTTTTGGGCTTTTTAGTCTGGGCAATCATTTTTTTTTTAAAATCGTAATCTCACACGATTTGCAAAGCCTCTTTTCTTGAATGTATTCATTGATATCAATCCATCCACCGGTCTTTTGCCAGATGTCCAGGCCTCTACCCAAGATGATTTTCCATACTGTGTTTTGTTCAATTGAGCGGTCATGGATGAAGTTATCAAACTCGTATGTAAAAAGGATACCAACAGATTCCAAGGACATTTTCATCTGCTCAAAACTCGATTTTGTGTTTTCGATGAAATCCTCATCATTGGTGGTAATCAAATGCACTGCAACTTCTGATTCAGGGGTTTTCTTATTGGCAATCAGCTTCATTAAATCCATCAGGTGCTTCAATTGATAAGGCAGACGGATATATGGATTCACAAATATGATTGCAGTGGCGCCAATGAGATACTGGCATCTGATTTTATTAATGAATTCAACAGGATTAAAGAAAAACATTATGGAAAAGATCCGCTGAAAGAATTTGATGGTGTAGCTTCATCTGCTACCCCGGCAGAGTTAGAAGTTACCTGTTCGGATAATTCAGGAACTGGAAGTGCATTAGCAACAGATAAGGCGCTTATTCTTGCTATCAATGTTGGGATAGGTGAAGCTGTATTTACCACAGAAGGTCTTACCAGAGACGTTGCTACAGCAACATTAATCCTGCCTTCGGATTACTCAAGTGAAAGTTTGGAAGATTATTTAGCTTTCGTATCAGAAGATGGAACCAAAGTGTCAAACAGTGTTTTCTTAGGTTCAGTAACGCTTGCTTAAACCGGTGTTACAATCTTGTCAGAAACTGCTTCACAAATGCAGCAGTTTTCTTTTTTTATTATCTTTGATTTTCTTGCTTTTTTAGTTCTTTTTTGCCCTTATCCGCTTGATTTTGTTGCTATTATGTTGTTGGTGTTATGTTAGTTTATTGATTAACAGTACTGTTTGTATTTATAAAAAGTTTTGCATTGGGAAATAAATTTGCTTTGTCTTGTTTTTTAGAGATAGGATGTAACAATTGAATTCTTTTTTGTGAGTTTGCTACAATAACATTAAAAGAAAGAAAAAATCCCTATTTTTGAATATTACTCAAAATGAAGAATGGCCAAGAAAACGACCAAAACTAAATCCATTGAAGAAACGCTGTGGGATTCTGCGAACAAACTTAGGGGTTCGGTGGAATCTGCAGAATACAAGCATATCGTCCTCAGTCTCATATTCCTGAAATTTGCCGGAGATACCTTTGAAGAAAGACGGCAGGAACTCATTGATGATGGTAAGGAGCAGTTTTCCGACATGGTGGTATTCTACACCATGAAAAATGTGTTCTACCTTCCGGAAGAGGCTCGGTGGACGAACATTATGGCGCACGCCAAGCAGCCGGACATTGCCCTGAAAATTGATACCGCTCTTTTCACGATTGAACAGAACAACCCCGCACTGAAAGGCGCACTGCCCGATAATTATTTCTCGCGGCTTGGGCTGGATGTGAGCAAGCTTTCGGCATTGCTCGATACCATCAACCAAATCAATACCATTGCCGACAAAGAGCACGATCTCGTGGGCAGGGTGTACGAATATTTTCTCAGCAATTTCGCATTGGCAGAAGGCAAAGGAAAGGGTGAGTTCTACACACCGAAATCCATCGTCAACCTGATTGCTGAAATGATAGAGCCCTTTGAAGGTAAAATCTATGATCCGTGCTGTGGTTCGGGTGGTATGTTTGTGCAGAGCATCAAATTTGTGAACGAGCATCAGGGAAACAAAAGGCAAATCTCGGTGTACGGACAGGAATATACCAATGCCACCTACAAACTGGCCAAGATGAACCTGGCGATCCGCGGAATTTCTGCCAACCTGGGAGAAATGGCTGCCGATACTTTTTCCAATGATCAGCATAAAGACCTGAAAGCCGATTTCATCATGGCCAATCCGCCATTCAACCAGAAAGACTGGCGTGCGGCAACGGAACTTACGGACGATCCGCGCTGGAACGGTTATGAAGTGCCGCCTACTAGCAATGCCAACTATGGCTGGATTCTGCACATGGTATCCAAACTTTCGGAGAACGGTGTAGCAGGATTTATCCTTGCCAACGGTGCTTTGAGCGGCGACGGTACCGAAAAGGCCATCCGTAAAACGCTGGTAGAGAACGGACTGGTGGAAGCAGTTGTCATTCTTCCCCAGAATATGTTTTACACCACCAATATCAGTGTGACACTCTGGATCATCAATAAAAACAAAACGCAGCGCGTGGTGGAAAAAGGGACAGAAGTACGCCGCTACCGGAACAGAAAAGACGAAGTGCTGTTCATGGATCTTCGCGAAATGGGCGTACCGTTTGAAAAGAAATACATTCAGTTTTCCAACGAAAACATCCGGCAGATTACCGAAACTTATCACAACTGGCAGACAGAAGGCGCGTACGATAACATTCCGGAATACTGTTATGCTGCCACTACTGAGGAGATTAAAAACAAAGATTATTCACTGGTGCCGAGCAAGTATATTGAATTTGTAAACCGGGATGAAAATGTGGATTATCATGAAAAAATGACGGAGCTGCAAAGTGACATCGTGAATCTCCTGAAAGCAGAACAGCAGAGCAACCGGGATTTATTGGAGGTTTTTGAAAAATTAGGATATACTTTAGTTTGAGATGGAAAAGCAACTGAAACTTTTTGATTTCGACGATCAGTCTTCAATCATTTCCAGGATTGAGGATTTGTTCTTGCCGCAGGAATATTTTGAGGTGGAGTATAAATGCGCGCGCGAAGGTTTTCCTAAAGATTTTTGGAAATCTTATTCTGCTTTTGCCAATACCAATACCGGTTTTATCATTTTAGGTATTGCCGAAACAAAAAACGGTCTTAATGTGGAGGGTTTTGATGATGTAACCATTCAAAATTATAAGAAGAAATTCTGGGACGACAGTAACAATCCTAATACGGTTAGTGTAAATCTCCTTGGTAATGATGATGTGCGTGAATTGGAAATTGCCGATAAGAAAGTAATGGTTTTCCGTATCCCTTTCGCCGCCAGAACACAAAGACCTGTATATCTTACCCGAAATCCATTCGGTAATACTTATAAAAGAAATCATGAGGGAGATTATCGCTGCACGGACGAAGAAGTGAAAAGAATGATTGCCGACTCCAGTGGTGATCTAAAGAGAGACAGTTTAATTCTGGAGAACTATTCTACGGATGATTTTGATGCTGCGTCAGTAAGACAGTTTCGTCAACTGTTTATCTCCTCAAAACCGACGCATCCATGGAATGCTCTTTCTGATGGAGACTTGTTTAAAAAAATTGGTGCAACCAGAAAAGAAAGAAGTTCGGGAAAAGAAGGCATTACACTTGCCGGTCTGCTTATGTTTGGAAAAGCAGAGAGTATTAAAGAACAGGATGCTTTGCCTGATTTTTTTCTTGATTTCAGAGAGAAACTTTCAAAAGATGAAAATATCCGTTGGACGGACCGCATTTTTCCGGATGGAACATGGGAGAGCAACCTTTTACAATTTTATCTAAAAGTATGGCCAAAAATTTCTTCAACATTACCCAAACCATTTATGCTGAAGGACGATGAAAGAATCGATGAAAGTCCTACACATACAGCACTACGTGAAGCGTTTGTCAATGCCTTGGTACATGCAGATTATTCACTCAGCGGAAACATTATTGTAGAACTGGATTCGGAAAAGTTTGTTTTTTCCAATCCGGGGACACTCCTTGTTTCCTTGGCTCAATATTATGAAGGCGGCATAAGCGAATGCCGTAACCCTGCGTTGCAACAGATGTTCATGTTGATTGGTCGGGCAGAGAAAGCAGGCAGCGGTGTTGATAAGATTATGTCCGGATGGAAATCTTCGCACTGGCGAAGGCCTTATCTGGAACTGGAATCGCAGCCCGACCGTGTAAAACTTACGCTGCCGATGTTTAGCATCTTACCGGGTAAGATTCTAAATGAGCTTCACCAGAGATTCAATGATATTGATGACTTTACTCCCGATGAACTTACGGCACTTTCTTTTTGCCATATAGAGGGAAGTATTTCCAATAACAGGTTACAGTATGTACTGAACATGCATCCTGCTGATATCACCACATTACTTAAAGGATTGCTCGCCAGAGGATATCTTGAATCCGAGAACAAAGGAAGGTGGACCATGTACAAGATCAGAGAAAATGATGTAACCAGTGGTTTGCTTTCCTACAAAGAGGTTGCGAGCTCTGAAGGAAAGGTTGCAACCTCCAAAGCAAAGGTTGCAACCTCCGAAAAAAAGGATGCAACCTCGGATAAAAAGGTTGCAACCTCCAAGGAAGTTCCCTCAAAAATGAAACGAAATGATTTAGAGTTGGTTATAATGCGCTACTGCAAGAATACCTATCGCAATAAGGAAGAGCTTGCAACCTTTTTAGGAAAATCCGAAACTTATCTGCGCAATAAAATTTTGCCAGAAATGGAGAACAAAGAAATGATTAGGAAAAAATATCCCTATACCCAAAATCACCCCGAACAGGCTTATAAAACCACAGAGGAATATGCAGCAAAACTATAAGCGGTTAGGCGATTATATCCGGCTGGT
>JAUNRT010000001.1:55263-72596 GCA_030535475.1 Weeksellaceae bacterium | reverse complement strand
ATTTATCTTCTAAAATGCTGACCGAAAATGTGAAATATGCCAAGACTGGCGGGCTCGCCCAAAAAATAATTTTAATAAAAAAAGACAACTTGAGTTTAAGTGCTTAAATTTCAATACTATAGATGATATACGCTCTTTGGATTTTGTAAATGTGGGCTATAGGGAAATGCGGATTTGTTTTTGTAATTTTGCAAACCAATAAATACCTATGAATATACGAAATATTGCTATCATAGCGCACGTTGACCACGGGAAGACGACTATGGTAGATAAGATCATGCATCATTGCAATCTTTTCCGTGAGAATGAGAATAAGGGTGAGTTGATTTTGGATAATAATGATCTGGAGCGTGAACGTGGGATAACGATTGTCTCTAAGAACGTTTCTGTGAACTATAAAGGCACGAAAATCAATATAATAGACACGCCCGGTCACGCCGATTTTGGTGGTGAAGTGGAGCGTGTACTGAATATGGCTGATGGGGTGCTGCTGCTGGTGGATGCTTTTGAAGGTCCGATGCCGCAAACGCGTTTTGTTCTGCAAAAGGCCATAAATCTTGGACTGAAGCCGATAGTGGTGGTGAACAAGGTGGACAAAGAGAATTGCACGCCTGAGGAGGTGCACGAGAAAGTGTTTGACCTAATGTTTGAGCTGGGTGCTGAGGAGTGGCAATTGGATTTCCCGACGGCTTATGGTTCTGCTAAGCAAAACTGGATGAGCGACGATTGGAGAAATCAAACGGATAGTATAGAGCCGCTTCTGGACATGGTGGTGGAGCATATTCCTGCACCAAAAGTGGACAATGAGGGTTCGCCTCAGATGTTGATTACTTCTCTTGACTTTTCTACGTTTACGGGTAGAATTGCAATTGGTCGCCTGCAACGTGGTGTTTTGAAAGAAAACTTGCCTGTAACTCTTGTGAAAAGAGATGGTACTCAGTTGAAGACTCGTATCAAAGAATTGCATGTTTTTGACGGTTTGGGTCGTGTGCGTCTGCCTGAGGTGCAAGCTGGAGACATCTGTGCGGTGATAGGCTTGGAAGGATTTGAAATTGGTGATACTATCGCTTGCTATGATGCGCCTGAAGCACTGGCTACGATAGCGATTGATGAGCCTACGATGAGTATGCTTTTCACGATAAATGATTCTCCGTTTTTTGGGAAAGAAGGTAAGTTTGTGACTTCGCGCCACATCCGTGAACGTCTTGACAAGGAGCTTGAAAAAAACTTGGCAATGCGTGTAGAGCAAGGTAGCTCTGCAGATAAATTTGTGGTATATGGGCGTGGTGTTATGCACCTGTCTGTACTGATAGAAACTATGCGACGTGAGGGATATGAGCTGCAAATCGGTCAGCCACAGGTGATTATAAAAACTGTGGATGGCGTGAAGTGTGAGCCTATTGAAGAGTTGACCATTGATTTGCCTGAAAACATGAGCGGAAAAGCCGTGGAATTTGTGACATTGCGCAAAGGTGATCTACTGAGCATGGAGACGAAAGGTGATAGAATGGTTTGTGAGTTTATGATTCCATCTAGAGGTATTATAGGTTTGAGAAATCAGCTACTCACTGCAACAGCGGGTGAGGCTATCATGGCACACAGGTTTAAAGAGTATCAGCCGATGAAAGGTGAAATCCCAGGACGTATGAACGGAAGTTTGATCTCACTGGAAACTGGCGACGCTATCCCGTACTCGCTTGATAAGCTGCAGGATAGAGGAACTTTCTTTATAGATCCAGGAGAGAAAATATACGAAGGCCAAGTAATTGGCGAGAATACTCGTGCAGATGACATGACGGTGAATGTGACTAAAACCAAAAAACTCACCAACATACGCTCTTCAGGTGCTGATGATAAAATGCGAATTGCTCCTGCCAAGAAATTCTCACTGGAAGAAGCACTGGAATACATACAAAAAGATGAGTATGTAGAGGTGACTCCGGTTTCTTTGAGAATCAGAAAGATTTTGCTCACAGAAAGTGATAGAAAGCGTGCTGCAAACCCAGCATTAGCATAATTCTTTTCAGAGAAAATATTTAAGTACAAGAGAGCGTTTTGCTCTCTTTTTTGTTTTTGGGCTAATGGATGTCATTGCAATTGGCTCTCTTTTGAATTGGGAATTGGCTAATTTTACCCAGCGAAATGTGCTAAGGAAACTGCTGATGGGCGTGATTGAAAAAAATGTTGTGTGTGTGGTGACCGGTGGTTTTTGGCGCTACTTATCTTGTGTGATGCTCTGCCTATTGATGCATGGCTATACGATGGCGCAAGAAAAATGGACGCACGATGAGCAGTTTTGGGTGGGCTACATGACGCAGAGCCGCGTGCACGACAATTGGAGCCTTTGGAACGACACACATTGGGTGCCAGAGAGCTTCTTTTTGCTGAGAACGGGACTTACTTTTCATGCCGGCGATGCAGTGCCAATAACTTCTACTGCCGGTATTGCAAAATTGTGGATTTATCCTGCTCAGCGGGATTTACGCACTTTCAGACCTGAAGTGAGACCTTGGGGACAAACAACTTTAAGCCACACAAAAAACAGAAGCACCTTCACGCATAGGCTACGCTACGATGCCAGATTTAGAAGAAAGTTGCAAAATGATGTTTTGTTGCCCGGGTATGATTTTAATTGGCGATTGCGCTATATGCTTAATTGGCGCTATGCGTTTGATTTTTCTACTCCCGCTTTGCAAAATACTTATCTGGTGTTGAGCAATGAGATTTTGTATAATGTTGGCGGTGTGACGGTTGGAGGTGTGCGCATGGATCAGAATAGAGCTTCTGTGATGGTGGGTAAAAATCTTGGCAATGTGAGCGTACAGATGGGTTACATGAACTTCATCAGCCAAGCCAACAGAGATAATCTATATTTCATGAAAAATACTTTGGTGTTTTGGATATTTCACCGACTGGATTTCCGGAAAAAGAACACTGTGGATGCTACTACCAGCATGTTTGAAGACTTGGTAGAATTGGATTGATAAGTTTTACAGTGAATTTGAAGAATTTAGAACTTTTGAAAGCAGATTTTCTTGTGCAGTAGTCTTGAATATAAGTTTGTGAAAATGAGACCAACAGGGCTCTGAAATGCTCTCGGTAACGCAAAGGTAACCCGCGATAGAATAGCGAAAAGCTAAGAAATCAATATTTTTGCATAAATTTCATGTATGCCAGGAGAAGTAAAAAGAGAATTAGTGGATGTATGGTTTGTAGAACCTTTCAGAAAATTCATAAACCGGAGTACCACTAGTGGAATTATACTTTTTGCATCGGCATTGCTTGCGATAATCATTGCAAATTCACCTTTGGATAGATGGTATGATGAGTTTTGGCACATACATTTCAAAGTAGGTTTTGACAATTATGTAATAGATAAAGATCTGCATCACTGGATAAATGATGGCCTCATGGCTATCTTTTTCTTTGTTGTGGGTCTTGAGCTCAAGCGGGAAATAATTTCCGGGGAGCTCAGCAACCCCAGAAACGCGATTTTACCGCTTTCCGCAGCCTTGGGTGGTATGCTTTTTCCAGCCTTAATATACTTTGTTTTGAACCCAAGTGGTGAAGCGAGCAATGGTTGGGGTATACCAATGGCTACGGACATTGCCTTTGCCTTAGGTATTCTATATTTAATAGGTAGCAAGGTTCCGCTTTCTTTGAAAGTTTTTCTTACTGCATTGGCAATTGCTGACGACATTGGAGCCGTGTTGGTGATTGCATTCTTTTATACTTCCAATATAAATTTTGAAAGTTTGATGGTTGGAGGTGCGTTTTTGGCGGTTTTGGTTGGCGCAAACTTAATTGGCGTGCGCAATACGCTTTTCTATGCCATAATAGGTATTGGTGGCTTGTGGACAGCATTTCTCATGTCTGGAATACACGCTACCATTGCAGCGGTGATTGCGGCAGCTACCATTCCTGCCTCGGCTAAGGTTCCGGAAAACGTGTTTACCAGAAGAATGAACAATCTCTTGAACCAATTCAAATATCTGGACCGAACCAACAGTCCTACTCTTACGCATGACCAGCTGGAAGTGCTGTCAGATATAGTTGCAGTATCTCAACGAGCGCTGCCACCTTTACAAAAATTGGAGCACACTTTGCACCCAATTGTAGCATTTTTGGTGATGCCTATTTTTGCCTTTGCCAATGCAGGGGTCACTATTGAAGGAGATTTGCTATTTCTACTTACAGAACCAGTAACACTAGGGGTAATTTTAGGATTGCTGGTAGGTAAGATTGTGGGTGTCTCCGGTGTATGTTTCTTGTTGATTAAGCTGAAAATTGCTCCGCTCCCTGCCGGCATGAATAGTTTGCATCTCATTGGAGCCTCATGTTTGGCAGCTATTGGATTCACTATGTCGTTGTTCATTTCAGGTTTGGCTTTCACCAATCCGATCTATGATATGGAGGCAAAAATCGGTATTCTCACAGCGTCTATCATAGCCTCTGGTTTAGGTTATTGGATTATACGCAAAGCCAATGCACGCATCCCGGAAAAACCGGATCTCATACCTTCAATCGATGATTATGAGTATGAAAAACACGTCTCACAAATGGCAGTAGATAAAAAATCTTAAGGCCAAAAAATCAGCAAAAACATCTCAGCTTATAGCTGAGACGTTTTTTTATCTTATTGCGCCATGCCAGGTGTAAGAAGAGTTTGGTCCATGTGTATTCGTGCTTTGAGCGATTTACTTATTCAATTTACAACCCTTACTTACATTACCTGCAGCACAAGTCGCCAGCCGATTGTTTCACGTCTGCAATTTTTTCTGAAAACTTCTATTTCGTGAATTAATGAACACCGTATAAAATTTGTTCATGCATTTGGATTGTACAATAGGTTTCTGTCCATATAAGTGTTTCAAATAGTCTAAAAACCTTACTTTCAAAGCACGTACTTCCATTGCTAAGACAGAAATTCTGTGAATCAGAAAGATAAATTCTCAAATCTCATGATCTTTAAATACGATTGAACAATGCTCGTCCTGCGAATAATTTGTGTAGAGGTGAGCTTAAATAATCGCCAAAAAAAACCGCCTCTTATTTGAGACGGCGAATTTCTTACATCAATGATTGAAGGCTTGATTACTCAATCAATGAAAATTTTACCGGAATCTTGTAAGTATAAGAACCCATCAATGCTTCCTGTTCAAATTCCAATAACATAGAATTTGCAGCTGCCAACACAGCATCAGACAACTCTCTGTCTGCACCGTCAATTACATTTACATTTAGCACACGTCCATTCTGGTCGGTGGTGATGGTAAGCTTCACTTCTCCTTCAACACCCATAGCACGAGCATCCTCAGGATATTCTGTGATTTCAGACATTCTCATGACCATAAGATCTTGAATACATGCGTGTTGCTTCACAATTGTCACACTCTTTGTGCATGTTTTGGCTGCTTCTTGTGCCTGGATATGAACAGAAAAAGCTCCCAATAAAAACATGGCGAATAATAATTTTACTGTTTTCATAACCGTGATTTTACTTTAATTTTACTATTAGTTTACTTTTTGCTTACACAAAGATAACATTAAATTTACATATAAACAAAATACGTAACGTTAATTTTACATTGAATCTTAAATTCAATTCCGTCAAACTTGGTTTTTCATAATTCACAACCCATAATTTTTCCAAGATATATTAGGCTTTACATTTGTCTTTTCCGCAGTATTTCTGCGATTTCATATAACCAGCATCTCAACTTTCACTGAAAATTTCATATCAGTCTTTTTGAAAATTAATATTCTATCTTCACAAAAATGTTCAAAGCTGGCATACTTTTTATTGTTAAAATTATTAAGATTCATATTTGCAGAATCATAAATTTTTCACTATTTTTAACAGATTTTAGTTTTAAAAATTCTCATCAATCATAAGAAAACGTTAATCAACATGCATCACCTCTCTGCTTTTCTTTCATCTTCTGGCACACCCCCTCTTTACACCAAGCTTTTTATGCTTCTGCTTTTCATTCCTGTTTTTTCTTTGGGGCAAAAAACCATACAGCTCAAGGACTTTTCACCGGATTATACCGCTAAGGTCACATATACTACAACCGGAAACTATGAATACGAAGGCTTCATTCGCATTTTCAATAAAAAGACCAACAAAATGCTCATAGAAGTAAGAAACGAAATGCTAATACTTGGCAACGCTAGCGAAATTGCCAATATAGCCCAAAAGCCTTATGGAGAACATAGCTTGGTATTCTATGAAGACTTCAATTTTGATGGCCGTAAGGATTTTGCTATCGCAGAAGGAAGAGCTGGCTGCTATGGCTCAGAATCCTACAAAATCTTTTTAGGCACCAAACAAGGTTTTAAATATAGCCAAGAATTGACCGATATCGCAGAAGGCGGATGTGGTATGTTTTCCGTTGACCCAGAAGATAAGTCTATTCATACCTTCAATAAATCCGGTTGGTTCGATAAATTTGGGTACTCTTATAGATACCATAATAATAAACCTTACTTATATGAAGAAACGAGCATTGTAGCTGATGGACTGCATGAAACCTTAATTATTGAAAAATTTGACCCCAAAGGCAAATCCATTTCTAAAGAAATCACAAAGTATTTTAATGATGATCTTATGGAGCAATTAGGAGAAATCAAACTGCAAAACACCTTCCGCAACAACAAGGTTATGACTATCTACACCACTAGCGACACATTGGGTTACTCATTTCACAATGAAGATTATTTTATAGAACTGCTCCATGAAGGTGACTTTCAATACTCAAAAGAAGACAACACCCTTAGTTTTATCAATGAAGACACAAAATACATCATTCATGAAGATAAAATAGTCATTGAAACCCCCTCCAAAACACATACTCTAAACGCCATTCCGGGTAAAAAAATCGGAACGCTCAAGTCGATTGCACACTACAACAAATGATGTGCGACAAGCATTCGCTCAACCAGCAAAAATTAATGCTTGCTACAAACCTCTGTAGCAAGCATTTTTCTTCTTTACGAATTACAACTCAGACATTCTTCCGCTAAAACGTCCTTTAGCTCTGCAATCCAGAGTTGGCAGCGTATTTCAATTCACGTCAATAACTCAGTCGCCGGTAAAGACTATTTTCTCCTTATTTTCATAGATATATTCCAGCACATCATGCGTGCGCAGCCTTTTCCCACTTTTCTCCCGCAGACTCGCATACAGTTCTCTACCCGTGCGATTATTGTCCAGATCTACCTGTCGCTCGTCAGCCGGGTTAGGAAAACACTCCTCATGCAGGTCAGTAATGCGTTCCGCCCATAACAGAGCATCCTCCACACTGCGCACACCCCATCTGCTGTAGTGTGCTATGAGAGCATTCCATGCCGCATGTTTGTAGCCATTGGCTATACCATTTCCGTAGTGAGATTCATCAAAGCGCTCATCGGCACCCGTTGAGGCACGCAAAGTGGCGAGCACAGCACCCGGCATCAAGTGCGGTCTGGTGAGCATTACGCGTACCATTTTCCCACAAATACTGGGAGATAAATCACGCGCTACGCGTACAAAATCACTGATTTTTGGAATACTGATCACCCTCTTTCACAAAATTTTCAAGCCGTATCAACACTTCTTCCTTACCCAAAATCTCCATGATCACAGGCACATCCGGACCTTGCAGTTTGCCCACCAAGGCCAGCCTCACCGGCATCATCACCATACCCATTCCCCAAGAATTCTCTCCGGCCACATCATGCAGCAAAGTTTGCAAACTTTCCGCCTCAAAATCAGCTGATTGCAAACGTCCCATTAAGGTTTGCACCACCTCAGCGGTTTTGTCTTTCCAAACTTTTTTCCAATTTGCCTCATCATATTTTTCCGGTCGTTGATAGAAAAACTCAGAAAGTTCCCATAAATCATGGCCAAACACCGCACGCTCACGCATCAATTCCACAATGCGCTTATCCTTTGCGGCATCCCTTTCAATCCCTTTTTCACGGAGCAATTCTGCAAAATCACCATGCAAATCCTCCACCGACATCGCCTGCAGATACTGCTGGTTGAACCACTTTGCCTTCTCTGCACTAAATCTTGCCCCACTCTTGCTCACCTTATCCAGGTCAAACTGTTGTATCAGCTCATCTATAGAAAAAATCTCCTGTTCCGTACCCGGATTCCAGCCTAGCAGCACCAACATATTCAGCATCGCATCCGGCAAATATCCCTGCTCTCTATAGCCATCATACACATCCTCACTCTTCTCCCAGCGCAGCGGAAACACCGGAAAACCATGCTTATCACCATCTCTTTTGCTCAGCTTACCCTTGCCTTCCGGCTTCAAAATCAGCGGCAAATGCGCAAAAGAAGGCGCATTCCAGCCAAAGGCCTCATACATCAGCACATGCAGCGGCAGACTCGGCAACCACTCCTCACCGCGTATCACGTGCGTTATCGCCATCAAATGATCATCAACTATATTGGCCAAGTGATACGTAGGAAAACCATCAGACTTGTACAGCACCTTATCATCCAGCACAGAACTGTCTATCACCATATTACCACGGATCACGTCATGCATACGCAAAGACTCACCGGCAGGTATCTTAAAGCGAATCACATACGGCGCACCCTGCGCTATCATAGCATCCACCTCATCCTTATCCATCGCTAGAGAATTTCGTAGAGAGCTACGCGTCAAGTAGTTATACATAAACGTTTCACCAGCTTTGCCACTCTCATCGCGCAAATTGTCCAGCTCTTCAGCCGTCTCAAACGCGTAGTAAGCATGCCCTTTCTCCACCAATTCCTTAGCATACTCCTCATACAAGTGCAAGCGCTCACTCTGCCTATATGGCCCATAATCGCCACCGGCATTCACTCCTTCATCCGGCGCTATACCCAGCCATTCCAGCGATTCCACAATATACTCCTCAGCGCCTTCCACATACCTGCTTTGGTCTGTATCTTCAATTCTCAGCACAAATTTCCCACCATGCCGCTTAGCAAACAAGTAGTTGTACAATGCCGTGCGCACACCACCTATGTGTAGCGGCCCGGTTGGGCTCGGCGCAAATCTCACTCTCACTTGTGTCATTACCGCAAATTTCAAATTTTCACAAAGGTAAACATCCCCTCACAAAAAGCACGTCATATCACCACAATCTCTTTATTTTTTTGGGCGAGCCCCTGATTGCAGCCAATATTTTTTTTAGCTCATTCCGGGTAAAATCTATCATAGAAAGTTCCAATACACCAATATTTGTAAGCTGCAACCCGGGTCGGGCTATCCACTACAAGTCCGCAGTTTTTGGGCTACAAAATATTGTCTTGAGGCAGTTTTCGTTACCTCAACCTGCCTCACTCCTATTTTGTTTGGCCCAAAAACTTTACGGGCTTTCCGTTCATATCCCTCTCGCGAACACGCATCAACGCATCTAGTAGCACCTACTATCCAAAATCCGCATCAACGACTTTTGTCAAATTTTTACTGTAAATCATTGTCTCAAAGCTATTTAGAAAAATATCATTAACTCTAATCGCATATTATAGTCTCACATACAGCCATTTACCTACTTACACAGGGCAAATAGCTATATCTTAACTTCACTAAGCACTAAAGAATTTGCAAGCCAAAAAAACTTTTAATTCAATCTCAATCAGCATTTTATAATTAAGTTATCTGCTTAGAAAAACTTCTACGGCTTTAGTATCAAAACAATCTTCTGAAACGCTACCATAAATTCATTTGATTTCTTCGGGAACTACAGGCAACCTAGTAGAATTTCAAAACAGAACGTCATGTAATAATTTTTGTATTTTCGAAAAAAAGTAAAATTATGAGTCTCGCATTAAGCAATGAAACAATTGATAGATATTTTGGTTTCCTCAAGAGACTCGACAATGTGACGAAAAAGCGTCTAATTGTCAAACTAACAGAATCAATTGATGTCAAAGAAAAAGAAAGTTTTAACCTGGCAAGTCTTTATGGCGCATGGGAAGATACCCGGACTTCTGAGCAAATCATAAAAGATATCAGAGAATCAAGAGTAGATAAGAAAAATCCAATTGACTTGTAATGAGATATTTACTCGATTCATTCACCCAATCCAAAAAATGGCCTTGCGCTGCTTGGCCTAGCCCGGATGCGAGCGGCTATACTTGCTCTTTGCAGCCCGACCTGCCACCGCCTTTTTTGAGTACCGGGTCACGGCGATAGCCTGAGAGTGTGCTCAAAAAAGTCTGGTGGCTGCGGGCTTGCAGAGAGCAAGATAATAGCGGGCAGCCGGGAAAAGCTCCAAAAAAAAACCACCTCCCTATGTAGGAAGGTGGCAATCTTTTAGGCTAATGCAGGTTTGGATTTATTTAGCCTTGGTGTTCACTTTGTTCACTGCAAGGTTTGTGAGGATGTTGTTAGTAGCTTTCTCCTCATTGAGAGTGTCGCGCAAGATGCGTTCTACTTCGTCCTCTCCCATTTGCTTTGCAAACACGGCAAGCGATCCGTAGCTGGCTATCTCATAGTGCTCAATCTTCTGAATGGCGATGATGATACCCGCGTCGCGCACTGCGCCCGGTTGGGTCTCTTCTACTATATGCTCAGCCTCTTCCAGCAAGCCTTTCATAGCCGCGCACTCTTCTGCCTCTGCTTTCTCGCCCAATTTGCTGAACGCCTCATCAAGACGCTTTATGTGCTTTTTGGTCTCCGAGATATGCTCCTTGATGTTGGTTTGCAATTCTTCTGATGTAGCATTAGCATGCAATTTTTCAAAACCCTTTATCAGGTGATTTTCAGCCCAATACAGGTCTTTGAGTCCGTCTAGGAATAGATCTCTGAGAGTTTCAGCAGCGCCTTCTTTTGGCTCTATAAATTTAGCCGATTTAGACTTGGCAACTTTTGGTGCTTTTTCTTCTTTTTTTGCTTTTGCAGGCTTAGCATTGCTATCTGCTTTAGCCGCTTTTGTAGTTTCTTTCTTACTCATAATAATTTTTGATTTTTTGATAAGTAGAATTGTGCAAGTTTGATGCCGAAAGAGATTTTTATTTCCACAATTACATTTTATTTAACAATATCGATTTTGGCTGAAATTTGAATTAAACAATTGTTTTTCAATGGTATATGCGCTTGCAAAATGTTTTGAAAAACTCCAGTGTGCAGCAACTTTTTCACTCACAAATGTAAATTGAGATAAGGCGTATCTTTGCATAAATTTTTTGCCAATATGGATGAGATTGTGAACAAGGTGGCCGGGAGTGGACTTATAACAATAGATTTGGAAGAGTTTTACCCCAAAAATCCCATGCATGTGATTGACATTGCACCGTGGCTCATAGAGGGCGTTCTGCTCCGAGAAAAGGAATTTCGCGCGCATCTGCGCTCCCAGGATTGGCAAGTGTATCAAGATAGTTTGGTAGCCATAAACTGCTCTACAGATGCCATATTGCCCGCTTGGGCTTTCCCACTGGTGAGTCTGCATTTGGCTCCTGTAGCAGATTTGGTGGTGCAAGGTAATACCAAGGATTTGTTAGCCGCATACTATCGCCGTTTCATCGATCAAATGGACACTGAAGTGTACAATGATGCTCGTGTATTACTGAAAGGCTGTGCCAAAAAGGAGATTCCGCAGGATGTTTTTGTAGCATTGAGCCAAAAACTGTATGGTGTGGTGAAATCTCTGATGTTTGGTGAGGCTTGTAGCACTGTGCCCATGTATAAAAAGCAGTAACTATCTGCTCTTTATTTCTCAAGTAAATTATGGATTTGACGTGAAGTTGATGTTTGATGTTTCCGGAGCTTCATAAACAGTGATTGGCATTGACACATTTATATTTTGCGCACAATCACCCAGTTGCACTTGCGTTGCTGTAAGTGTAACGAAGCTGGCCGCAACATTCGGAATTGACACTGTATAAGTGCCATTGGCCGGTATAGTGGCGACTTGGCTTTGCCCATCATTGATAGAATAAGTGACGGTGCTGCTGGGTGTGCCGTGAAGATTAAATGTAGCCTGAGCGCCCTCACAGAGTGGATATTCTACCGCAGTAATTGTCACTGTGCCGGGATTTGGATGTATGGTCACCAAAAAAGAATTTTGGCTCGGCGGACAGTAGTCATTACCGGCTAAATAAACGTAAATGGTTTGTGTAGAGGTGATGATCTGACCCGCAGCCAATGGAGTGCCTGTGCCGCCTTGTCCTGTGAAATAATTGCCATGAGTGAGTGCAGGAAGCTGATAAGACCCGCAGGCTTCTACATCTGCCGGGTTATCAGCTTCTAGCAATTCTTGAATGCTCACAACCAGTTGATAGGTAGTTGCACATTCATCGGCCGCTGGAGTAAACACATAAGTGTATGTACCTTGCTGTGAAGTGTTTATAGAATCAACCGGGTTGTTGTTGAGTGTCCAAGAACCTACAATGCCGTTATTGGAAACTAAAATCAGATTATCCGGGTCAGAGCCTATACAGTATTGTGTATTGATACTGAAAACAGGAGTTTCTTGTGCGTTGATGGTCACAGTCTGTGTCCACGGTTGTACGCACAATCCACTTTCTGCGGTAAATTGCAAATTGTACACACCTGGTTGTGAAAGATTTAGATTGCTCACTTCCGTGTCATTTACGGTCCAAACACCAGGATATGGTGTTGCCGGGAATTCATAGTTTGAATTTGTAACGCAGAATGAGGTTGGTATGCTTATGTTTAGCACTTGCATCACATCTACTTGCACGGTGAGGTAAAATGGATTATAGCATTGACCGGCGGCAGGTGTGAAGGTGTAAATTCTTGTGCCAGGCGTATTGGTAGAAATTGTAGAAGGTGACCATGTTCCAGAGATTCCATTTACATCTTGTGTAGGCAATGCTTGAATGTTAGTGGTTTGGGTGTGGCAATAGTTGAGTGTATTGCCAAAAGCAAATTGCAAATCTTGCTTTTCTTGAACAGTAATCGGGATTACAAAAGGCTCGGAGCATTGATTTGCGGCCGGTGTGAAGGTGTAATTCTGTACTCCCGGAATGGCCGTGTTAATAGTTGACGGTGACCAAGTACCCACAACACCATTAGAAGAGGTGCTTGGCAATGGTGACGGAGTAGCACCTTCACAGTATGTGGTAACAACACTAGGGAAAGTAGGTGTTACAGCAGCCTGTACAGATACATTCAGCGTAAAACTATTGGCGCAGCTACCGGCAGTTGGGGTGAAAATATGTACAGTATTGCCAGGTGTAGCAAGATTGTATGAACCTATATTCCAAGCGCCTGTGATGCCGTTGTTGCTGGTGGTAGGCAAAGTCACAACTCCAGTGGACTGGCAAAACTGAAGTGTGTTGCCAAAATCAAATACAGGGTTTTCTCTTTGAATAACCTGTAGATTGTATGAGGTTTCAACTTTACATCCGTTAAAATTATTACTACCCCATACAGACACATATATTGTAAGGTTGATGTTGCCACTGCTTGCATTAATAGTATTCCCGGGATTGTAACGAGTTCCGGTTCTATTCGGGCCTGTCCAATATTGGACACCTGTAATAGGAAGCGCAGGGAAGGTGTAAGAGTTGCACACCGTTACATCTTCATATTCCGGCAATTGCGGGTTGAAAACTTGTAGATTGTATGTGCTTGAGTGGGAGTTGCCACAAGTATCTGTGACAGTAAGCGTATATGCTCCGGCATTTTCTGCTTGTATATTATTCAGTGATATTTGCTGGGTTTCTGCTGAGAATGCGTTGGGTCCGGACCAAGAATATGTGAGTTGACCGGATCCGCCTTGCACTTGTGGATTGAGGGTAACATTGTCGCCTAAGCAGAATCCATTGTCTGTGGGTAAAATAGCCGTGATTTGCGGGCTGTTGGCTGCAATGGTAAATGTAGCAGTGAAGAATTGCGTGGGGTCGGCAGGTATGTATTTAGTTTCTTCGCAGCCACCAGCATTATTATCTGATCCTGTAAAGCTGTATCTCACGCGCAGAGTATAGTTGCCAGGGCAAAGATTGGTGAGATCATAGGGTATAATTGGATTTTGTGGATTGGGAGGGTGAACTCCATGTTCATAACTCCATTTCTGATCACCGTCATTGCAACCACCCAAACCATCGGAAAAAACGTTGCTTACGCAATTAGCCTTCCATGGAAGGTTAAAATTATCTTGTATAAGTATGTTGGTTGGCTGTGCGGTGGGAACCACTTCAAAATAGAGTGTTGCTCCGCACACATTTCCATTCACACCTTTGAAGGTCTTGATTTCCCCACCTAAAACTTCTATATCTTGCGAGTTCCATTGATAGGTTCCCAGGTTGGTGCCTTGCAGCAACTGTCCGTTCGGATTTTGACCACTAATCCAGTTGAGATTGGATCCTGTGGTATCAAACCAATCTGCATTGGAAAAATTATGGTCTAATTTAATAGCCGATGCAAATTGCCCGAAACTACAAGGATCTATAGTTATCTGAACAGACAATGGCTCAGCACACACAGAACCCACTGGATTGAAAATATAAGTAAACTCTCCCAATTGCTCACTATTTATGCTTGTAACTGTATTGCCATTGAGCGTCCAATATCCACTAACTCCATTTATCTCATTTGGCAATCCCAAGCCCACAGTGGCGTTAAGGCATATATAATTCATTTCAAAGTTGAGCACTGGTATTTCTTTCACTTCAAAGCTGTATGTGTAAATATTTGCACATGCATTGGGCTCCCATTGCTGAACAATTGTATTGTTGTAGTACGCATCAATTGTAGGCTCAAATGTAAAAGTATAGTGTCCGGCGGCGAGATTGCTGATTTGCGACACAGGATTGCCAAGATGGTCATACCACTGACCGGTAAAAAATGCAGGAGCATAGGATGGCACACTTTGCGAGTCACTTTGAGTAGGGAGTTGTATGGTTTCACCCACACAAATAGTATCTTCTAAAGCAGAAAATTCAAGTTCTCTGCTAGGTCTTACCCTTACATAGATTGCGGTGCGATTGACACACTGCTGAAGATTTTCCGCATCAGGTAAAAATTCAAATTGGGTGTAAGTGAAATGTTCTTCTCCCGGCACACTGGTATCATATACACTGGCTTCAGTGAAAAGGTAAGGCTCTTGAGGAATGTCAATGAGTGTAAGACCACTTCTTCTCTTCCAAATTCCTTGCATTACCTCTCCGGTAATATTGTTGTACATCACCGGAAAATCAAAATAATAATTCTGACACACAAAGAAATTTCTATCATTACCCTCAGGTTGGGGTGTAACACCTTGCACAAATTGGAAAGTATATTCGTAAGGGTCTATACACGGCATTGTAGGAAGAGTATTAGGAATGTACGTGAAAGTATATGTATTGCCGCTGGTAAGCTGAGAAGAGGTGAAAATAAAGTCATTATTGCTATTCTGTTGTAATTGAACGCCGAGATGATTGTACCAAACGCCCGTGACTGTATTAGAGTTGAGTGAATTATTGGCTATTCTTGGCAAAACATAGGTGATGTTGCCATAGTTGCACACTACTGGAGGTACTACATCTGCAGGAAACACAACCTGAGCCGTTGCACGATTAACCATTCTCACACTTGATTTACGCTCTGGACAACCATCAGTAGCCGGGAATATATATTCTATATATACATAGAGTGACCCTGGGGTTGGTTGTAGAGCAGTCACTACACCATTTTGATCTATGCTTGCATATTGTGGGTGTGTTACAGACCAGATACCTCCCGGATCTGCAGGGGTTGAAAATGTAATTTGCTGGCTTTCACCAACACATAATTGAATAGGCATTGGACCCAAAACACCGGGGTTGGGTTGAGGGACTACTGTAACTTGATATGTGTTGACTACAGCAGCACAGCCTCCCGTAGCGGCTTGTGTGAAATAAATGGTAATCGTACCCGGTGTCAAAGGAGTAAGCACACCTGTAGTAGCGTTGATGGTGGCAACGGAAGTGTTGGACACAGACCATGTACCAGTGCGATTGGGTGTGCGTGTGTATGTACGTGGAGCACCAAGACAAAGTACTGCCGGCCCATTGATGGTCACATGTTGCGGCTGTGGGGTTACTGTGATGGTGATTTGGGAAACAGACGGTGGGCAACTTCCGACGCCAGGTAAAGTATAAGAAATAACTGTACTTCCGGCGGAAATACCTGTCACCACTAACTGTGAGCCGGAAACTGAAATATTTGCAACAGCAGGATTGCTTTGCGTCCATGTGCCTCCGGGTGAACCGTTGGTGGAGATGGTGGTGTTGTTGCCTTGGCAAAAGGCATTTCCGGGAGCCGTAGAGCTGAGCGTACCTGAAATTGGTGGTGCAGAAACCGTCAAAGTTCTTGTGGCCGTAGAAGCAGGACAACCGCCTGAAGCAGGAAAACTGTAAGTAACGGTGATAGTACCCGGAGCCAAAGCTGTAATTGTACCATTTTGGGCTATTGTGGCCACATTGGTGTTGTTCACAGACCAAGTACCTCCGGCATCACCATTGGTTGTGAACACTGTAGTTTGTCCTACGCAAATTGCTTGTTCACCAGACAAAGTGCCTGCTAATTGCGGTGTGCTTACCGTCATATTGTGTGTAGCAACAGCCGGCTGACAAGCACCACTTCCCGGAACCGTATAAGATATAATCACCGTTCCTTGTGCAACTCCTGTAACCAAACCATTTGTGCTAATAGTAGCTATGGAAGTGTCGGATGAAGACCATGTACCGCCTGAGCCCGTGGAGGCCAATTGTCTCGTTGAACCGGCACAAACGGTATTCTGACCATTGATTACACCCGCATTGGGCGCACGATTGATTGTCACTTGCATGTTAAGCGGAGCAACTGGACATGTAGTACTAGATGGTAAGGTGTAAACCACGGTAAATGATCCTTGCACATTGGCATTGGTTGGGGTGAAAACACCGGTTGCAGGATTGATGCTACCCAAACCAAAAGGCGACATATTGCTGATTGACCATATACCATCCTCAACCACATGACTGTATTGTGCAGGAGTATTCGCACAAATCTGGCTTGGACCTGCAATTGGCTCATGTGTAGGAGGAGCAGCAATTTGAATTGTAACTTCTGTAAAGTCATCTGAACACCCGGCATTACCAGCTACGGTATAGCGGATCGTTACTGTGCCAACAGAAATTGCAGTCACCACCCCGGAATTATTGATTGTTGCTATGGAAGTGTTGGAACTTGACCATGTACCGCCTGTTGCCACTGTGTTCGTAAGCGGAAATTGTCCCCCCACACAGAGCAAATCAACTCCGGAAATTGTTCCTGGGTTGGGTGGAGCATACACTGTGATTGTTGTGGAGGCGGTGGCAGGCTCACAAGGTGCCGTGCCTGCTACCGTGTAGGTAATACTCACTGGACCAAAAGAAA
>JAUNRT010000001.1:0-55163 GCA_030535475.1 Weeksellaceae bacterium | reverse complement strand
TCACAAGGTGCCGTGCCTGCTACCGTGTAGGTAATACTCACTGGACCAAAAGAAACCGCCGAAACAACGCCTGCGCTGCTTACTGTAGCAATATCTGTATCAGAGCTTGACCATGTGCCGCCCGGATCTCCATCGGTAGTCAATGTGAGGTTTTCGCCTACGCAAAGTGGCGTTGCGCCTGAAATTGTGCCTGCGTCGGGTGGTGATTGGATTGTGATTGGGATTGTGGCGGTGGCAGATTCACAAGGTGCCGTGCCTGCTACCGTGTAGGTAATACTCACTGGACCAAAAGAAACCGCCGAAACAACGCCTGCGCTGCTTACTGTAGCAATATCTGTATCAGAGCTTGACCATGTGCCGCCCGGATCTCCATCGGTAGTCAATGTGAGGTTTTCGCCTACGCAAAGTGGCGTTGCGCCTGAAATTGTGCCTGCGTCGGGTGGTGATTGGATTGTGATTGGGATTGTGGCGGTGGCAGATTCACAAGGTGCCGTGCCTGCTACCGTGTAGGTAATACTCACTGGACCAAAAGAAACCGCCGAAACAACGCCTGCGCTGCTTACTGTAGCAATATCTGTATCAGAGCTTGACCATGTGCCGCCCGGATCTCCATCGGTAGTCAATGTGAGGTTTTCGCCTACGCAAAGTGGCGTTGCGCCTGAAATTGTGCCTGCGTCGGGTGGTGATTGGATTGTGATTGGGATTGTGGCGGTGGCAGATTCACAAGGTGCCGTGCCTGCTACCGTGTAGGTAATACTCACTGGACCAAAAGAAACCGCCGAAACAACGCCTGCGCTGCTTACTGTAGCAATATCTGTATCAGAGCTTGACCATGTGCCGCCCGGATCTCCATCGGTAGTCAATGTGAGGTTTTCGCCTACGCAAAGTGGCGTTGCGCCTGAAATTGTGCCTGCGTCGGGTGGTGATTGGATTGTGATTGGGATTGTGGCGGTGGCAGGTTCACAAGGGGCTGTGCCTGCTACCGTGTAGGTAATAGTCACTGGACCAAAAGAAACTCCAGTAACAACCCCTGTTTCGCTTACTGTAGCAATAGCTGTATCAGCGCTGGACCATGTGCCGCCGGGATCTCCATCGGAAATCAAGGTGAGATTTTCACCAACGCAAAGTGACTCTGCGCCTGAAATTGTGCCTGCGTTGGGTGGGTTTATCAGCGTGATTGAAATTGTGGTGGGAAGTGCACAGGAATCTGTTGCAGGCGTGAAAGTATAATTTCCTGATGTAGTAAGATTTGGCGACCATGTGCCTTGAACATTATTGGAAGGACTAGGAAAACTTAAAGTTTGATCTGTACAAATTTGATATTCTGATTGGTCAAATACCGCTTGAATATTTTCCTGAACCTGGAAATTGTAAGAGTAGGTATCTTCGCCTGCGGTGAATGTATAAGAAAAATAACCTGGTAATGAGGTGTTTACCGAATTAATAACATCATTGTCTTCGTTGGTCCAAATGCCTGTAACAGGGTTTGGCCCGGAAGAATTTTCCGGTAAGATAAAGGTATCGCCCACACAAAAACTTGATGGAAGGTCGAATTCTATTGACTCAGCACGAAGAGAATGATATTGATTGACTACAACTTGTCGATTGTCACAAAGCGTATAGGTAACTTCAGCACGTAAGATGGTGTTGTTTTGCGGTGTGTATTGCAGGCTGGAAGACTCTGATATTAAAACATTTTCTTGGGTGAACCATTTGACTGTTGTAGGGTATTCCGGACCGCTGGGCTGAAAGCGCCAGCTCTCTTGGTGTGCTGACCAAACGCCTAAGTTTCTACCCGGTGGTGAATAGGATTGTGACCCGGAAAGGTTTTGGATGCCCAGTACAGCTTTGCCGAGATATTCTTCTAATGTTGCGGGATTGTCTTGGGTATGCGGAATGGGTTTGTCTTGAATCACAACCTCCATAACGCCTGTTGTTTCATATAAAATAAGCTGAAACGTGGAAGATGCTTGGACACCAGGCATTGGCGCCGGGGTTTTGTGCGGCACTTGATCAAAGCTAACTACGAGCCTGCGAAATGGGGCTTGACCTAAAATGTTGATGCTTGTACGGTTTCTGCCGGTTGAAACATGATTTTGCGGATTGAGCAGGTGTCTGAGCATGAAAAATCCGTGGTTGGATGCGGCATCTGCTGAGATGTGTGGCAGGCTCATAAAGTCTTCTAAGCCACAGGTGTTTACAGGAAGATTGGTGCCGCGAAAAGATATGATGCCATTGGAACACACCTGATATGCCTCTTGTAGCTGATTGAAAAAGCAGAAGTTGAAATCTGAAGGAAATGTTCTGACCATGGTGCGCTCATCTTGCCGGCTGAAGATTCTGGCGTTGGCAGCAACGGGAGGAATGTCTGCAATATATGGCGCAGCAAGTACTTGATATGATGAGGATGCGCGCAATGGCATGTGTTGGCTGCGCAACCTGATGCTACGACCCGCTGTGATCTGATGCTGAATGGTGTCTGAGGAAAACGCATACGGATTTTCAACAGTACTCTGCTGCGCCAACAAAGTGCCTGAAAGTAGGCAAATGATGAGGGTGAGCAGGCCTGAGATAAAGGATTTCAGACCATATGAAGTAGAAGTTTTTATAGCAGATGATACTGTTTGAACAAACTAAAGTAGTTTTAAATCATAAGATTACCAAAATTTACAGACTTTTTGAATACTAAATTTTCAACTCAATTAATTTTGAGGTAAAACCGTGAAAAAATTACATGTGTGGGTGATGTGAGAATAGCTTTATTGAAAAGACTAAAAATGTGAAACAAAGTTGCGTAGAGACTCTAAAATTGCAGACCGGGACTACTGTGGCAGGGATGCGAGCCAGTAGCGCGCAAAGATGCCTGGCTCTGCAAACCACAAGGCAGGTGGGTTGAACGACGAAGAGAAAACCATCTGCCGCCGATGGTTTGCAGCCAGGCAGCTGCGTACTACTGGCGGGCCAGCCCGTCCGCCACCCAAATAAAAAAATAAGTGGAAAAAACTATAATGGTATCAGTGGTATTGATAGCTATTTATACTGGTTAAAAATTTTTTCTGTACTTTTGCATCAAAATTTGAAGAATGAAAAAAGTAATTTTAGCGTTTTCAGCAGTTGGGCTTATAGCATTTACTGCTTGTGAGAAGAGAGAAACTGTAGTGGCTTCTGATGCTCAGACTGTTGCAACCACTGAAGGTGCAGAGTCTTACACAGTGGACTCTGATGTTTCTACCATCAATTGGAGAGGATACAAAATCAATGAAAATCAAAATGAAGAGGGTGGTCACAATGGTTTTGTGAAATTGCAATCCGGTACTGCACAGGTGTCTAATGGTGTGCTTGTAGGTGGTACTTTTACTACTGACAACACTACTATAGAGAGTGTGGACTTGAATGATGCTCCAGACAAGAAGGCAAAGCTTGATGGTCACTTGCATAGTGATGACTTCTTTGCAGTGGAGCAATTCCCAACTTCTACTTTTACTATAACTAATGTGGAGGCTACTGATGGTGATTATAACTCTAATATCACTGGAAATTTGAAGATGAGAGAGGCTGAAAAAAGCATTTCTTTCCGTGCGAATGTGAATGTTACAGGAGATCAATTGACTATAAAATCTGAGGAGTTTGCTATAAACAGAAAGGATTTTGGTGTAGATTTTCAAGTGGCTCAAGGTGCTCTAATCGCTGATCAAATGCCAATAAAATTGGATGTGGTAGCTAACAGAGGTGCTGTTGCAACACATGATCATGGTGTGCATACTACTGAAGAGGTGCCGGCTGAGACTGCTGACGTGATAGTGGACTAAGTATAAACTTTTTCTTGAAATATATGACCACTTGTGCTGAGCACAGGTGGTTTTTTTTGTGCTCTATGCTGGGCGGGCTGCGGGAAATTTGCTGTATATTTACGGAATAAAAGCGTATGGCTATGAAGCGATGTCTGATAGTTTTTGGTACGAGACCTGAGGCAATAAAAATGGCTCCGCTGGTGAAAGCTATAGAAAATGAGGAGGGTCTAGAAGCTGTGGTATGCGTGACGGCGCAACACCGTGAAATGCTGGATGGGGTACTTGAATTTTTTGAAATAAGCCCAAACTATGATTTGGATGTGATGGTGCCGGAACAAACTTTGCCGGAGTTGCAGGCACGCATACTACAAGGTATGGACGATGTACTGCAGGATGCGCAGCCTGATTTGGTGTTTGTGCATGGGGATACTACTACCACTTTGGCAGCATCTATGGCGGCGTTTTATGCGCATGTACCTGTGTGCCATGTGGAGGCTGGACTGCGCACGTATAATCTTGAAGCTCCTTTTCCGGAGGAGATGAACCGACAGGTGACAGATGTGCTAAGCCGATACCATTTTGCCCCTACAGCTACGGCAAAAGCTAATCTAAAAAGTGAGCAAAGACCGGCTGCAAATGTGCTGGTAACTGGTAATACTGTGATAGACGCGCTGCAATGGGGATTGAAAAAAATGCAGAGTGATGGATACCAGAATGCGGAAATAGATACTCTAAAGCAGATGATAGATGCTGAGAAGAAATTGATACTGGTAACGGCGCATAGACGTGAGAATCTGGGCAAGGGAATGGAGGAAATATGTCGCGGTATTCTGGATATAGCTGAAAAACATAATGATGTGCAGATTATATACCCAATGCACTTGAACCCAAAGGTGCAGGAACCTGTGCGCAGGATGCTGGGAGGCGCTCCCAATATTTTGCTGATAGAACCTCTGGGATATGCGGCGTTTTTATGGCTGATGAACGCCAGCTATATGATAATCACTGACAGTGGTGGAATACAGGAGGAGGCTCCAAGTTTGGGGAAACCGGTGCTGCTGATGCGTGACGCTACAGAAAGGCCCGAGGCTGTGGAAAGCGGATTTGTGGAGTTGGTGGGAGCGGATTGTGGCAGGATATCTACTGCTGCTACGTATTTGCTGACGCATAAAGATGTTTATCTTAACTTTGCCAAAAGTGAAAATCCGTATGGCGACGGGAAGGCCTGTGAGCGCATAGTGGATTTTGTAAAAGGAATGTAAGGCTAAATGGAGCAGGCAGAAAAGGGAAGCTTTGGGCAGACTGTAATTTTGGGATTGGGATACATAGGATTGCCTGCAGCAGCACTGCTGAGTGATGCGGGCATGCAGGTATTGGGCGTGGACATCAATTCAGAACTTGTGGAGCAACTCTCTAAAGGTGAGGTGAGTATAGACGAGCCTTCTTTGGCTGAAATGGTTGCAAAATCTATAGCGAGTGGCAAACTAAAGGTGGATACTACACCGAGCGAGGCTGATGTGTATGTGATAGCTGTGCCAACGCCTCACCAAGCGGACTACACTCCCGATATGCAATTTGTGGAGAGTGCTGTGCAAAGTATTGTGCCTCTACTGAAAGAGGATAATCTTATCATCATAGAATCAACAAGCCCGGTAGGCACAACTGAAAGTCTTCACAAGCAAATTGTAGAACAAAGACCTGAACTGGAAGGCAAAATACGCTTGGCATACTGCCCTGAAAGGGTGTTGCCCGGAAATATACTGCATGAGCTGCGCCACAATGACCGTGTGATTGGCGGTACAGATGAAGAATCTACGCAAGCAGCCATGGATTTCTACAAAAGGTTTACTATAGGAGATTTACACGCCACGAATGCTGCTACGGCAGAGATGTGTAAGTTGGCTGAAAATGCTTACAGAGATGTAAATATAGCCTATGCTAATGAGCTGTCTATGCTTGCAGATGCTGCCGGAATCAATGCACAAGAACTGATTTCGCTTACCAATCGACATCCGAGAGTGAATATTTTGCAACCCGGGATTGGGGTTGGTGGACACTGCATAGCGGTGGATCCTTGGTTTTTGATAGCAGCCTGGCCTGAGCAAACGCACTTGATGCGCGCTGCGCGGCAAGTGAACAAGGAAAAAACTCGCTACACGATACGAGAAATAATGCGAGGCATACAAGGATGGAGCGAAGAGAAGGATCGTAAGCCGAGAATTGCCGTTTTGGGGTTGTCATATAAACCCAATGTTGGGGATTTGCGTGAAAGTCCTGCGGTAGAAATCGCTGAGCATTTACGCAGTTATTTTCCCGAGTTGATATGTGTAGAGCCACATATATCTTTAGGGTCTTATAAGGGATTAATGCCAATGGATGAGGCTATTGCGCAAGCGGATATTCTGATTCCTTTGGTGCAACATGAATGTTTTCAAGGCAAAATCCCTGAAGATAAGCTGCTTAAGCTGTAAGGAATATTTTTTCTTAAAAATCATTGATCCAAGAATTTAATGACAAATTTGGAGTTATAACTTTTGGCCTAAAAATAGTTTTGCGTTTTAGTCGACTTGAAAAGCGAGTGTGATATGTGCGCAAACGAAGGAATGGTTTCAATTTGTCTTAATTTGAGTAAAATTGCAGAGTTTGTGCATTTTAACTGCCACTTTAGTACCTACACCAGTAGATGGCTGTAGCATTGTTTTCAGATACAAAATTGATATATTTGTGAAAAATTCTGCATGAGCACAGGACGTGATCCCAATTATTTCCAATATTCTACCCAAGGTTTGCACTCAGCAGCATTTGGATTTTTACAGTTTTTGCGGTGGTTTTTCGTGCAGTATTTCAGGTATATTTATGTGCTGATAGCTTTGATAGTGCTATTTGTGCTTTATCACATATTTCTGTATAAAGAACAAGAAAAAAGCTATGTGAGTGAAATACAATTGGTGCAGAATTTTGAAAGCGCCAATTATTTATATCAAACCATAAATGCGATAGATTCCAAAATCGCCGTCCAAGACACTGTGTTTTTGAAGCAAGTTTTTGGTCCGCAGTATAATCATATAGAAAGTGTAAAAATAGAGTCGATCCCGGATCTTTTTGATTTCAGCAGTAAAACTAAAAACACTCTGGAAATCTTTAAACTCCTCAATGAAGGTCATGATGCCGTGGCCAATCTCACTACCTATACAGAAAGTCCGTTTTTCAAACAGCACCTACTCACGGTGACAAGTCGAGGTTTTGGCAACAGCAGCCAGCTGATTACCAATCTCATCAATTACATAAACAGTAACGAACATTACAAACAATACGGGCAGGTAATTCGTGAAAACACACGTTTAGAAATAGAAGATGCCAAGAAAAGTATAGCTCAGATCAACAACATTTTAGACAATCAAACACAAATACAAGGCTCTTCCGGGTCTGTGTATAACATTCAGCAAGATTACAGCAATCTCATCCGTGAAAAACGTATTCTGATCAACAATCTATTGGTTCTCGAGATACGCATGCGTGATGCTGAAAATATAATCAAAGTAACTGATTATGTCTATGACAAAAAATTAAAAGACGCCTTCCCAAGAAAAATCCTCTATTTACTACTCGCACATTTGCTGTATTTTGCTTTCCTTGCAACTTTATTTTTCTGGAAATCGCGCAGATTAAATCAATGAGATTAATACACTGCCAATGTATTCCAGACTTTTTGTACTCTTTCTCGTATTATTGCTTAACATTGCGTGCTCGCAAAACCGTATAGAGAACATAAGCATCATAGCTCAAAGCAGCACCCAGGATGTGTTGCAGGTTTTTATCAGTGAAGAGTTTGCGGGAAATTACACAGAGGAAAACAGCAAAATCCAACAAATAAACGGAACAGATACTTTAAGTTTTGATATCGCAGAATATTCCAGTCTCAGAAGCATAAGAATTGATTTGGGAGATACGGCTGGAGAACGTGAATTCAAAATCTGTGGTGTTGTATTTCGTAAGAAGGACCTAGAAAAGGTGGTCTATGGAGATTCACTGCAATTTTTCTTTGAAAGCAATGATCAGGTGCTTTTTGACCAGGAAAAGGGTTGCTTTGTTTTGAAAAACCCTGTTGTGCATGATCCCTATATAGTAAGTAAAAATTTAACAAAAGTCTTTTGATGATTATTTCCGAAGACAATAAGTTGTTTGTCAAGAACTTCTCATATCTTACGCTTGTACAAATAGGCAATGTGCTTATTCCTTTATTGGTAATTCCATTTGTGGCAAGGAATATAACACAAGAGAACTTTGGCGCCTTGGAATTTGCCAGATATTTCTGTTTTTTCTTTTCGCTTTTGATACAATATAGTTTTGATATCACTACAACACGTGAAGTTATAAAGTACCGCAGAGATAAAACAAAACTCAATAATATACTCATGCAGAATCTCTACGCCAGAGCATTACTATTCATTGCTGCAACGCTGATAGTGGTTCCGCTTGTAGAATTGGTAGATGCATTTGAGCAGTATAGAGAACTCATTTATCTCACATATTTCATAAATGTAGGATTTGTAATGCTGCCCATGTTTTTCTTCCAGGGTATGGAAGATCTTGCCAAAATATCTATCATCACTTTAGCTGTAAGAGTAATCACAGGACTTATGATAATTTTTATTATCCAAGACAACAGTCTTTATTGGGTGTACAATGCTATGCAGTCCTTAGCCTTCATAATCATTGGATTTATAGGATTATATCTTATTTTCCGCAAATACCGTTTTCGAGTGATTGCGGTAAATTTTTCATATATCAAAAAACTATTGCAGGAAGGCATCACAGTTTTTCTATCAGGATTGGTAATGTTTTTATTCGGCGCATTTTATTATTATTTTCTGCAGATTTACACAGACCAAAATGAATTGGGAATATTTTCAACCGCTAACAAAGTGATTGTGAGCTTAAACGGATTGATGTTGATGCCTTTTTCACAAGCATTTTTTCCATTGATTAACAAAACGTACTATGAAAAACAAGAGAAATTCAAAAGGATGCTAAGAAATGTTTTTCTTGCAATTGTGATTTGGGGAATTTTGGGAGGATTATTGTTGTTTTTTATTGCCGGTTTTGTGATTAAGATTGCATTTGGTCAAGAATATTTAGCGTCAGTAACAAGTTTACAAGTTATGGCGTTTATACCGCTTTTTGCCATGCTTAATAATTTTGTGGGCTATCAAATACTGCTCACACTCAAAAAAGACAAGCTGTTTTTCATATTAAACAGTTTTTTATGCCTATTCACTATACTGATTGCATATTTGCTTCGTGATAGTATGGATTCCGTTATTGCCAGTATGCTGAGATTGGTTTCAGAAATTTGTTTATTTATTTTGATGGGTCTATTTGCTTTTTTAGCACTCAAAAAACCTCTGCAGCATGCATAGATTATGGATAATCATATTTCTGCTACTTTTATTTGTTTCGGCAATAGCTACCAGCTATGAATCCGGACTCCGTTACTTGAAATATCTTTTGATTGCAGCTCCATTTATCAAACTTATGAGTGTGAAACAATATGCGGTAAACCGCACGTTGTTCAGCAATCTTTTGCTGTATATGTTTTTGATTTCAATAAATCTTGTAGTAGCTTTTATCGGGAACGATTTCAGCATGCGTATGTTCATGGAAATATTGCTGATCCTCATACCCATAAGTGCCGCTATTGGATTTAGTGAAATGGATGAGAAAAGCAATATGAAACTGCTTAAATATCTGTTCTATATATATGCTACTGCATTTTTTATTGTTTTTTGGCAGGAGTTTATCAACCTCGGTAGTCTTTTTAAAAACCTTCCAAGAGCAATATTATACTCGCAATTCAAGACCGAATCTTGGATGGGGTTTGTCTTTGCGATTTTTAGCTTATTTTTCTTCCTCACCAAACAGCGGATTCACCTCATCGTAGCCTTAGTACTGATGTTTTTTGCGTTTAAGCGAGTAACATGGGCTGCAAGTTTTGCTTCTATATCTGCATTTTTCTTTTTGTTTCAATTATTGAAATTTCGTTTCAGACCCATGCAATTTAAGTTGCTATTTGCAGGTGTTTTAGTGGTTTTCATAAGCTTATTTTTTGGGTTTATTTCAGGAGAATTTACCACCTTCATACAGACGCAAACCGGGATTAGTATCAACCATTTTACACAAGGTAGATTTTTTCTATACAATAGAGCACTACACTACTTTTCAGAAAATTACAACTTGTGGTTTGGCAGCTACTTAGGCGCCACATACGACTTTTTAGAGCCAAGATATCCAAATGTAGATTTTTTGCATTCTGATCTCTTGAAACTTATCTTGGAAATAGGGATAATACTTTTCATTATTTGGTTTATTTCATTTATAAACATCAATATGACAAACAAATACACATTTGCTTTGCTGATTTTTGTATTTGTTTTGTTTTTCACCGATAATACACTTATCTATTTTGATTTGATGTTCTTGTTCTATCTATTTATCAACTATTTCAGCCGTTCAGATGCCCAACAGAATATTGAATAATTTCTGTGCTACCATGTTTTTGGTGCTCATGGCTTCGTTTTTTTGGGGTCATGCGGTAGTCAATATAGCTTTAGGCATCTTGCTATTGGGGCATCTCAGCATGTTGATAAAGAATTGGAGGTCAAAAAAACCCCGATTTGACATTATGCTTTTACCTATACTGGCATATTTTGGGTTGTTTGTATTAAGCCGTATAATAGACACAAATCAACAAGCTGCAATTAATACTGTGGAGCGGAGCATTTACTATCCGCTCATACTCATCACCCTATGGCTTGGTATTAGAACTTATACCCAAAAGCAAATAGACAGAGCACTATTTGCTTATGTGTTTTCAAACATAGTATCGAGTATCTTTCTTATAGCCACAGCCGTTCACAAAACATGGATTTACGGCTCGGTAAATCCGTTCAACGTAGCCAATGGCAATCATTTTTCCTATCATGCCTTTACAGAAGTTTTAAACTTTCACGCAGTATATTATGGCTTGTTTACAATTACATCCATAGGTATTCTATTAGATTTCATACTTCGTAAAAAAACTTATGGTAGAGAATGGCTTTTTGTGATAGCAATAGCTTATTTGAGTGTAATTACATTATTGCTGAGCAGTTTCATGTTAGTGATTATTTTGGCTGGAATCTACCTCTGCTATCTAATTTTCAAGTTACAGCAAAAGCGCAATTTATGGTCTTGGCGACCCTTAAATATTTTAGTGCTTGTTTGCAGCCTTATTGTTTTGGGTTTTGGAAGTATTTTTATTGTAGAAAAAAGCAAAGGATTATCCTTGCATGAGGATTTCAAAGTGGAGAATATCTCGGGAGAAGAATTTACTGCTGTGCGTGCACGCGTGATGAAAGCCTATAGCAGTTGGCAGTTAATAAAGCAAAAACCAATAGAAGGATACGGAACAGGAAATTCGCAAATAGCGCTCAGACAAAGCTATTTAGAACACGGATTTCAGCATGGTTATGAAGAAAATTACAACTCGCACAACCAGTATTTGACTACAACATTACACTTTGGTGTGATAGGCTTGTTTATTCTCTTGTTGTATATTTTGATAGTAGCCACCGCATTACGTCAACTACCTTTTCTCACATCCATCTTTCTCATTACATGTTTGCTAATATTTTTCAGCGAATCAATTTTAGAGAGACAGCATGGTGTTTTATGGTTTGCATTCTTCTCAGGCTTTGTATATTTCCGCGCCAAACAGCATTATAACCATGTCTAAACTCTTCTTCATATTTCCTGTTGAGGGACCAATAAATGGCGTCAAAATCATTGCCGGAGAAGTGCTCCAGCGCATGAGAGCAGAAGGCATCCCTTTAGAATTGATAGACACTGCTCAAGCAAAAGATCACAAAGATTTTGGGACATTTTCGGTAAAAAAAGTGCTCAGTAGTTTCAGCTTTTTCAAGCGTATAAAGGATATTAAGGCTCAGGACATAGTGTATCTAAATTTCACGCCAAACGGCTTATCTTTCTATCGAGACTTAGCGTTTCTGAAGTTGCTAGGTCGTAAAAACCGCAATACCTTCATACACATACATGCCAATGGCTTAGAATACAAATCCGGTTTGGCAAAAAAACTCTTAAGAAACACACACTGCATAGTCATAAACCAGCGACAATATGAAAACCTGAGTTTTTTCAAAAACAGATACCTCCTACCCAATGCTTTGCCAGACTATTATGCCGAGAATTGGCAACCTGCGAGGGTAAATCCAAAATTTCGTTTGTTATATATTTCCAACTTCTCCTTGAAAAAAGGCACAAAACGCCTTCAAAAACTTGCTACATGGATAGAGGATGAACAGCTAGATTGTGAGCTTATATTGGCTGGTGGAGTATTAGACACAACAAGTGAAGAAATCCTAAACCAACTACGGCAAAAGCCTTTTGTGAGATACTTAGGGTTTGTTACGGAAAAAGCAGAAAAAATGGAACTCATCAAATCATCTGACGTCGTGTTGATGCTGAGTGATGACAATTATGAGGTATATCCTTTGATTTATATAGAATCCTTCATGGCTGGCACCACAGTGCTCACCACTCCACAAACTGTAGATTCAGACTTTCTAAAAAACGGCGTAGCCTTACGATTCAACAGAGAAAACCTCTTGTTTCTCTACGGTCAATTTCATGATGAGCAAGTCAAAAAAGAGCACACAGAAAGAGCCAGAAACTACTATCTACAGCACATGGAGTTTGGGCTGTACTTTGATCGTTTAAAAAAAATATTGTTTCATGAGTAGAGAGACTGTTTCCATATTAGTGGTTTCACACAACCATGATCAGCATTTGCCCAAGCTCATACAGTCGTTGGAAAAATTCAACTATCACAACACCTATTTTTGTGAAGCTGCCAGTACAGACAACTCCGCAGAACTACTGAAAAACTCCAAATTTCATGACCAAACCTTGTACAAAACTACCTTAGAGAGTTTTTCCAAGAACAACAACGACCTCATTAGGCATTTCAATCTGAATAGTGATTACTACCTCTTGCTCAATCCTGACACATATTTTGAGGAAGATTTTCTAGAAAAATTATTAGAACAAATCGCTGCAGATCCACAAATCGCAATCATAGCTCCGCGTACACTCAACCCCGATGGCAGCCTGCAAATCAGTTGGAAAAAATTCCCATCTGTGTGGCACGTCGCCAAGAAAAGATTGGGATACGCAGCACCGGAAGAGCGATTATTGCAATCTGCAGGAGAAATAGACTGGTGTCTGGGTTCCTGTATGCTTATTCACAGCCAAATGCTTCGAGAGAATCAAAGCCTCCTTGATGAACGCTATCGCCTCTACTGTGAGGATGTAGACATATGCTTTGATGCACATCAACGTGGCTTGAAAGTAGTCGGCACGGATGACACATATATTTATCATCATTTGCATGAGAGCAGTGCAAAAAACATTTTCAGCAAATACAATCGCTGGAATGTAGAAAGCATCTTAAAATTTGCCATGAAATGGAATCTAAAATTTCTTATGAAAAGATAGGTCAGCTCATCAGCTATGCACTGATACTGACCATGATACTTTTTTTTCTGGTAGATTTCATTGGCAAAATTGGCGATAGACTACATCCACCTCTTGCGCAGATCAGCGTGTGGATCAAGCCAATCGTATTCTTCTTTGCGGGTGGCGCTATATACTATTTTCGGCATTGCATACCTCGCTGGGTACTTATTGCTTTTCCTGCGCTCATCATTAGTTTTTTGTTAGGTCAGTACTTCCTCCCATCAGAACATAGTTTTTTACAGCAAGTAGCCTTCAATAGCAAAACACTGGTGTGGTATCTTTTCCCGATCCTCATCTATCCATTAGTACTCTTTCATACAACCCTCAACATACCACTCATAAAAAAAGTATTTGAGGCCATATTCATAGTCAACGCCATTTTTGCTATAGCAGGTTTGGTATTAGACATTCAACTTTTTGGCAGCTATCATCACAGTAGATTTGGGTATAACGGTCTTTTCCGGTTCAGCACGCACTCCTCCTTTCTGTACATGATATACATGTTCTACTTTTACATACAACTGAAAACAAACTTCAATCGCAAATATCTCCTGCTTTATACACTCGCAATCATTTTAGCCGCCATAGCAGGATCTAAGCTACTCTTTCTTTTCATTTTTGGGCTCAGTCTACTGTTATTACCCAAACCTTATAATCGTATAGCCATAGGTGCAGGCATAGCAGTTATAGCTGCACTCAGCATCTACCAAGATTGGTTCATGCAGCACATCATCGCACCTTATTTCCCTGTTTTGGCAGATGTGGCAGACAAGAGCGGCATGGCAAGCATGCTTTTCAGTGAGCGTGACATCCTTTTTCAGGAAGGCTTTCTCCCTTATATTCAGGAAAAATGGAGCATTATGAATGTGCTATTCGGTGGCGCAGACTTTCATCTGTTTCGTTCACAATTTGAGTTCGTAGATCTCTTTTGGTTTTTCGGAATTATAGGCACCGGTATCTATCTATTTTTCTGGTATCGAATGATCTACAGCCATACCCATTTCAGCATTGCATGGCTACTTTTTTGGTTACTCGTAGCGCTCGCCGGCAATTTCTTTTCTACCATCACAGTCACACTTACATTCCTCATATTCATACTGCTTATTTCCCGGATACATCCTTCCACCCAACATATAAATACCACAAAATAGACTTTTGCAGGTAAAAAACGTTAAAGTTTACCTTTCATAAATATTACCACACCTCTCCACAGACAAAATATTGGCAAATATCTGGCATTATCCTTACTTTTACTCGTTGAAACTGCTTTCACAGCAAAACCCAACAAAACACCAGTGCCCAAGAAGTCGTTTACTATACTTTTCATCGGATTTTTAGTTTGCCTCAACATTTCCTTTGCAGTTTCCAATTACCTCATATTTGGCAAATGGTGGAAAGACGGGCAGGCCTATCCTTCATTATTTCTGGTAACACACATTGTGGCACTATTCTCTTTTCTTGTGGTTCGCATCCCAAACATCAACGCTGCCACGCAAATCCCACAATTAGTGAGCAAACTCTTGGAGCACGTATTCGTATTGTCCTTCATAGTGCTCATATACTGGTTTGCCGTCAACTCACCCCATTATTACAAAGAAGGTATAGCCATATTCTTCGCCACATATTTCATACTTACTTTTATATTTAGCAAACTATATATCAATTACCTACGTGGCATCTCCACAGCAGTAAAACCCAGAACCACCCTCATAGTAGGCAACAGCACCTATGCAGGCATCATCAAAGAAGCCTTGGCAGAGAACAAATATCTAGGCTTTTCACCCCTCAGCAAGTCCTATAAATACCTGCCACAATCATTAGAAGAACTCAAAACCCTAGTAACTTCCAAAGAGCTCAAAGCCGTATTTCTAGACTATGACTCATTCCAAATGAGTGAAAAAATGGAAAAAAATCTCAGAGAAATTTCAGAATTATTTGACGTCAGATTCTACGCCTTCTCCAATTACTTTGGCAACAAATTCACCCGTTCCTCTTACAACCTGGTAGAGCACCATCCCTATATATCCCTGTTCAAATATCCCTTAGACTCCTTAGCCAACATACTTCTCAAGCGCATTTTTGATATACTCTTTTCACTCTTCATCATCATATTCATTTTCAGTTGGCTGCTACCCATCATAGCCATGCTCATCATCATAGACAGTGGATTTCCCGTATTTTTCACACAGAAGAGGCATGGTATGGACAACAGAGTTTTCAATTGCTTCAAGTTTCGCACCATGGTCAACAACAAGCATAGCAATGAAAAGATCACCGTCAAAAACGACCCTCGCATCACACCTCTAGGCAAAATCTTACGCAAAACCAGTATAGATGAGCTACCCCAATTCTTCAACGTACTATTGGGAGACATGTCAGTAGTAGGTCCAAGACCGCATATGGTAAACCAGAACAACCACTACAAGACCCTCATCAAGCGCTACAACTTCAGACACTACGTAAAGCCTGGCATCACCGGACTAGCTCAGGTAGAAGGCTACCGTGGAGAAATCAAAGAAGAAAAAGACATGCGCAACAGAGTCTTGGCAGACATCAATTACATACGCAATTGGTCCTTCAAGCTAGACCTACAGATTATCTACAGAACCATACTCAAAACCATCAAAGGCGACCAAAACGCCATCTGATCAATAAAAATTCATAAAACCAACAGCCTTAGTGCGTGTGGTGGTGTGTATCATGCGCATGATGCTTGCGATACTCATCCATGAAGTTGTGAGGTTGGCGGTAGTCATATTCCCTCTTATCGCGCTTATTCCCAAAAGCATTCAGCCTTAGCGTCCAGTAAGTCAATAGGCCTATCACCACAAGAGACAGAACTATATTCATCAAAAAACCAATAGGAGGCAGAATCTGAAAAGTCCATGCAAAAAAGTCTGCAATACCATAATTTATCTCCTTCAAGAATGCAAAATGAAACATAATTCCGTTATTTTGCACCAAAGTTATAAAAATGTTGACAAAAATCCTCAAAGAAAACAGAATTTTTGTTTCCATACTCCTACTCCTAGTTTGGGCAGCACTGGTATTTTGGGACAGTTTGCAGCCCGCAATTCCCTATGCCACAATGCCGCAAGCCATCATGCTCATAGCCTTAGGCACATGGGCAGTATTGCAGAGCAGAGGCGCCGCTTTTCTCAAAAAGCAGCATTTTTTCATATTCTTCTTCCTGTTATTACACCTCTTTTGGGTAAGAGACTGGAGCCAGCTATCCTTCTTTGCAGGCTACATATTCATGCAATTTTGCCTGCTACAGATCCTGCTCCCCAGCAGCACAGGAGGCACAGTGCTCAATGCCTTTGACATAGGATTTTTTGCCACCATCGCCACCCTATTCCACCCGCCATTGTGGGTATTTCTAGTCTTCATACTACTCTACTACATACTCTGGGGCAGTGTGCAGATACGCCTGCTCATCATTTATATATTGGGCATCCTTGCCACCCTCATCATAGCCGCCCAAGTAGTCATCCTCACAGACTCCTATGCCGTGCTAGATCACATCAAGAGCGGATTGCAACCCAGCTTCCTACCCTTCAGTTCAGCATTTTATTGGCAAATCCCCCTCATCCTTGCCGGCATATACGCCATTGCAGACTACATCAGCCATTTCAACGTCCATAGTGAGGAAAAAAAACACATACACTTCCATGCCAGCATCCTATTCCTCTTTGGCGTAGCCTACATCTTCCTCTACAGCACCCTACCCGGCAACCTATGGATGCTCATCCTACCCACAGCCCTATTCCTGGCCAATCTCACCAGCAAAATCCAGTGGATACGCGCAGAGATAATACTCTGGGCGCTACTTCTCACCACAGTACTCTACCATTTCCATAGCTACATACCCGTACCAGAACTATTCCAGCGCATCACATTCTGATCAATATTCTATAAAAATTAATTAAAGATAATTTGGGCGGCCCCCAGCCAAAAAAAAGTTTTGTCCCACCCACCCACCCCCAAACCATTTTTTTGGCTGGGTCGGCATACAGCTACAAGTACGCAGCGGCCTATAGGCAGTCAGTCGGCTGGGAAAGATTTTCAGCCCTTAGGGGCTTCAACTCATCCCAGCCGCTTCCTGCATCTATACGCCGCTTTGCGGGCTTTCCGCTTCCTGCCTGCCGCGATTCTGCCCACGAAAATTCATAGGCTAACTCACTCAATAGTCCCACAATACCATTATGAAATCAGTGAGAATAATGCCATCAGTATATTTTGTAAAATCCAATGAAACACCACCCGACCCCAAAGGGGTCGCATGTTTATAGAAAATGTATTCATTTCATATTCGACCCCGAAGGGGTCGCATCCCGTAATTTGAAATTCTTTTTAGAAGAAGATTTAAACTAATGTACACACCATTGAATTAATTCAAATCAAAACCAAACAGCGCATATAAGCTTGCAAGCTTGCGCCTAAATGTAAAAATCGCCAAAGCTCAATTTCCTACTACACTTACCGTAGGAAAATGAACTTCGACAACTTATTACTGCTGTGGCAAATGCAGAATTATAGCCTTGAACGAAGCTTGTTTATTAGCTACACGGAATGATAAATCTACTCTTACAAGAAAAATCAATTAATCCATAATTTGGAACACATCCAATATATTGATTTTAAAAATCTTGCAGCAAATTATCTTATTCAGGCACTTGTGCCTTCTCATAAATCAGGCCTTCGGATTTCAATTCTTTCCAGAAATCAGCAGGTATTTCAGCTTTCCAACCTTTCATATTGTCCTCTACCTGAGACACTTTGCTAGCACCGGGGATTATGGAAACAAATTCATCTGCTGCAAGCACAAATTGCAGCGCCGCATGGGTGATTTCCGTGCCGTGACTTTTGGCTATGCGCTCTATTGAAGCACGCTTCTCCTTCATGCCTTTGGGTATTACATCTTTGTAATTATAGCGGTCTCGGCCATTCACAAATCCGGAATTGTACCCAGCGCCCGACACCAATTTCACACCCGCTTTCTTCACCGCCGGCAATAGCCTATCCACTGCATCTTCATGCTCTAGAATGGAGTATTGAGTCGCTGAAAGACACACATCCGGGTCTGCCACTTCTAGGCAGTCTAGGATTGGTTCTATTTTGTTTACGCCCATTCCCCAAGATTTAATAACGCCTTGGCTACGAAGATCTGAGAGCACTTTGAAGGCTCCTTTCTCTGCCTGCTCCAAAAAATAATCATAGCGATCGCCCACTTGATCTTCAGACAAATCGTGAACAAAAACAATGTCTATATGATTGAGTCCGCTTCTCTCAAGGCTGTCTTCTATGGATTTTTTAACGCCATCTGCTGTATAATCATGTTTGAAATCAAAGTTTAGCGGATTTTTCCACATGGTAGCAGGCACCTTATCTTCAGGAACTTCTGTAAAGAGTCTTCCTATTTTGGTAGAAAAGATGAAATCTTTCTCGTCTTTGGTTTGCAAAAATTTGCCGAAACGTCTTTCGCTTTTTGTGAGACCGTACCAAGGTGAAGTGTCATAAAATCGAATACCCAAATCCCAAGCTGCTTCAAGGATTTTGTGAGATTTCTCATCGGATATGTCTTCAAAGGCGGTACCAATTGCTACGCCACCCAAGCCCAATTCGTGTTCTTTTTTAAATTCAAGTTTGTTTGATGTACTTTGTGTATTCATAATTGTTAGTTTGTATAGAACTTCTCACCAAGAGTCATTCCTTTTTTACTAATTTTTCTCTAAAAAACAAGTTAAATTCAATTTTTCAACCTCAAATTTCCTAGCATAGAAATATCAATTTTTGAGTAGTAAAAGGGTTATAATCTGCTGTTTATCTTAAAAAAACTGTTTCTACAATGGCAAATAGCTTGGCAGCCGGTATATTTTCTAATATGAAAGACGATTTCCCTTTTTAGGTAAGCGCTTAGTTCGGTTTTGCATAGAACTTTGCTGAAAATGCCACCCTTTTACGACTTTCTGAAGATTTCTCCTGATAAAGTATTGTAAATATTTGCTCATTTCTGCGCATAAAATGGTCTATAACAAGGCTGTGAAAACTTGGTGTCAATAATGTAATGTGTTGCAAGGTGCAGACAAACTTCAGCATGGCGTAAGCCATGCGCGTCAGGGATATGAGCGGTATCCCTGTGCAGCATGCACCTCTACAAAAAATCCTCTGCCGGTACCGGGTCACGGCTCATGCCTGAGAGTGTGCCGGCAGAGGTGTTTTTTTGTAGGTGCAGGCAAGCAGGATTTAGCTCAATAGCCCGGTCTTTGCTTTTTGGAGCATGGCTACGCCATGCTCCAAAAAGCAAAGAGACGCCCAAATAAAAAAAATAAATTGCCTTGTTTCTATCTTCTAAGTATTGCCGGTATGCTCAACTTTCAGCGTTTTGAGCAATCTCATTATCTTTGCTAGGTGAATTTGGAAGAAGCTATACAACATCCTGTCTTTGAAGTGATACGTGAAGCTGCTGAACAGCTGGAAAAACCGGCGTATGTGGTGGGCGGATTTGTACGTGATGTTTTGATGGGAAGACCGCAGAAGTTTGACATTGATATTCTGACTGAGGGTAGCGGAATAGATCTGGCCAAAAAAACGGCTAAAGCTCTGGATAAGGACATTCAAGTGGTTGTTTTTAAGCGTTTTGGCACGGCTATGTTTAGCTATAAAGGTATGGATTGGGAGTTTGTGGGTGCACGCAAGGAGAGCTACTCGCCAGATAGCCGCAAACCCGCTGTGGAAAACGGAAGCCTGCAAGATGACCAGCAAAGACGTGATTTTACTATCAATGCCATGGCCATATCTCTGAATGCTGATAACTATGGGTTGCTACTGGACCCTTTTGAGGGTGAAAAAGATCTGCAAAAGAAGATAATACGCACACCGCTTGACCCAAATATCACCTACTCTGATGACCCGCTGCGCATGATGCGGGCTATACGTTTTGCGGCGCAACTCAACTTTGACATTGAGCATGATTCTTTTGTGGCTATTGGCAAGAATGCTGCACGATTGGATATTGTGTCTCGCGAGCGGATAATGTCAGAATTTAACAAAATTATGTTGTCTGACAGGCCGGGATATGGTCTGCAACTTCTGCACAAGACGAAGCTTCTTGAAAGGTTTTTGCCAGAGCTTACTCGCCTGCAAGGGGTTGAAGAAATTGAGGGAAATACGCATAAAGACAATCTGTACCACACCTTTGAAGTAGTGGACAATATTGCTGAAAACACAGATAGTCTGTGGCTGCGCTGGGCCGCTCTGCTGCATGATATAGGCAAGGCGCCTACTAAGCGATATGATGAAAAAGCCGGCTGGACTTTTCACTCTCACGAGTTTGTGGGTAGTAAGATGGTGCCCAAGATTTTCCGTCGCCTGTCACTTCCTATGGGTCCTGAAATGAAATATGTGAAAAAATTGGTGCATCTGAGCTCAAGGCCGATACCGCTAGTAGATGAAGAGGCTACTGATAGTGCTCTTAGACGTTTGCTGTTTGATGCCGGCGACGATTTGGAAGACCTTTTTACACTATGCAAAGCTGATATTACTACCAAAAACGCGCAAAAACAACAGAGATATAAGTCAAATTTCAATGCTGTTTTGGAAAAATTGCGTGATGTGGAGGAGAGAGATCAGGTGCGCAATTTTCAACCTCCGGTGTCTGGGGAAGACATTATGAAATGCTTTGGAATAAAGCCAGGAGAGGTGATTGGAACTATAAAATCTCGTATAAAAGAGGCTATACTCGAAGGGGAATTGGTAAATGATCGTGAGCAAGCGCTGGAATACATGAAAAAATTGGGTGCAGAGTTAGGCTTGGAATTTGCTGATGATGTTCCCAAGAAATAGATAAAATGCTGTGATATGATTAGAAAACTACGCGCTATTCTAGACACGGAAGAAGATGTTTTTGTAGACATACTCATACACCCCGATCAAAGTTTAGAAGATCTGCATCTAGCACTGAAAAAGGTTTTGGGAAAGACTGATGAAAATCCAGCTCTGTTTTATTTCTCTAATGAGGAGTGGATGCAAGGTGGCGAGGTGGTGATGCCCGAATTCAAAGATAGTGAAGATGACGCGCTGATGAATGAGGTGAGCATTGATGTGGCCTTTGATGTTGTGGGCAAGAAAATGATCTATATCTATGATTTTATAGACGCTTGGACCTTCTATTGTGAATGCGTAGAGATCAGTGACTTCCAAGCGGAAGATTTGCCTGCCGTGGTGATGCAATATGGCGAGATACCTGATGCTCCTCCCGGCAATAGCTTAGATTTTGATGACTTTGATGACTTGTCTAATGATGGATTTGAGGAGGATATGGATGATGATTTTGCCGGGGAATTTGAAGATGAGTATGACTTTTGACAGAATTTTTTTCAAAGCATGTTTACAGGAATTATAGAAACATTGGGTGAGATCAAGGAAATCTCATACAGTGGTAATAATATTATTTTTAAAATTCAAAGCAATTTTACCAAAGAGCTGCAAGTGGACCAGAGTGTAGCACATGATGGGGTTTGCCTCACCGTGACCTCTATACAAGATGCTATATATTCTGTGACTGCCGTGCGGGAAACTTTGGAAAAAACGCGATTGGGAGGCTGGAAAACGGGTGATCTTGTAAATCTTGAGAGAAGTTTGCAGCCTAGTAGCCGCATAGATGGACACTTTGTGCAAGGACATGTGGATACGGTGGGGCGCGTGACTTCTATTGTAGATGACAATGGTAGCTGGCTCTACACGATAGGCTATGAGGGTTTTGAAAATCTGATTGTGCCACGCGGATCTATATGTATGAATGGAATTAGCCTCACGGTGGCACACAGCAAACCGGGACAATTTACGGTGGCCGTAATACCTTATACGTACGAGCATACCAATCTACAACACTGCGTGGTGGGAGATCATGTAAATCTGGAGTTTGACATTTTTGGCAAATACATTGTTCAATACCTGAACCGCATGCATGATAGTCAATAAAATATCTCTGAGACTCCGCATTTTTGCTGCAATGTTTTTGATGATACTGCTCTCATCTATCATCATAGGTATTGCTACCTTTTTACATTTCCAGCAGAGCTCCAAGATATATCATGAACAACGCTTGGCTCGCAAAGAAAAAACCATTCTAGAGACTTTGGATTATGCCATTGCAGACGTGGAAGACCCATCAAATCCGCAAGCATTGCATGATGCGCTTGCTCCACGCATTATGGAGTTTGCAGACATCAATGATATTCATATAAATATATTTACCCTTGATGGTAAACTCATCATTTCCTCGCAGCCCGGCAAGAAAACACTAGATAGAGAAGTAACACAGGAAGTGCTAAAATATTTATCAGTTCGTACAGATAGAATAGAGGTGAGAGAAACATCGTTAGGACAAACTTATCTGAACTCCTATACATATATATACAATTTCAGCAACGAGCCAATTGCGATTCTCAATCTGCCATACTATCATGATGACTCACTCTTGAAAGATGAACTCTTTGCCTTGCTCAAGATTTTTTCACTAGTAGTAGGTATAGTTTTGCTATTTGGTGCCATCTTGGCTTATTGGTTGGCAAAAAACATTACCGGCAAATTCACAGATATTGCAGATAGATTGCAACAGCTGGATGTTGTAGGGAATATGAAACCTATATATTACTCTAGGAAAGATGAGATTTCTGTACTAGTGGCTGCCTATAATGAGATGTTGCATAAATTTATGGATCAGTCTCAGCTGCTTCTAAAAAATGAAAGAGAAGAAACCTGGCGCGAGGCGGCGAGACAGGTAGCGCATGAAATCAAAAATCCGCTAACGCCTATGCGCTTGCAAATTCAGCGTTTCCAAATGAAATATGACCCTGATGATCCAAACAACAAAGAGAAAATAAATGACATAAGTGAAGGGCTCATCAAGCAAATTGACAACCTGAGCATGATTGCGGAAGCTTTTTCTGATTTTGCCAAAATGCCTGCACACAAAGACGTGAAAATGAATGTTGTCAAGGAATTGCAAACTGCCTTGGAAATATATGATGACAACATAACTTTCAGCGCATCAGAAGATCCTATATGGGTAATTTTTGACCATTCATATTTGGTGCGAGTCATAAATAATTTAGTGAAAAATGCTGTGCAAGCTGTACCATTGGGTACTAAACCAGAGATTGAAATCAATGTAGAAACTCAGTTTAGCCGAATGACACTCTCTATAGCCGATAATGGAACAGGCATAGAAGAATCTATGGTACCACGACTTTTTGAACCAAAATTCAGCACCAAAACCACGGGTGCCGGCCTTGGATTGCCTATGGTAAAAAAACTAGTAGAAGAATATGACGGTACTATCCGTTTCAAAAACAGGCCAAGCGGCGGTGTAGTCTTTATAATAACTCTGCCACTTGCAGAAAACCCAAACACAGATGCAAACCTACAAAACCCAAATTGATGTACGGTGGAGTGACTTAGATGTCAATGCCCATTTAGCCAATGCTGCTTATATCACTTTTACCTCGCAAGCCCGAATGGAAGCATTGCGCGCGGAAGGGCTCGGCGTTCAACAACTCAAAGAATGGGGATATGGACCGGTGATTTTTTCTGAACGCTTTCAGTATTTCAGGGAAATAATGCCGCATCAGACGGTGCACATACACACGCGCTGCACAGGAACATCAGAAAACCTTGTTCTTTTTGAATTTGAACAGCAACTCTATGGTGAGGATGGTACCCACCATGCTAGTTCAAGCATATTTGGATGCTGGATAGATATGAATACGCGCTCCATGGCTAAGCATTTTATCCCAGAAATGAAAGAAATTTTAAGCAACTTTCGTTCTCCGGAAGGACGAAATTTAAGCCTTGCAGACATAAAACAGCTTCCCGTAAAGCCTAAAAACATTTCGCCAGAAGAGCTATTATGATACTGAACCCCGATACACAATACACCATGCAGGCCAAAACATTCTATGGCCTGGAATCCGTACTTGCCCAAGAAATCATGGAATTGGGCGGCGCTGAAGTGAAAACTGGCAATCGATTGGTAGAATTCAAAGGTGATTTGGGATTCTTATATAAAGCCAATTATAGCCTGCGCACCGCGTTGCGCATTTTGGTTCCCATACATAGGTTCAAGGCGCGCACAGAGCAAAATCTATATTATCAAGCCAAAAACTTTGCCTGGGAAGATTATATAGATATTGAACAAAGCTTCCGCATAGATAGCACGGTAGTGAGTGATTTTTTTTCACATTCACAATTTGCAGCGCTCAAGCTCAAAGATGCCATTGTAGATAGGCTTCGTGAAAAACGTGGTCAGAGGCCGGATATCGACAAGGATTTTCCTGATGTCATCATAAATCTATTTATTGGAAAAGACAATATTATCTTATCCTTAGACAGCAGCGGTGAACCATTGTTCAAACGCGGTTATAGACAAGCTACGGGTCCTGCACCCATCAACGAAGTACTTGCAGCAGGTTTGCTGAGATTGGCAGGATGGGATGGCAAAGGCAACTTTTTGGATCCTATGTGTGGATCTGGAACACTACTCATAGAAGCTGCAATGATGGCGCTACAAATCCCTGCGCAATTGCACCGCAAGCAATTTGCGTTTATGCAATGGAAAGGTTATGATGCAGATCTTTTTGAGAAAATTCGTGAAACCAGAATGCGTAGAGTTCAGGAATTTCATGGGCAGATCATTGGGTATGACATTAGCCCGAGAAGCGTACAAACTGCCATGAAAAATATTGAATTCTCCGATCTAGAAGATTACATACAAGTGGAGCAGCAAGACTTTTTCGAGTCAAAAAAGGAGCATAATCCTTTGCTTATTTTATTCAATCCACCTTATGATGAGCGCATGGCTATAGGTCAGAAAAACTTTTATCGTAAGATTGGTAACACCCTCAAAACCAAGCATCCAAACACCTATGCTTGGTTTATCACCGCAGATCTGCAAGCAGAGAAAAATGTAGGTCTTAGACCAAGCCGTCGCATAAAACTGTATAATGGTAAGCTGGAAACCGTTTTGCTCAAGTATGAGATATTTGATCTTCCACAACGCCTTACCCAAGAAGAAGCCTGAGAAACACCGATACAATGAGTGAGCCAACTGCAGGTCTTAAATTTACATACATCATCCCCATCTATCAGCGGCATGATGAATTGCGTGAATTGCTACAAACACTCACCCAACAAACCGATAAGGATTTTGAGGTAATAATTGTAGATGACGGATCGCCAGATGCAGTAGAACCTGTTACTCAAGAGTTTGCGCAACAATTGACTATAGAATGCGTGCGCAAGCGCAATAGTGGGCCTGGACAGAGCCGCAATCATGGCATGCTGAAAGCGAATGGCAACTATTACATATTTCTTGACTCAGACACCTTGTTACCAAACACTTACATGGCTGAAGTGCGACGTGAGCTAGAAGAAGATTTTGTAGATTTTTTTGGCGGATCAGACGCTTCTCTAGATCAATTTACTGATTTCCAAAAAGCCGTGAATTTTTCCATGACATCTATGCTTACTACTGGTGGAGTGAGAGGCGGTAAAAAGAAAATCACTCGGTTTCAAGCCAGAAGTTTTAACATGGGACTGTCAGAAGAAGCCTTTAGACAAAGTGGTGGATTTGGAAAAATGCGTGTGGGAGAAGATACAGACCTCAGTTTGAGGCTTTGGGAACTCGGCTTCAAGTCAAGGTGGTTTCCCAATGCCTATGTTTACCACAAAAGGAGAAGTGACTGGCGCAGCTTTGCCAATCAAGTAAGAAGTTTTGGTCGCATGCGTCCAATACTCGACATGTGGCATCCACAATATGCCAAGCTTAGCTTTTGGTTGCCCACTATATTTGTAGGCGGATTACTGATAGGCCTTATTGCATTGCTACGAGGCTTTCCGTGGATCATACTGATATATCTTTTTTATTTCATATTGGTTTTCATAATGGCAAGTATTCAAAACAATTCTATTCGCATAGGCTTATACAGCATTGCCACTACTTTTTTACAGCATTGGAATTATGGAGTTGGCTTTTTGGAAACATACATTCGCATCCGCATTCAGAAAAAAAATCCCAAAGAAGTATATCCGCAATACTTTTTTTAATTTTTTTTGATTTTGGGCGGCTACGGTGTCCGGCTATTATTACGCAGCCACCAATACGCAGTCAGTTGGCACAGCAGGATTTTCATTCCTTCATTCAACTCTGCTGTGCCACTTCCTGCATGTATTGGTGGCTTTGCGTGATAGCCGCCTACCACCTGCCGCGTTTACACAGTGTCATACCACAAAGCTAGATGTGTTGAACTAAGTAAGTGAGTTGCAGGAACCTTTTTTTTGCCCGTGAAAACTATTACAACTTTAGCGTCAAAGGATGAGAAATTAAAGCATTTTAAGATCCAAACCACCATAATTGCCACTACTCATCATCAGCATCACAGTGCCCACTTTGGAAATTTGGCTAAGATGCTGTTTGAACTCATCTGAAGTAGTAAAAACCCGGATATTTTCATCACCAAAAGCTTCGCGTATTTGTGCAGGGTCTATGGGTTGTCTTCTTTTTATCTTCAAAGCATCAGCACTGTAGTACACAATTTTTTCATCTGCAGCATCCAATGCGGAATTATACTCGCTTAGAAAGTCAATATTTAGAGAACTATATGTATGTAACTCCAAGCAAGCCACGAGCTTATAATCTGGAAACTGACTTCTTACTGCTGCGGTGGTAGATGACACCTTGCTTGGTGAATGTGCGTAATCCTTATACACTCTATATCTATCTTCTTTTTTCACCAATTCCAGCCTTTTAGAGGCACCTTCAAAACTCTGAATGGCATCATAGAAATCTTCATCCATAATGCCTAATTGGTTGCAAATGAGTCTTGCGCCTTCAAGGTTGGACAAATTATGCCTGCCAAATATTTTCAATGGCATCGGACCCAATTGAGTATTGAGAAAGGTAGTACCGTCTTCAACGAAAAAATCTGGTGTGCTGTATGGAATTTTGCGAATAGGGTTTGAGGTCTTCATCACCACTTTTGTCACCTCAGCATCTTCCTTATTGTACACCAAGATGCCACCATTGATCATACTATTGGCAAAAATTTGAAACTGCTCTACATAATTTTCAAAGGTGGGAAAAACATTGATGTGATCCCAAGCTATACCACTCAGCAAAGCAATATGCGGCTGATATAAATGAAACTTTGGCCTTCTATCTAGCGTGGAAGATAGATATTCATCTCCCTCCAATATTACGAAATCAGCGTCTTCACTCAATCTTACCATCACATCATAACCCTCTAACTGGGCACCCACCATATAATCTTCTTTGCGACCCACCGCATTCAGCACATGCAATATCATAGATGTGATAGTAGTTTTGCCGTGAGAACCGCCAATGACTACTCTAGTTTTATCCTTGGATTGCTCATAGAGGAATTCCGGATAGGAATAAACTTTAAGACCTAACTTTTTGGCTTTTTCTAGTTCCGGATTATCTTCCTGGGCATGCATACCCAAAATCACGGCCTCTATATCTTGAGTGATATTGTCTGCGTTCCAGCCTATGGTAGTTGGTAATAGACCAGCCTTTTCCAATCTGCTTTTTGAAGGCTCAAAAAGAGTATCATCAGATCCTGTGACTTTATATCCTTTGGCGTGAAGCGCCAAAGCAAGATTGTGCATTGCACTCCCTCCAATGGCTATGAAATGTACTCGCATGAGTGTTTTTTAAGATTAACAACTGTAACAGGCAAATATAACATGTAACAATATTCTAAGCAAAACTCATGTAAACCAGTGCTAAAAAGCACTTAAATTCTGTGGTGAAATTTATATACAACAACATTTGGATTTTTGGCATACGCTTTGTATATTTGTAAGCAAGATACAAGTACTAAATTGTATTTTTTGTCCTCATGTGTTAAAATTTCATTCCCATCGCGAGTCGGTGGGAATGTTTTTTATTATGAGAATCTCAAATTTCGTGGAGTTAAAAGGTGACTAGAATAACGATTTTTGCTATCGTTTACTTAGTGTACTGCTCCTCGAATATGACGCTTACCTTTTCCACATTTCCGCCCATCGGCGGGTTGATCTTAGAAATTTTTACACGGCAATAATCTGCCATAGGAATTTCTTCTTCTACGCTTCTAAGTATTTTCACCGCAACGGTTTCCAATAATTTAGACCTCTCACTCATGGTTCTGTGTACTATTTTGTTTAGCAGCACATAATCCACGGTATCTTCCAAGGCATCTGTCTCTGCTGAGCGTCGCATGTCTGCATGTACTTCTATATCAACAAGATAGTCAGAGCCAATGATTTCTTCTTCGGTCATGCAACCATGATTGGTGTGCACTCGAATGTTTTCTATGATAATGATGTCTTTGCTCTTCACGTCAATCTTTTATGCTTACTAGGAAATAATTTTTCTTACCGCGCTGCAATAGTAAATATTTCTGTGCTATGAGATCGTCTTCACTAGCTTGAAAGTCCTCGGACACTTTGTTTTTATTGACTGACACAGCGTTTTCTTTTAATGCTCTTCTAGCTTCACCTCTAGAACTCATAAAGCTTGTTTTGTCTGAAAGCAACTCTATGAGGTCTGATTGCAAATCATTGCGGTCGATTTGAGCCTGTGGTACACCTTCAAAAATGTCTAACAATGTTTTTTCGCTAAGAGATTTGAGATCTTCTGCGGTGGACTTTCCAAATAAAATGTCTGTAGCACGCTGTGCTAGTTGCAATTCGTCAGCTCCATGTACTAAAGTGGTAATTTCCTCTGAGAGTGCTTTTTGCAAAATACGCAAATGAGGTGTCTCTCTATGCTGTGCAATCAAATCCTCTATAGTTTCCTGGCTGAGAAATGTGTAATATTTGATAAATCTTTCTGCATCTTGATCTGCTACGTTTAGCCAAAATTGGTAGAAGCGGTAAACGCTGGTTTTATCAGCATCTAACCAAATATTGCCTTGCTCTGATTTTCCAAACTTGGTGCCATCACTTTTTGTAACTAATGGGCATGTGAGTGCATGGGCTTCGGTTTCTTCATCTAACATGCGACGTAAAAGCTCTGTGCCGGTGGTCATGTTGCCCCATTGATCACTCCCACCCATTTGCAATGTGCAATTGTGCTTGCGGTATAGGTGCACGAAATCATAACCCTGAATCAACTGATAGGTAAATTCGGTGAAAGACATTCCTTGACCCACTTCTCCGGTTAAGCGTTTCTTTACGCTATCCTTTGCCATCATATAATTGACGGTGATGCGCTTACCTACATCTCGCACGAAGTCGATGAAAGTGAATTGTGATATCCAATCTGCATTGTTGAGCAAAATTGGAGCATTGGCTGCGCTATCCTGGAAGTCCAAAAATCTGCTGAGCACATTTTTAATTCCTTGAACATTTGCTTCTAATGTTTTATCATCTAGCAAGTTGCGCTCATCTGACTTGCCCGTAGGATCACCAATCAGCCCTGTGGCTCCGCCAACTAATGCAATGGGTTTATGACCATAACGATGAAAGTGCATGAGCAGTATGATGGGTATGAGGCTGCCTATATGCAGTGAATCTGCCGTAGGGTCAAAGCCAATATATCCTGTGAGTTGGTTTTTGGCTAAAGCTTCTTCTGTTCCCGGTGTCATATCTTGCAAGAGTCCGCGCCAGCGGAGTTCTTCTACAAAGTTCTTTTGTGTATGCATGGCGCAAATATAAGGGCAAATTTTAGAAAAAGTTTGCAGGATTTGCTTGCTTGACGTGCTAATCTAATTCAGAAAATACTGATTGCTATTAAAACTTTAGTGAATCCATTTCCCGGAGCAAAAAGAAATTGTTTGCGCAGCAAATAAGCCGCTTGCGGCTTGCGATAGGGATCCTTGCGGTAGCCCGTAAAGGATGATGCCTATGCAAAATGCGGGCTGCAGAGGGTTGAGGCCCTCAAGGCCGAAAACCTTTGCAGCCCCTCATTTTGCAGGCAGCAGACTGCGGACTACAAGCGGAGAGCCCGTAATCGCCCAAATAAAAAAAATAAAATAATCCTGCATTCCGTAACTGGCAGGATTACATGACAATTATTACTTTTATGACATCCAATCGATTTTAATGCAAGCAAAGTTTCAGTTATTTATTGAGCGGCTTTGCTTTGCTGGTGCAGGTTTTAGGAATTGTGCTAAGGATAGTATGAATAAATTTTGATGATTGTGTAATTTTGGCTTGGATTTTGAAAAAATAGTAATATATTTGCGCTTGCACTATGAAGAAATTTATACTTTATATCATGCTTATTGGATTCTTCTCTTTTGCGCCTAATGCAATGGCTCACGGGATGGAGGATTTGCCGTATGCTGTAGAGTTAAGTGATCAAACGCAACCGGAAAAAGTGGTGCTCTCGCCAAATCCTGCGAATACTGTAACGCATATACGTGTGAATTCTACCTCACAACTACGTGTGACTGAGGTGGCTGTATATAGCGTTTTGGGAAGCCAATTGCTGCAGAAGTCTTTTGATGCGATGAGCGATCAAAACATTCAACTGAATGTGAGCAGTTTCAAAAAAGGCAAGTATCTGGTGAAGATTATGTTTTCTGACGGTACTACCGAGGTGAAAACCCTTATAAAGCAATAATTTTTTACTGATATTGTGTACATTTACGGAATTAATATTTCGTAAATGGAGCAAAACTTTGTGATAGCGGTAGATAGGTATAACTTGATACCTACGGCTTTGGTGTCTGCTGCGGCGCCTTCTAATATAGCTTTGGTGAAATACTGGGGTAAGCGGGAAAATCAGATTCCGGCTAATCCGTCGGTGAGTTTTACGCTCACAGAGTCGCGTACTACTACGGCGGTGCGTTTCACAAAAGGTGATGGAAAGGTGAAGGTGCGCTTGGATGGCGAAGACAAGCCGGGATTTGCACCAAAAATTGAAGATTTCATAAACAGAATTGCTTCGTATTCTCCCATTGTACGCTTGTATGATTGGGATATAAATACGTCTAATACTTTCCCGCATAGTAGTGGTATTGCTTCGTCAGCCTCTGGGATGGCGGCATTGGCCGGTTGTTTGGTTGATTTTGAGGAAATTTGTGGGATTTGTTTTAAAGGCACAGAAAAGATTGAAAGACAGTCTTTTATGGCTAGATTAGGATCTGGAAGCGCTTGCAGATCTGTGTATCCGGGGGTTGTAGTGTGGGGCGAAACGGATGCTCTTGAGGGAAGTTCTAATCTATATGGTGTACCAGCCCGTAATGTGAATGATGTTTTTGCAGGTTTTCATGATACTATCTTGCTGATAGAGAGTGGCGTGAAGCGTGTTTCTAGCACTGCTGGTCATGGATTGATGCACAAAAATGTTTTTGCTGAACAACGCTTTGCTCAAGCCCATGAAAACACAAAAAAAATACTCCAACTACTTGAAAATGACAATATTGAAGCGGTAGGGAAGATCATAGAGCAAGAAGCGCTAAGCCTGCACGCGATGATGCTAACTTCTGAAACTCCGTTTATTTTGATGCAGCCCAATACTTTATCTGTGTTGCATGCTGTCTGGGATTACAGAGCGGAACACGAAAAGAATCTATATTTCACTCTAGATGCAGGCGCCAATGTGCACTTACTATATCCGGAAGCGGAAGCGGAACAGATTCAATCCTGGATTGAAGAAAATCTTGCAAAATATTGTCAGGATGGAAAAATGATACATGATAGGGTTGCAATAAAATAATGAAAATAGACTGATGTCTACGCCAAGCTTTATAGAAGAAGCTGTGACAAAATTGTTGCAATCTTCTGATTTTCAAAACATGGTAATTGTTTTGCCTGGTGTGCGCCCGGCATCTTTTATCAAAAAAGAATTTGTACGGCAAGGCTACACCGGTATACTGCCGCAGATTGTGACCATTGAAACTTGGATGCAAGAGATTGCAGGCCTCATACGGATTGCCGGAATACCTCTATGGACACGTGGCTATGAGGCATTTATGCGCAACCCGGATAATCAAGAGGGTTTTGAGAGTTTTCTGAAATGGTTCCCAACATTGTTGAAGGATTTTGATGATCTGCACACAGCGCTAGCTGATGTGGATCAGCTCTTTGATTACTTGCAAAGTATGGAACGCTTGAAAGAGTGGGCTCAAGAGATGAATATTGGTGTGAGCGAATTGATGATAAATCAAACGGGATTTTGGGCTAAGGCGAGCGTTCTGCATCGAGATCTAAATGATGATCTATTGAGTGCTGGATTTGCATATTCAGGTCTTTTGTTTCGCAAAGCTGCTGAGAATATTGAGGAGTATTTGGCAAGCACTCAACAACATTTTGTCTTCTTAGGGTTTAATGCTCTGACGGAAGCAGAGAAGAAAATTCTGGATGCGTGTGAGGAGGCAGGTCGCTTGACAATGCATTGGGACATAGATAAGTTTTTCCTGAATAATCAACTCCAAGAGGCTGGTCAGTTTTTGCGTAACTATAGCAAGTCTTCTTGGGGGAAATCTTTGACAGAGCAGGCACACAATCACTTTTCACAATCAAAAGACATTGAAATCATTGGGTGTCCCAATCTTGCTTCTCAAGCGAAGGTGGTTGGGAAACTGTTGGAAGAAAGCGATCCTGATTTGCTAGAGAGTACCGCGGTGGTACTTGCAGATGAACAATTGTTACCGGTAATGCTACACTCACTGCCAGCAAGCGTAGCGCACATCAATATAACTATGGGGCTACCTTTGCGTTGGATACCGATTACAGGGTTTTTCAATCAAATTATTGATTTGCATCTTTACCGATCACTCTCTAAAGGATTTGATGAATACTACTATAAACCTTTGGTATCTGTGTTGAAAAATCCTGATTTTCAGCAAGTATTTGCACCCGAAGCTTCGCAAATTTTGAATAAAATACAGGATTCTAATCAAGTTTTCATTTCTCCCGAGCAATTGGCGGCTTATGGAATGAAAAATGCGTACTTTAGGATATTTGACACGTGTGAATCTGCTATTGAATTGTTAAACAATCTAATAAAGTTTATAGAATATTACTTGGAAAATAATAGTGTAGATGCTTTGCAAACGGAGTATCTCTATAGATTTCAAGAAATTTTCACACAATTGCGTCAAGAATCTGAAGATAAGTTTTTTTTAAGGGAAATTTCTACTTTGAAGCGTCTGTATCAACAATTGCTCTCTACAGAAGAACTTTCTTTTCTAGGGGATCCGTTGGTTGGGCTGCAATTGATGGGTGTTTTGGAAACACGTTTACTGGATTTTGATCAAGTGATTCTCTGCTCAGCTAATGAAGGTACACTCCCACTGGGCCGTACAGAAAATTCTTATGTGCCCTATGAGGTGCGAAGATTGTTCCATATGAATACGTTTTTAGAGAACGACTCTATATATGCTTACCATTTCTACCGATTGATACAACGTTGTCAACGCGTTCGAATTTTGTACAATCAAGACATCGTAAATGGCAAAGAGGTAAGCCGATTTGTAAAGCAGATGCAGCTAGAAGGCATGCATGACGTGGAGTCTAAAACGGCGATTTCGTTGCTAAGCTCTCAAAACCAATCCGATATAAACATTTCTAAATCTGAAACTGTACAGAAAAGGTTGAATGATTGGAAAAATTCTATCTCTCCTTCTTCATTAGGTGCCTACTTGTATGACCCTTTGGAGTTCTACAAAAAACACATCATTGGATATAGAGATGAGAATGAAATTGAAGAGTCTGCCGGTGCATTGACGCTGGGCAACGCAGCGCACAAAGTGTTGGAATACATTTATCTACCTTATCTCAACAAGCCTCTTACTGTGCGAAATTTTGAAGAGATAAAGCAGAATTTCCCAAAAGTTCTGTATAAGATACTACAGCAAGAACTCTTCAAAGAATCACGCGTACACGGTAAAAATCATCTCGTACAAGAGGTAATTAAAGCCATGACGGAACGAGTGATTCTGAACGATGAAAAATTTGTAAAAAACAATGGTGAACTTATTTTCACTGCGCTTGAGGCAGAAATCAGCACCCATCACAACACCATTCATGGAGTGCAAGTGGGTTTTGGTGGGCACATGGACAGAGTAGAAAAACGGGATGGTACCGTGTGCATCTTCGACTACAAAACAGGGAACACCAAAAGTGAAGCTCTAAATTTTGTATCTAAAAATAATGCATCGTTAAATAGTAAAGCATATGGCATGCAATTGCTACTGTATGCCAAAATGTACTTTGATAATCATCCATATGTGCAGGAACTGAGGTGCGGAGTAATTCCATTAAAAAAATTCTCTACAGAAATGCTTTGGCTTCACATAGACAAGCAGTCTCTGCTTACGCGAGAGTTGGTAGATCTTATACTCCCCTCGATTGACCGCCTGATTGATGAAATACTAGACCCTGAAATAGCCTTTATTCAAAACTCAAAAAAGCATAGCAAATAGACGATAATAAAAATGCTGTAGATTCAATAAAAAAACTCACCTTTTGCAGGTGAGTTTTTTAATTAATTTCTGCGCATAGGGTTTACGCCTTGACCCGGTTGTTGCATTCGATTCTGCGGTGTAATATTTTGTTGCTGACCAGGCCTTTGTTGCTGCTGACGTGGCTGCTGCTGCGTTTGACCCGGACGGCGCTGTTGCGGTGCTGCTGGAGCTTGCTGTGCCGGTTGTCTGCCCGGCGTAGCGGTGCTCGAAGGTTGTGCCACTTCCGGCTCTGGAATTATCTCTTCTTCTACACCATTTAACCTATTGAGAATTCTCTGCGCCAAAGCTGCTTCTTCTGTGCCTTCATATAAAATGAGCACCCTCTCTAATGCGGCAATGTACGCTTCTCTACCATTGATTGCACCTTCCGCATATGCATTGAGTATAGCAAATTTTGCAATGATTTCAGCATTTCCGTGCTCTGCAAAAGCTTGATTTGAGAGTTCACTCACTGCCAAGTAATCTTCCTCTTCATATGCATCAAATGCGCGATTGTAGAGCTCTATCACTTCAGAAGTATTAGCTTCTGTGAAGTCTGCTTCCGGGTTTAGAATAAATTCCGCATAGAGCGTGTTGGGATATTGATTGAGCACAATATTCTTATATTTTTCCGCCAAGGCCGGGTTAGACTCTTTGTTGATTCTGTATAAATTATAATAAGCTTTAAGTGTCAAATCCTCTGCGTGAGGTGGTGTTTCAAGTAGGTGCTCAAGCGTAGTAGTTGCTATTTCAGCATTCTCAAACTTGTCAAAATAGTCATTACCTAGTGAGAATTCTGTGGTATCTCTAGCAACCTTGAGTCCACGTATTTCTGCAGGTGAGGTTGGGATTCTTTCCAGGTAAAATTCCAACTCGTATCTACGTGGATTTGCCATGTCTTGCGTGCCGGTAAGTGCAGCGATTTGGTCTGTGATTGTAGAACCACTGACTGATTGCCTCCAGTTGTCTCTCAATTGCGGAGCTCCCCAGATGCGTCTAAACTCTGTTTCACCACTGTTTTTTGCAGATTGACTATAGAAATAGAATCTATTTGAGCCTCTTTCATCTCCAAACGTATTGCTGAATCCCGGGCTTCGGGATTGGGTTTGGAAAACTGTAGCCTCTTCTTCTTCTCTTTTTCTTCTTTCCTCATCTTGCTTCTTAAGTGCAGCAATATGGTCATTGAAATAAGTTTCTTTCTCGGCCGGGCTCATTTGAGTGAGTCGTAGAATACTATCATTGCGCTTCACCAAATAATATTTTTCCATCACTTTCTGCAGATCATCTCTCATGCGGGTAAGTTCTGTGCGTCGTTTGGACTCTGGAAGTACAGTTACAGCACTATCATAGTAGGCAGTAGCATAAACATATTCAGCATTTTCAAACTTCAAATTACCAAAGGCTGCAAAAGTTTCACCTCTAAATCGTGGGTCAGAAACGGGTCTTTCAAGTGCTTGCGTGTAGTATCTTTCTGCAAGTCCATTTGAGTCTATTTTCTCAGCCATTCTTCCAAGAGCATAGTAAAACTCATTTTGATAAGCGGCATAAGCTCCAGCTCTGATCATTCTATGCATATTATGAGAATAATCTGCATGATTGTGCATGCTTGGATCAAAATTTAGTGCTTGCCACACCTTGGAACGTGCCTCCATTTCAAAGTTTGGTTTCAGCCTAAAACTCTTTTCAAATTTAGCATTGGCTTCGTCATACTTTTCTAGCTTGGTGAGCAATTGACCTTGGATAAAGTTAAATCTAGCCTTATCATCTTTATTAGAGGTATATTCAATCGCTTGATCTAGGGTTTCAATGGCTTTTTCCAGTTCACCTTGCTTCACGTAAACCCAAGCAAATTGCTTAGCAACGTTTGCTTTCATAGACTTTTTAAGGTCTGGATTTTCATACATTTCCTCTAAAATATCAGCCGCTGCACTGGGGTTACCAGATTGTAGATTACTCAATGCCATATAATATTTGGCAGTTTCCACATGCTTGTCAAACGGCAAAGTACGCACTACCTGTTGCAATGCATCCATTGCTTGGAAAGGTTTACCTTGATAATACCTGGCTTGGCCCAACATGAGATATGCACGAGCAATTACCTTGTTTCTCTCCTCTCTGTTGATAATCATAGAGTGAGTAGCAATGGCTTTCAATGCTTTTTCTTCTGCCTTTTCAAATCCTGAACGGCCGCTGCTTTGTTCGCCACCCATTAGGCTACTACCCATGCCGCCTCCAATTGGCTGGCTAAAAGGGTCTGTATAAGTGATATTCTCTGCAGAATTGTTGATTACAAACTCACTAAAAGGCTCTACATTTAGTGTTTCAAAATAGTCATCAGTATGAGCAGCTCTTAATTCTCTGAGACGTGTGTCCATGGCCTCTTGACCATTAAATAAGGTGTTGAACCAAGTGGTCATGGCGTGGTAATTGCGATTTTTCCATGAGTTCTTCTTTACACTACACGAAAAAAACATCATTATCACGGCCAAAAATCCTACTTTATAAAGCAACTTCATTCTAGGCTGTAGTTTTTCATAGATATTACACTTCCTATTCACTAAAAATAGAAACAAACAAAGGTACATAAAAAACGAGATTTTTTGACTTTTCGTATATTATCACAAAACAGAAACGCCCTCAAAAAATTAACTACCTTTAAGCCTGTGAATCGCTATCATAGACAAATTATTCTACCGGGTTTTGGCATAGAAGCTCAGTCAAAACTTGCCTCTAGCCATGTTTTGGTAATTGGTGCGGGTGGTTTGGGCAGTCCTGCTTTGCAATACTTAGCAGCAGCAGGCGTAGGCAGCATCACCATAGCAGATGGTGATACAGTGAGTTTGCACAATTTGCAAAGGCAAACCCTTTTTCATGAAGGTGTTATTGGTCACAACAAGGCCTTAGCTGCCAGTGAAATCTTGCAAAAATTGAATTCCGAAATCAATATTCAAACAATCCCGGCATTTCTCACAACTGAATCTATACAATCTGCCATACAAGCAGCAGATGTAGTACTAGATTGTACAGACAATTTAGAGATCAGATACGAAATCAATGATGCCTGTTGTCAGCATCAGACCCCATTAGTATATGCTGCACTTTATCAGTTTGAAGGTCAACTCAGTGTTTTCCATTATGGCAAGGATCCCTTCGACCTTAGAGATGTTTATCCTGATATTTCAGCAAATTCCGTTATCAGCTGCGATATCGGCGGCATTCTGGGCACCGTTCCGGCAATCTTAGGCATCATGCAGGCCAATGAAGCCATCAAAATCATCTGCAACATAGGTGAAGCCTGTAGCGGTAAGTTACTATTAATAAATATGTTAGATTATCAACAACACAGTTTCACCTTGCAAAAACGTTCAAAAACTTTGATTACTTCCTCAATAAAGGACGCACCATCGCAGTCGGAGTCAGATGCAGCAATCAAAGAAGTTTCAAGTCTCAGTCAATTGCAAAACCTTATAGCTTCAGGAGCGATTTTGGTAGATGTACGGGAAGAATTTGAGCAACCTCGAATTAGCAGCATTCCTCATCACAGTATTCCCAATAGTCGTTTTCAGTCAGAGTCAGAAAGCCTATCCACCGCGTCTGCATTGATTTTCATTTGTGCAGCGGGCAAAAGAAGCGAGTATATTGCACAAAACTATAAGCAACAACATCCGGAAAAGGAAATATACACCGTGCCGCAAGGTGTTTCAATCCTTAGTACCAAAGAATCCGATTAAACTATCATGCACGCCTCAAACACAAAAAAACCATCATGAGCCATAAGAAAAACTATTTTGTAGAAGGAGCCATACCGCCGTCAAAAATTGCAGAGAGCATTGCACATCACAGCCACAAAACAGACATAGGAGCACACTCCATATTTTTAGGGCAAGTGAGAGCCGACAAAAAGGACCAGCACACAGTGCAAGCCATAGAATTTAGTTGCTATCCAGAGATGGCAGAAGAAAAAATATCACAAATCAGAGAAGACATTTTCCAGCAAATACCTGAGATTACCTGCATGCACATATATCACAGCATCGGACATGTAAATGCCGGTGAGCTTTGCTTTTTTGTATTCACCTCATCAGCACATCGTAAAGAGGCTTTCCAAGCATGCCAATTGCTGGTAGAGCGTTTCAAAGCAGAAGTTCCTTTGTGGGGCAAGGAAATTTTAGACAATGATGAACATTTATGGAAAGAAAACCGTTAAAACCCTCTTATCTTCCCACAATCAAAACCTCATCTCAGCATTCTAATTTGATATTTACAGACTATTCTACGACCTTTGCTAGCAAACCATAATTATTTAGCACCATACATATTATGTCAAAAAGACTCTTCCTTCTAGACGCCTACGCCTTGATATTCAGAGGCTACTACGCCTTCATCAAAAACCCGAGGGTCAACTCCAAAGGTTTTAACACCTCAGCCATTCTTGGCTTTATGAATTCACTGCTAGACGTCATCAACAAAGAACAGCCTACACACCTAGCTGTAGTATTTGATGTAGGCAGTGATAGCACGCTTCGTCATGACTACTATCCGGAATACAAAGCCAACCGTGATGAAACCCCAGAACCCATCCAAGCCGCTGTACCACATATACAAGAGATACTGCAAGCCATGCAAATTCCTGTACTTTATGCTCAAGGATATGAAGCAGATGACGTCATAGGCACACTCGCCAAACAAGCAGAGAAGGAAGGATTCACAACATTCTTGGTAACTCCGGATAAGGATTTTGCGCAGCTCGTTACAGAAAACATCAAAGTGTACAAGCCATCATCCAGAGGCAACGGCATAGAAATTTGGGGCATCAATGAAGTCAAAGAAAAATTTGGGGTAGATCACCCGGAGCAAGTCATAGATTTTCTTGGCATGTGTGGTGACAGTGTGGACAACATTCCCGGCATCCCCAAAGTAGGCCCAAAAACCGCCTCCAATTACATCAAAAAATACGGAAGCTTGGAAGGACTGTATGAAAACTTAGATCAAATTACCGGCAAAATCAAAGAATCCATAGAGCAAAATAGAGATACAGCATTCCTATCCAAGAAGCTCGCCACTATACTCACAGATGCACCCATACAATTTGATCAAAACCTATTCACCGTAGATCAACCAGATTTTGAAAAAATCACAGAAAAATTCAAAGAGTTAGAATTCAGAAGACTACTAGAAAACATTTACCGTGTATATGGTGCAACACCAGCACAAGATGAAAGCCTAACAGTCGCTACGCAACTAGACCTCTTTTCAGCACAAGAAGCCGGTGCAGACACCTCACAAGATCAAGACAGCAGCCCGTGGAAGACCTTAGACACAGTGCCGCACTTTTACCAATCTATATCCTCCCCTACCGGCATCAAACTATTGGTGCAGCAGATGCTGCAACTACCAGAGGTAAGCATAGATACAGAAACCACCTCGCTCAATGAGCTAGAAGCAGAACTCGTAGGCATCTCCTTCACCTATAACAGTGGCAAGGGCTACTACATACCATTCCCGGCAGACAAGGCTCAAGCTACAGAAATCATAGAAATCCTCAAGCCTGTACTTGAGAGCACAAGCATCGTCAAAATCGGGCAAAACCTCAAGTACGACATCAAAGTCTTGCGCAAATATGGCATCGAACTCGCAGCGCCAATTTATGACACCATGGTGGCACACTACGTCATCAACCCGGATATGCGTCATGGGTTAGACGTACTGGCAGAATCATACCTGCACTACAAGCCCATATCCATAGAAAGCCTCATTGGCAAAAAAGGCAAAAACCAAACAAGCTTTGCAGACGTGCCTTTAGATCAGCAAACCTCATATGCCGTAGAAGACACAGACATCGCATACCAGCTCAAGCAGCATTTTGAGCCCTTGATTGCAGAGTCCAATTCCCAAAAATTGTTGCAAGAAGTAGAGTTTCCACTCGTGCATGTATTGGCAGATATGGAATTGACAGGCATTACACTAGACACCTCAGCCCTCAACACCATCTCTCAAGAGTTAGAAAACGACCTTGCCACACTAGAAAAGAATATTTATAGTGATGCCCAACAAGAGTTCAACATCAATTCTCCAAAACAACTTGGCGAAATACTCTTTGAGCAACTACAACTAGACAAAAAACCAAAAAAGACACGCACAGGACAGTACGCCACCTCAGAAGACATCCTCACCAAATTGCGAGACAAGCATCCCATCATTCCCCACATACTAGACTACAGACAACTACAAAAACTCAAATCCACCTATGTAGATGCGCTCCCCAATGAGGTCAACCCACAAACAGGCAGAGTACACACCAGCTTTCAGCAAACAGTAGCCGCCACAGGTAGACTCGCCTCCAGCAACCCAAATTTGCAAAACATTCCCATTCGCACAGAGCGAGGTAGAGAAGTGCGCAAAGCCTTCATAGCCAAAGACACAGACCACGTACTCCTCGCCGCAGACTACTCACAGATAGAGTTGCGCCTCATCGCAGGCCTCAGCCAAGACCCCGCCATGCTAGAGTCTTTCCAGCAAAACCAAGACATTCACAGCGCCACCGCAGCGCGCGTATTTGACATACCACAAGCAGACGTCACACGCGAGCAGCGCAGCCAGGCCAAGACCGTTAATTTCGGTATCATTTACGGCGTATCCGCTTTTGGTCTCAGCGAGCAAGCCGGCATCAGCCGAGCAGAAGCCAAAGACCTCATAGATGCCTATTACGCCACCTATCCCACCTTGCGAGATTATATGCAAAACCAAGTAGCCCTAGCCCGCAAGCAAGGCTATGTAGAGACCATTTTGGGGCGCCGCCGCTATTTGCGCGACATCAATTCCGCCAATCACGTAGTGCGCAGCCAGGCAGAGCGTAACGCCATCAACGCCCCAATCCAGGGTAGCGCCGCAGACATCATCAAGGTGGCCATGATACACATCCAGCAGAAGCTCAAAGACCAATTCCAGACCAAAATGCTGCTACAAGTGCATGACGAACTCGTATTTGAAGTGCCAAAAGGTGAGCTATCTACCGTGCAGCCTCTCATTGTGGACACCATGCAAACTGCAGTGCCGTTCAACGTGCCACTCGTAGTAGAAGCAGGCGTAGGCAACAACTGGCTAGAAGCGCATTAAAAGTTAGATTTATTGAATTATTTGGGCGGCACCCTCCCCCAAAAAAAATCTTTGTCCCACCCACCCACCCCCAAATATTTTTTTGGGGAAGGGTCGGTGTACGGCTATTACTCCGCGGGTTTTTGGCTGCAAAATTGTGGCAAAAAAGTTATTCTGCATCCGCGCCATACCTTTTTTGCTCACATTTTGCAAAAGCCAAAAACCCTTGCGGGGTAGCCGCCTACCACCTGCCGCAGTGCTTCGCACCTACATTTTATGGGTAGAATTTTAGGTCAACTACAAGGCTTTAGTTTTATCTAGAAATAATAAGCCGCACCACAAGCAACACTACAATCTTTGCCCTATTTTTCAAGCATTAACATGCAATTTCTTGAGAAACAAGGTTTTGCACAAAGTGCTAATAAGGTGGTTGGGTATATCACCTATTGGATAAGTAACCTTCAGATATCACGCTATCACCTTCTAACACAATTGTGTATGAATAGCCCAACCCGCTGACTTTGTCATTCAAAATTTCAGAAGCTATTGTGGAATATCTCCTCTTCACGTGCCGCATAGCGTCCCCTTTTTTGTAAGTATTTCTATCTATATGAAAGAAATTATCCTCAATATGCAAGTCAGAAAGGTAATCATATATTAGGGAGTAATTTCTAAAATCAATTACCTCATCAAAAACCACAAAAGTCTTTACCTTATTCTTTTTGTTCTGTTCAATTTGGGCAACAATCAGAGTATCTTTATCTCTTATATAAGGTCACCAAACCGAAACAAAAATCACCTCCTTGCGCTGATCACCTTTCAAAATTGTCTGGCTGTTGATGCCGGGAATCTTAAAAGAAAAATTCGCTTGATCTTGAATCATTGTTTTTTTCTACAGCAAACGCAGATTGAATTGTGAGAAAAACCGCAATCAAAAAACCGATCTAGAAAAACACTGATTTGAAAATATTAAGCAAATAATAAGTAATAAAAAACTGGTTTAAAAAAAAGATACAAACACAATACATACAAGATCATCCCCAATGCAAAACCCAAAAACATTTTCAAAAGCGCAAAATTATTTTCATTTTTATTGCCTTAACGAATCTATAATTTGATACCCATTCTCTACCAATAGTCTATGCATGCTAGGGTAGTGGCCTTTGCCGTACACCATCACTACTTTATTTTTATCACCCTCTAACATCTTTTCTATAATGTAGCGATCTCTCTCATTTACCATTATTTCATCGTATTGTTTGAGAGGAATTTTTTCTCTTTTTTTGCATTTAATCCTTGAATCTTTTATCTGATTCAACTCACAATCTGTCAAAACTATTTCCCCAAATCTCTCTTCATACTTAGCAATCATTTTCGTAACTGGCATATCCAGATTTGCTGAATTCTCTTCTGTTGCACCTAATTGCTCAAAACTCGGTTGCATAATCAATCGATTAGTCTTGCTTCGTCGATGATTGAGCAATTCATCCAAAAGCTCTTTATGATTCTTTGATGTATGTTGCGCTCCTGATATAACTTGAATCTTGGCACGAGCAACCGTGTCTGTAGCATATATTGTTGTTCCTTCATAATACAAGAAATAATTTTTTTGAAACAACGAGTCGAGTCTATGTTCCAAGTTCTCAAATTGCTCTGGCAGAGCAAGATGAATATTAGGATAAATCACCACAGATTTGTCTCCCTTGGCATAGCTGGAGTATGAAACTTTCTCATCAAAAGCACCCATGCGCATCAGTGCTGTTTCTATTAAGAATGTTCTGCAACTGCTAAAAAACAATAATCCCAAAATGGGTATTATTATCCAAAATTTTGTAAAAATTCTTCTCATAAATAAAAAAGTAAAAGTTATAGTGCAAAATATGATAATATTTTCACAAACCTGTTCGTGATCAAGTAAATTGCATGATTTAAATGTTAAAAATTCAAGCTTTATTTAAACTTTTTTATTGCTAAGCAAATTTTCTGCTCTATTATACAATTCATTGTACAGAATTTCGCAATGCGTTTTTCCTAGCTCATGCACTCAAAATATAATTCATAATTTACTATTTATTGAACTGAAATTTATACCTACAACTCGTACTAAGTGCTGAACAATGTAATTAGAGTTTGGCGTAGAAGTCAGCAAATGGGCGATATCTACATATATACAGCTCGGGTGACGTAGTCAGAAATAATCTTTGTATTTTTGCGCCTTTGAATTTTTCTATGGAAGTTGTTTTAATAAAAGCTGCGCAAATCATCCTCATTCTATCTATCATTGTGGTATTGCATGAGGGTGGACACTATGCAGCGGCACGCTGGTTTAACACCAAAGTTGAGCGTTTTTTCTTGTTTTTTGATGTGAAATTCGCGCTTTGGAAAACAAAAATCGGCGAAACTGTATATGGCATCGGCTGGCTACCACTTGGCGGCTATGTGAAAATTGCAGGAATGATAGATGAAAGTATGGACACTGAGCAGATGAAACAACCTGCTCAACCATGGGAATTTCGTTCGAAACCTGCTTGGCAGCGCCTAATAATCATGTTGGCGGGTATCATTGTGAATTTGCTGCTGGCAATGCTCATTTTTTCTGTGCTTTCCTTCACAAAAGGTGAGAGCTATGTAGATGTGAACAAACTAGAAAATGGTATAGCCATAGACAGTGCACAAAGAGACTTGGGCTTGCTGCCCGGTGATGTGCCAGTTGGTGTAAACGGCACCCGCTATGATAAATTGAATGACATAAGCAAACGCACGCTGATAGACGGCGGCGAACTGAATGTGAGACGTGATGGACAAATAGTGAATCTGCCGATTACTGAAGATGATTTGGTGAACATTCTAGAGTCTCGTGGTTCTTTTTTCATGCCGGCTTTAGCGGCAAAGTTGGACACTGTATTTGACGTAGCGGCGGCCAGCGGTCTGCGCAAAGGTGATGAAATACGTGCTATCAACGGCCAACCGATCAATGGTTGGGTAGAGGTGCCACCTATGATACAAAACAATGTGGGCAACACGCTCAGTTTTGACGTGTTTGACGGTGAGCAGATGAGAAATGTGAATGTGCAAGTACCGGAATCCGGCAGACTAGGCATGGGACCGGATTTGAACATGGAAAAATATCTTGGTCACAAGGATTTTGGACTTTTTGCCTCTATAAACAGAGGGGTTCAAATGACATTTGCTACTATCACAGACCAGATACAAGGTATTGGCATGCTTTGGAGCTTGAAAGGTAAAGCTAGCAAATATGTTGCAGGACCAATTGGTATTGCCAAACAGCTACCTGCCACTTGGGACTGGACATTTTTCTGGAGTTTCACAGCGCTGCTTTCTGCTTGGTTGGCCTTTGTGAATTTACTACCTATTCCAGGGCTTGATGGTGGACACGCTATGTTTACGCTCTATGAAATAATCACGGGTAGAAAACCGGGTGATAAATTCATGGAGGTGATGCAAATAGTAGGTGTGGTATTTTTGATGCTTCTGATGCTACTGATTTTTGGTAACGACATCATCAACTTGATATATAACTAGGTGTGAAAACGCTGCTGCTGATAGACATACAGCATGATTTCTTGCCTGGTGGTGCTCTGGCAGTACCGGACAGCGATGCGATTTTGCCCTACGTGCACGAACTCACAACAAACTTTGAGCGGGTAATTGCTACCCAAGATTGGCACCCTGCCAATCATGAGAGTTTTGCCTCTCAGCATGCGGGTAAGGCTGTTTTTGACACTATTGATTTGCATGGATTACCACAGACTTTGTGGCCAGACCATTGTATTCAAAATTCTGCAGGTGCAGAATTGCATGACGTGGCACAGGTGGGAAATCTGGAAGCCATTTTCCGAAAAGGCATGGACAAAGAGATTGATAGCTACAGCGGTTTTTATGACAATGGTAGGAGACGCACTACGGGCCTGCATGGTTTTTTGCAGGAGAAAGCTATCACAGAACTGCATTTTGCCGGATTGGCAGCAGACTTTTGCGTGTACTACTCTATGGTAGATGCTCTGGATCTTGGCTACAAGGTTGTGCTGCATGAGCAAGGCACTCGTGCTATAGATGAAGCAAATTTTGCTGAATTGCTACAAAATCTTAAACAAAATCCACAATTTTCTGTGGTAGCACGTTGACACTTGTATTTGCGCTAGCTTAGCTATGGGATATTTAGATGCAATTAATCTTCTGAAAAGGAAGTAGTCTCATCCTGCTTATTGAAAATTTTCTGGAAATTCCTGTTCTAAGCATGGCTTGTGAATGCGGCTACATATGCTTGCATTGTGCAAATTTGTGTGCTAGCACAATGGGCCTTGTGCTGTGTGGCCTAGCCCGGATGCGAGCGGCTATCCTTGCAAAACAGACAGCCTTGCAGAAATCTGACACGGCAGTGGCCGTAACGATAGTGGAGGCAGCTGCGGTGGCGATTTCTGCGGCTGTGTGTGAGCAAGATAATAGCGGGCAGCCGGAAATAGCTCCTAAAAAAATTACCCTGTGAAATGCTGCGGAAATGAAAAAACCATCTCTGAGGAGATGGTTTTTGTCTTGAAATGTGCGTTTAATGGCTGTGCACTGTGCCTTATAAATTGACGTTGAGTCCTAGACCAAATAATTGGCGGAATTGGAGTCTGTTAATGGCGTCATGATCATACACGCTCTGCAGGGTGAGATTGGTGCTCAGATAGCGGTTTATAGGCATAACTATGTTGAGGGTGTGGTCTATGTCTATGTTTTGCGGGCGATCTAGGTAGTTGGAATATAGGGAAAGTATGTTCTCTACTGATACGTTTTGCATGAGGTTGAACTTGGCATAACCTTGAGCAAAGAAACCGAGCTCGTAGCGCATGGACTGGCCCGGATCTACGCCAAATGTGCGCACTTGGTTGGAGGATATGAACTGCTGTGTGGCATCATCATAGGTGAAGACTTCGCCGGAAAGCATGGTGATTTTGGAGGTGAGTGGGGCTAGATTGATCTTGAGGTTGTCATTGCGTCTCCACATCATCCCCGGACCAAATGTGAGGTATCCTGGTTTGAAGAAGCCTGAAATGGGATAGTTCTGCCCCTGATCATTGTCATACAAATACCCGTTGGTGAGCTGCGTGCGCAGGTTGCCAAAGAAGGAGTAGCTCCAGTTGCCTGACGCTGTGCGGCCATAGAGTGAGTTGATCTCGAAACGGTCATCTGTTTTGCGCAGTTCCTGGCCTTCGTTTTTGGCCATACCATAGCCTATCATGATTCTGTTGTCCCATGAATTGGGGCCAGCGTCATAGTTGATGTTGTAATTGACTCCTATGTTTCCTCCATAGTTGTTGACACCTCCTGCTACCCAGTTGCTAAAAGAGGATTGATTGAACAGGAAGGTGAGTGTTCCAGAGGTTCTCCAGCCTTGTAGGGTGTCTGGGCGTTGCACAGATACTTGATCTACATTGGTCTGCACTTGGTTGAGCTGAGCATATAGGGTGCCGGCACTCAGTAAACATAATAGGAGTAATTTTTTCATAGTTACAGCTTTTTAAAAATTCGGCTGCAAAGGTATATATTTATTTTACATAAAATACTTCTATGAAATTTTTATTTATCGTGTTTTAAAGTAATGATTTTTAAAGTTTTATAGTGTTGCTTGGTGTCTGAAAAATCTACACGTCAGCCACTTTTTTGCGCCAGGGTGCTGTGGAGCGTGGGATTTTGAAGTTTGCAAGTGTGATGTTTGACTTAGGTTTGGCTGAGCTGATGCAATGCCTGGATGAGTAGGGGTTTTTCTACGTCTGATACTTTTTGTGCCAATTGATCTATGGTGGTGTTCTGATCTATGGGAAATGCTTGCTGAAGGATGATTTCGCCAGCATCTACTTCCGGAGTTACGTAGTGGATGCTCACGCCACTTTGGGTTTCATGGTTTTGGAGTACGGCTTCATGCACTTTGCGCCCATACATGCCCATACCGCCGTATGCGGGAAGTAACGAGGGATGCATGTTGATGATTTTTCTTTCCCATTTTTGGCAGAATTCTTCTGAAAGTATGGAAAGAAAACCGGCTAATACTATGAGCTCTACTCCTGTTTCTTGGCAGATGGCATCTATTTCTTGTGACATTTCCGGGCCACGCTCTGCATAGTAAACTGGGATTTCTGCATCTAGGGCACGCTCTATGGCGTAACAATTACGGTCTGCAATGACATTGGCTATGACTATGTTTGACAACTGACCTTGTGCAACGGCATCTATGATGGCTTGGAGGTTGCTACCATTCCCGGAAACGAGTACACTTATATGCATGAAGTTGGTTATTTGCGCAAATGTAGTGATTTTTGAAGCTGGTGTTGGCTGTGTTTTTTATTATCAGAATATGAATGTTGCGATGTGGAGCGGGTAGTCTAATGCGGGGATTTAATGCCGTTTTATTATATTTACTGACAAATTGAGTGTTATGAGGTTTCTTGTAATTGGAGCAGGTGGTGTTGGTGGCTATTTGGGTGGCAAGTTGGCGCAAAATGGGCATGATCTGCATTTCTACTCGCGTGGCGAGCATGGCAGAGCCATGAAAGAAAACGGCTTGCGTGTGAGCAGTGTTGATGGTGACTTTGAGGTGAAAGATGTGCAAATGCTATCCACATTGAATGACTTGCACGGCTATGACTGTATATTTTTGACTACCAAGGCAGATGAGGTGGAATCCCTGGCTATGGAGCTAAAAGATGCTCTGCAGCAAGATACGCTGGTGGTGCCTCTGCAAAATGGTCTTACTTCTGAGGAAACACTCTGGAGATTCTTGCCATATGAGCAGGTGCTACCCGGAATGTGCAAGATTTATAGTAAGGTAGAAGCGCCCGGCCACATCTCCCACTTTGGCTGGAACAAACCTATGATACACTTGGGTGAGGACAGCGGGGAGCTGAGTGAAAGGCTTTTGCAACTTGTACAGGTGCTAAATGACTGTGGTTTTGATGCGCATGCTGAGGAGGATATATGGCTGCATAAGTGGATAAAATTCATGTATATATGCAGTGGTGGCCTCACAAGTGTGACGCAATCTAGTTTTGGTGAAGTGCGCTCTTACAGACCTTCTCGCAAGATGTTGGAAGCCCTTTTTACTGAAATATACCATGTGGGGCGCGGTAAAATGATCAATTGGGAAGCTGATGTAGTTGAACTCGCTATGAAGATGGTGGATAATACTATGTATGAAGCTACTTCTTCTATGCAGCGTGACATACGTGATGGGAAACCATCTGAACTTGAGTTTTTGAATGGTACGGTGCTGAAATATGCGTATGAGCTGGATATACATGTACCTGTAAATGAAATGATATACCGCTGTCTTTCTGTGCGTGAACACTATGCACGCAAGGAATGAGTGTAGCTGAGAGAATAATTTTGGGGGTAGATCCCGGCACTACGGTGACGGGTTATGGCTTGATAAGCGTGAGAAATGCTGAAATGAAGCTGATCTTGCTTGATGAGTTAATGCTCCATAAGCTACCCAATCAAGAAATGAAGCTCAAAAAGATTTTTGAAAAGACGCTGATGCTGATAGATGAGTTTCATCCAGATGAGCTTTCTATAGAGGCCCCATTTTATGGAAAGAATGTGCAGAGTATGCTAAAACTTGGTAGAGCACAAGGCGTAGCCATGGCCGCTGCTCTTTACAGAGAAGTGCCTATCACGGAATACTCACCCAAGAAAATCAAGATGGCAATAACAGGCAATGGAAATGCTAGCAAGGAACAAGTAGCGGGGATGTTGCAGAATTTGCTAGGGCTGAAAGCGCTTCCTACGCAGCTTGATGCCATGGATGGTTTGGCGGCGGCGGTATGCCATCACTTCAATAATAGGGTTTTGAATACAGGTAAAAAAGTGAGTGGTTGGGCGCAATTTGTGAAAGAAAATCCAAAGCGTATTCAGTGATGCAATCACTTGTAGTATTTTTTCTCAAATGTAGCTGAAAACTTTAAAATTATTGAAAACAATGCATTTGGGCAAGGAAATTTTCTTAAAATATCGCTAAAAACGCAGAAAATTTCGTCAATATTTGAGAATTTTGTATTTTTGTCAAAACTTAATTTTTGAAGACACTATTGCCGTTATTATTATTTGTTGCATTTGCCCAGTTTCTGATACTCCCGGGTGTGTGCGCAATGTATGATGCAAAGGCAGAATATGTGTTTTTCAGTTCCGCTGGTAGTGAGGAGGAATCTCACAGTGGGAAAAACGCTGCAGAAGAGCAAATGCACATCTTGCATCAAGTTCTGTGGCATTTGCAATCTGATTTTCTATCAGACAGCACTCAGGCTTTTTTAGTTTCACAAGTTTTATCTGATTATGAAGTGAGCTTGTCTTTGTTTGTGCCACCTCCTGAGGTGTAACACTATCATTGCCAAGCTAGCATAGCGCATGGATGGTGTGCGTGCTCCTTAATTTTTTCAAGGCTAATCTGTTGCGTACAATACCCAACACAGCCGTTATTTTCCAAATTTAAAACTTTCAAAAAAAAACTAATTTACAATGAGAAGAAAACCATTACCGCAAAACATTAAAGAAAATTTAGCCCCGGGCTTGGTAGTATTTCTCGTAGCACTACCGCTTTGTATGGGAATCGCATTAGCCTCTGGCGCACCACCGCTTTCAGGTATCATCGGAGGTATCATTGGCGGGATTGTGATTGGCGCAATGAGTAACTCGCACATTTCTGTAAGTGGTCCGGCCGCAGGTCTTGCAGCGATTGTATATGCTGCTATCCAAAATTTAGGAACATTTGAATTGTTCTTGCTTGCCGGTGTAATTGCAGGTGGTCTTCAGCTTGCACTCGGGTTTATGCGCGCGGGTAGTATCTCCAACTATTTTCCCAGCAATGTGATTGAAGGAATGTTGGCAGGTATTGGTATTATTATCATTCTCAAACAAATCCCACACGCATTGGGCTATGATGAGGAAAACTTTGCGTCTCAAGTTGTTTTTGACAAAAATAACCTTCCTATTTTTGAGTTTTTCCATAAACTTTTGGACAATATACAACCAGGAGTGATTATAGTAACTTTGATTTCCATAGGTATTTTATTGCTTTTTGACAATGTGCAAGCACTTAAAAAAATCAAATTATTGCCAGGTGCTTTGGTTGCCGTTGTTGTAGGTATTCTCATCAACGAACTTTTCAAAATCAGCGCTCCGGGATTGGTAATTGAGCCTTCACATTTAGTACAACTCCCAATACCCCGCACTTCAGAAGATTTTGCAGCCCTTGTCACTTTCCCAGATGTTTCCGGGATACTCAATCCACAGGTTTGGATAGCAGGTTTCACCATAGCAGTGGTAGCATCCATTGAAACCTTGTTGTGTATTGAGGCCGCGGATCGTATGGATAGCCATAGACGTATCACAGATACCAACAATGAGCTTCGCGCTCAAGGTATAGGAAATATAGCGAGTGCTATGATTGGTGGTCTTCCTATCACATCGGTAATTGTACGTAGTTCCGCCAACGCCAATGCGGGTGCCACAACCAAGATGGCTGCTATAATACATGGCGTGATGTTACTTGTAGCGGTATTGGCTATACCATTTTTGCTAAACTTGATTCCGCTTGCTACTTTGGCCGCTGTGCTTTTGGTAATTGGGTATAAATTGGCCAAACCAGCTACAATGAAACATTTCTGGTCATTGGGTAGATTTCAATTCATTCCATTTATTGCCACGGTAATAGCCGTTGTAGCAACAGACCTTCTTACAGGTGTTGGTATAGGTATGGCAATTTCTGTATTCTTCATACTTCAAGGTAATATGAAAAGATCTTATTATCTCTCAAGAGAAGAGCTTCGTGAGGCTGATGACATTACTATAGAGCTGGCCGAAGAAGTATCTTTCTTGAACAAAGCTGCTATAAAGAAAACTTTGAAAAATGTAAAGCCTAACTCTAAGGTGACAATAGATGCAAAATACACTTCATATATAGCGCATGATATCTTAGAACTCATTCAAGATTTTGCCAATGTGCGCGCCAAGGATGATGATATTGAAGTGGTATTGAATGGATTCCGTACAGAATATATGATGCGTGATGATGAACATGCTCATGTAAAAGTGATGCATAGAAGATCTATGTAAGATTCTTCTTGCAATAAATTTCCAAACACCAAAGCCCGTTGCTGTTGCATCGGGCTTTTGTGCTTTAAATAATGTATTATCTTTGCCCTATGAAGGCCTTGGAAATCAGAAATATAAAACCCTTGCTATATGCTTTAGCCTTTGCTGTTATGGTATATATTGGGGTACAAATACTCATACAGTGGCAGACCTTTACGCACATATATTACCCTGCATTCTATGAGAAGTTTTTCCCTTTCTGGTCAGGAATGTTTGGCCTGATTCCGCTGTCTATCGGCGACATTTTCTATGGCATTATTCTCATAAGTTTATTGATTAGCCTATATGTAGTCATTCGCTGTTTTGTACTCAAGCAGTACTGGCGTGGATTCCGGATTTTAGGCAGATGGGTGTATATTTTCACATTTTTCTATATCCTTTTTCAGTTTGCATGGGGTTTTAATTACTATAGGCCGAATTTGTATGAGAAATTTCAAGCAGAACCGCCCAGCGTGGAACAACTCAAAACAGTAGCCTCCAAACTCCAAGCAGATCTTGTCCCTGTACGTGAAGGCTTAGAAGAAGATCAAACAGGTGTGCTATATATGGCGCGTGATGAGATGCGTAGTCATTTTCAGCGCAGACTTTTACAAGCAGACTATCGCTACCGCTATATACCTAAAGTTGCTATCAAAAAATATTCGCTATATAGCTTTTTTATGCGGCATTTTGGCGTTACCGGTTATTACAACCCATTCAGTGGTGAAGCACAAATCACACGTGGCGCTCCAAGAAGCATACTCCTTTTCTCATTGGCACATGAGCAAGCACATCAAATGGGCTATGCCTATGAGTATGAGGCTAATTTTGTTGGCTATGTTTCACTGGTAGAAAGCACTGATCCTACACTCCGATACATTGGCCAGTGGCGAGCATTGCAGTATGTGCTTCGAGAGATTTACCCTCAAGACAGTATTTTTGTACAAGAAGTGGTAAATCAATACACGCCGGGCATGCAGCGAGACCGAGCCGCAGAAAAAGCCTTTGCACAAAAATATTCAGGTGCTGCCAATGACGCATTCGGCTTTATGAATCAGCAATATCTCAAAAGAAACAACCAGCCGGAAGGGCTCAGAAGCTACAACAGATTTGTAGATCTCTTGATTCATAGAGAGCAATAACCACAACTCTCATCCTCTACTATAATATCACCTTGCTCTACTCCTCTTCAGAGCCGTTTTTCTGCATGATTTCGAGAATAGGGTCAAGATATTCTCTGTCATTACTCAATCGTGGCACTTTATTTTGCCCGCCAAGCTTACCACGCTGTTTCATCCAAGTGTAGAAAAGCCCTTTGGGTGCAAGATGCACCTTGGGCACATTCAAGGTCATATTGTTATACCTTTTGGCCTCATAGTCAGAGTTGATAGACTGCAAAGTCTCATCCAAAATTTGGCAAAACTTGTCAAAATCGTCAGGTTCCTTTTCAAATTCTATGATCCACTCATGAGCACCTTTTTCTTTCTGATCCATGAACACAGGTCCAGCAGTATATTCTGCAATACTCGCACCGGTAGCCTCAGAAGCAGCCTTTAGTGCTTCTTCAGCGTTTTCGATAATTATCTCCTCACCAAAAGCGTTGATATAATGCTTAGTACGTCCAGAAACCACTACTCTATATGGGCGCACAGACACAAATCGTACCGTGTCACCTATCATGTAGCGCCACAAACCACCATTGGTAGAGATCACCACAGCATAATTCTTGCCTACCTCTACATCATGCAGTGGTATAGCTTCGCGGCTGTCAAGCTTGTCCATAGGTATGAACTCGTAGAAAATACCAGTATCTAACAATAGCAATAGATCCTTGCTCTCTGTCTGATCTTGAATCGCAAAAAACCCTTCAGAAGCGTTGTATATTTCATAGTATCGCATTTGTTTCCCTGCAATCTCATTATAGTTGGTTTTATAAGGCGTAAAACTTATTCCACCATGGAAAAACACCTCCAAATCCGGCCATATTTCATGAATATTGCTCTTTCCGGTCTTTTCCAAACAATGATTGAGTAAAACCAGCATCCATGATGGCACACCGGTCAAGCAGCCAACATTCTCCTTCACCACAGCATTGCTTATCGCATCCAACTTCACCTCCCAATCACTCATCAGAGATATTTCCTTATTGGGTGTATTCACAAACTCTGCCCAGAATGGTAAATTGTCTATCATTATTGCAGACAGGTCTCCAAACTGTGTTTCATATTCTTTATACAAATCTGCACTCCCACCAATCCGCAAATTTTTGCGTTTGAAAATATTAGTCTCAGGATGCTTCTCCAGGTAATTAGCAAACATCATTTTACCACCGGCGTAGTGGTTGCCATCCAGAGATTCCTTGCTTATTGGTATGAATTTGCTTTTAGCATTGGTAGTACCGGAAGATTTGGCAAACCAACTGATTTTCCCGGGCCAGAAAATATCCTTTTCGCCGCGTCTCGCTCTTTCTATCAGCGGCTGGAACTCCTCATAAGAAACCACTGGCACACGATCACGAAAATCGTCATAGTTCTTTATACTCTCAAAGTCGTATTCCTTGCCAATCATGGTATTCTTGGCCGACTCCAGATTAGATTTCAACACGGTACTCTGCAGCTCAATCGGATTTTTTCTGATTTTCTCCAATCGTTGTGCATAATTACTCGTTACAAATCCTGCCAAAGCGTTGATCAAACTCATCGTATTGTGTTAGCGTTCAAAAAAAACAAAGGTAAACATATTCAGTAAACGCAAAACCATAACCTGCCACACACACATCACTACCACACCTATTTATGAAAAATTTTGCAATCAGAAATTTCCAAATCACAAAATTTTTACAAATCCTGGAATGCTCAAAACACAAAATTCCATAAAAAAACCGCCAACATGGCGGTATTTCTTAGAATTTATGCTCAATCTATGAACTTGTTTAATGTTTCCTAATCAAAATACAGCAAAATGCAATAAGATGTAGATCCCTCCAATGACTCTCTTTTGTTTCATATCTGATTAAAAGCGCTTTGAAGCTGTCTATCCACGCATTCATTCTCTCAATCACAAATCAAGACCGTTGCACGGCAAAACAGTTGAAACTTGTAGTTTAAATATTTGA
>JAUNRT010000031.1 GCA_030535475.1 Weeksellaceae bacterium | reverse complement strand
CTATTGATATTTAGGCGCATCACAGCAATTATTGTCCTTTTTTTCAACAGTTTCACTTACCAAACTTCTACATAAGCTAGTTTTTCATCTCAAAGGATTATGATTGATTATTCATAAAAAAATCTTTTTTTTTGCTGTCAATCAAAAGATTATCAGTGTTTTTGTAGTGCTTTGAGACTAGACACATTCTATCAAGTCAGTGTTTTAGGAAAAAGTTGGCCTTGTGCTGCTGGCCGCGGCCCGGATGCGAGCGGATATCCTTGCAAAACAGGCAGCCCTTCACAGCAAGCCAGATTTCAGGTACTGGAGAGATAACGGACGTACCTGAAACTGGCTTGATGTGGCTGCCTGTGAGCAAGATAGTAGCGGGTCAGCCGGAATAGCCGCCCAAATAAAAAAAATCTAAATTAATTGTTGCAGATTTTTACACTATATTTTCACAGAATCTTTTCTACAAATTTTCCAGGAATTGCATGGTGTCTATGCCGTCAGCAAATTGTTGTAAATCTGGTGTTTGTGTGCTTCCGAAAGCTATCTGGTCTTGTTGATCTCCCACTACGCATTGAACAGAGTTGGCGTGCTCTGCTAAGAATTGATGGATTTGCTCTGTGTCTTTGTAATACGCATAGTTGAGCACGCCCACAGGGCTGAACAAGGCCTGGCTCTCACGCAGGAGCAAAAAGCCATTGTCATACAAATTTTCATGATTCATGAGACCTATGGCGCGATTGTAGTCATAATTATTGGTGTACTTGAAGTGCGTAGCAATGTCTTTCCACGGGTAAAAGGCTGCGAAAAGCCTGTCTAGATGAAAGTTTTCTGGCAAGAAAAGCTGCGTGATGTTGCGGCAACCGAGTCCAAAATATCGCATAACATCATCACCCAACTGTTGCAATTCTGCGTCTGTGGTGTCATCGGTGATGATAGCCACTGATGTGCGGCTGCCTCTGAGCAAAAGTGGTACGTGAGAGAAATACTCACGCAGGGTGCGCTCTGTGTTGCTGCTTCCGGTGCCTATCACGGCATCATAGTCCTTGATTTGGGGCACGAATTGCATGCGCTGCTCTAGTTGCGGCTCGATTTGTATGAGTTTTTCACAAAGCCGGGGTATGATCACGTTGTCTGAGGACGAGAGTTTTATGTAGGCAATGTGGCCACTGAGCAACACGCAAAGCAGGTCATGCCAGCCGACTAAAGGTATGTTGCCAGCCATGATGATGCCTACTTTTTTGGGTTCAGTGGCATAATTGTATTTTGATACAAAGTCTTGTAATTTGTCCTGTTGTAGGAGTTGTGCCCATTGCTGTAGTGCAAAATGTGTGTTTTCTGTGGTGAACCAAGGATTTTTTTGCTGGGCTTGTTGTAGAATCACTTGCAAATCGCTGGTAGGCTGTGATGTGGCGTTTTCTAGCTGTTGTTGGAGATATTGTCCTAATTGCGTGAATGCCTGAATAATGTGAGTTTGTTTCATACGAACTGGCAAGTAATGATTATATTTGCGTGACAAATTTAATATAACGCAAATGGCTATCAAAATTACAGATGAATGCATAAATTGTGGTGCTTGTGAACCAGAGTGTCCCAATAATGCTATATATGAAGGTGCAATGGACTGGCGTTTTTCTGACGGTACAGATCTTACAGGATATGTGAAGGGTATGAATGGCCGATCTGCAGATGCGGATGAGCCGCAGCAACCCTTGAGTGATGATATATATTTCATAGTCACAGATAAGTGTACGGAGTGTGTTGGCTTTTTCAATGAGCCACAATGTGCAGCTGTATGCCCTGTAGATTGCTGTGTGCCGGATGAAGATCATCAAGAACCGGAGGCTGTGCTTCTGGAAAAGAAAGAAATGATGCACAAGTAACATTGCAATTTATATCTTTACCCAACTTTCAACGATTAAAAATTTTTCAATCAAGGTTTTATGAAAAAACATAACTACAGTGCAGGTCCATGTATCCTGCCTCAAGAAGTACTAAAACAAGCTTCAGACGCAGTTCTCAACTTCAATGGTCTAGATCTATCGCTTATCGAGATTTCTCACAGAAGCAAAGATTTTGTAGAAGTGATGGACAATGCCAGAGCGCTTGTAAAAGAGCTTATGCAATTGAATGATGATTATGAGGTGCTTTTCTTGCAAGGAGGGGCTTCTCTACAGTTTGTCATGGTGCCGTTTAACCTAGCTGCACCGGATGCTACTACTGCATATACTAATACTGGTACTTGGGCGAGTGCGGCTATAAAAGAGGCAAAAAAACTCACGAATGTTTCTGTAGTGGCTAGCTCAGAAGACAAAGGATTCACCTACATACCCAAAGACTATGATGTGCCTGCAGATGCAGCATATTTTCACTGCACTTCCAACAACACTATTTATGGTACGCAGATGAAGAGCTTTCCAGAGGTGAATGTGCCATTGGTATGTGATATGTCTTCTGATATTTTTAGTAGAAAGTTGGATTTTTCTAAGTTTGACTTAATATATGCAGGTGCACAGAAAAATATGGGGCCTGCTGGTGCTACACTGGTAGTGGTGAAGAAAGATTTGCTTGGGAAAACGGGTCGAGATATTCCTTCATACCTAGACTACTCTATCCACATCAAAAAGGAAAGTATGTTCAACACGCCACCTGTATTTTCTACTTATGTGTCTATGCTTACACTTGAGTGGCTCAAGAAATTGGGCGGCGTAGAAGCTATTGAAAAAATAAATGATGAGAAGGCTGCTTTATTATACGCAGAGATAGATAGAAATCCTTTATTCCGCGGTGTGGTTGACAAAGAAGATAGATCTCACATGAATGTGACGTTTGTACTAGAAGATGAGTCTGTCAAAGACAAGTTTGACAAAGCTTGGAAAGATATAGGCATTAGCGGTCTCAATGGTCACAGATCTGTGGGTGGATACCGTGCAAGTATGTACAACGCGCTGCCTATAGAGAGTGTGCAGGTGCTGGTAGATGTGATGAAGCAATTAGAGAAAGAAGCTTAATAAAATTTATAATCATAAAATAATAACTATGCTAAATATATTGATAAACGACGGCATTTCTCCATCTGGTGAAAGAGCTTTGCGTGATGCAGGTTACAATCTTTTTCTAGACAAAGTAGCTCAGGATGATCTTAAAGAATTCATGAACGAGAATGCTATAGATGTTATTCTTGTAAGAAGCGCCACTCAGGTGCGCAAAGATTTAATAGATGCTGTACCTTCTCTCAAGCTGATAGGCAGAGGTGGTGTAGGTATGGACAATATAGATGTGAGCTATGCTATGGAAAAAGGTCTGCATGTGATCAATACACCTGCTGCATCTTCTACTTCTGTTGCAGAAATAGTATTTGCTCATTTGTTTGCGCTAACACGCAATTTGCATGATAGCAATAGAAATATGCCGCTGGAAGGTGAGTCTAACTTCAATGCACTCAAGAAATCTTATGCAGCTTCTAAAGAGTTGAAAGGAAAAACTTTAGGTATTATTGGCCTAGGAAGGATTGGAAGTGAAGTTGCTAGAATAGCATTGGGCGTAGGTATGCGTGTCATTGCCTCAAATAGCAGAAATGAAGAAGGTACAGAAACTATTGCTTTCTCTTTCTTTGACGGTACTACAGTAGATGTAAAGATTGAAATGCAGCCCATGCGCGAATTGATCAAAAATTCTGACATGATCACTGTACATATTCCTGCACAGAAAAATTATGTGATTGGCAGACCAGAGTTTGATCTCATGAAAGATGGTGCTTATCTAGTAAATGCTGCACGCGGTGGAGTAGTAGATGAGGTGGCATTGGTAGAAGCTTTGGAATCCGGTAAAGTAGCAGGAGCCGCATTGGACGTTTTTGAAAACGAACCTAAACCGGAAATCAAGCTATTAATGAATCCAAAATTATCACTTTCACCACATATTGGTGGGTCAACACTTGAAGCGCAAGACAGAATCGGCACAGAATTGGCATCACAGATTTCTGCATTGCTGGTACAAAAAGTGTGAAAGGAAAAATAGAGAAATATCAATTGAAATTTTTAAAACCCGGCGGTACATCCCGCGGGGTTTTGTATGAAAAAGATACATGGTTTATACGGCTTTTGGAGGGTGATAAACAAGGAATTGGGGAGTGCAATATGTTCCGTGGGTTGAGCATAGATGACAGACCCGATTTTGAACTCACCCTGCAAAATGCTGTAGATGAGGTGATAGATGGTACCTACTCACCGGCTGTTTATAGAAACTGGCCTAGTATCACATTTGGCATAGAACAGGCTATGCTTAATCTGCAACATGCTCAGCAGGAAATTTATTTCCCGTCTGCTTTTACTGAAAACCAAGCCGGAATCAGAATCAATGGCCTTATCTGGATGGCTGATAAAAGTGGAATGCTAGAACAAATCAAGCAAAAATTAGACTTAGGATTTACTTGCTTGAAGTTAAAAATCGGCACCGATTGGCCCACTGAACATGGAATACTGCAAAGCATACGCGCTCAATTTGACGCCAATCAGTTAGAGATTCGAGTTGATGCCAACGGCGCCTTTGACTTTGAAACAGCAGAAAAAGTGTTGCAACAATTGGCTGAATTAAAGATTCACAGCATTGAGCAGCCTATTAAAGCCGGGCAGTGGGAGCAGATGGCCGCACTTTGCCGTTCAACGCCATGCCCTATAGCGCTTGATGAAGAATTGATACCCTTGAGAGATTTGCAAACGCGAAAAGCAGCTTTGGCCAACATTTCGCCGAAATATATTATCCTCAAACCGGCGCTAGTTGGTGGCTTTAAAGATTGTGATTTCTGGATAAATTTGGCTGAAGAAAATGCTGTCGGTTGGTGGATTACCTCTGCCCTAGAGAGCAATGTAGGCTTGAGTGCTATAGCTCAATATACATTTACCAAAAACCCAACTATGCCACAAGGTCTCGGCACCGGACAACTATTTCACAACAATACACCCAGTGGACTATATCTGGAGGGTGAAATGCTATACATGAAGCCTATATGAATACACAAGAGTTGCTGATTCTAGATTTCAGACCCGGAAAGGAATTCTATAATGCAGACATAGAAATGCTGCAATGGCAAACAGAAATTCTTGAGTGGGTTGAAGAATTCAGATCAGAGGAGAATTTTCTAGTTCAGACATCCGGCTCTACCGGAAAACCGAAGAAAATATCTCTTAGTAAGACTGCAATGATTCAGTCTGCAAAATCTACAGCTGGCTTTCTAAATTTGCCGGCAGGTACTAGCGCTTGGTTATGCCTTCCTGTGCAGTATATTGCAGGGAAGATGATGGTGGTACGTGCAATGGTGAATCAGTGGAAACTCATCTGCAGCAGACCTACTACTACTCCAATTATACATGAGAATGTAGATTTTACTGCCATGACTCCCATGCAAGCGGAAAACTCAATGCAAATACTGCATCATTGCCGTAAAATTATTTTGGGTGGATCTCCGGTAGGTGAAGCCTTAGAGGAGAAGATAAAAATTCTCGGGCTCACTGCCTTCGAAACTTATGGCATGACAGAAACCATCACGCATATAGCAATGCGCAAAGTATGTGAGGAGAAGTATTTCAAAACTATCCCTAATGTTCAAATTAGTACAGATCACAGAGATTGTTTGGTAATACGTGCAAATTTCTTGGATGAGGAAGTTGTAACGAATGATATCGTGAAGTTGGTAAATGATAACACCTTTGAATGGCTAGGCAGATATGATTTTGTAATAAACTCAGGTGGCGTGAAATTGCAACCGGAAGAAATAGAGAAAAAACTAACTCCACATATACCTATACCATTTTTGGTGTCTTCAATTCCAGATGCTGTGCTAGGAGAGAAATTAGTTCTGCTAACGGAAATACCACTCAAAACCGAAATTGAATGGCACAAAACAGGCCTTGAAAAGGTGCAAATTCCAAAAGAAATCATTTGCTTGCCCGATCTGGATAAAACAGATAATGGCAAGTGGAAAAGAAGAGAGATCAAATCTAGATTGGCAAAATTGTTTCCACCAGGTTGATCAAGAAATATCAGCTATTAATACACTAACAAATGTCAGAGAAAGAAAAAGTAAACAGAGAAAAAGATAATGTAGCCGACAAAGTAAGTCTTGAGTTTTTACGCGTAGAAGATTATCCTGAATTTCTAGAAGTGATGCAGGATTCTTATAAGTCTATGCAGTATATGGTTTGGACCAAAGACCAAATCAAAAAACTTATAAAATTATTTCCGGAAGGACAGATAGCGCTTTGGGTAAATGATCGCTTTGCAGGAGCTGCACTTTCCATAATTGTTGACGAAAGAAAAATTGAACATCACCATACATTTGATTCTATCACAGGAAAGGAAACCTTTTCTACTCACTCACCAAAAGGTACAATACTATATGGAATAGATGTCTTCATACATCCGGATTTTCGTAACAAAAAATTGGGTAGAAGACTATACGAACAACGCAGAGAGCTATGCGAAAATCTTAATCTGAAAGGCATAGCTTTTGGGGCAAGGATGGTTAACTATCATAAACATAGTGACAGTATTTCACCAAGAGAATATTTGCAAAAAGTACAATCTAAAGAGATACACGACCCTGTAATCAATTTTCAATTGCAAAACGATTTCAGGCCTACGCGTATTCTCAGAAATTATTTGCCTGATGATGTGCTTTCTGAGAAAAACGCCATACTCATGGAGTGGGACAACATATACTATGAAGTAGATGAGGTAGAAACCACGCCTACACTTACTAAATCTGTTGTGAGAATTGGGCTAGTGCAATGGCAGATGCGTCTTTATCATTCATTTGATGACATGATGGACCAAGTAGAATATTTTGTGGATACCCTCTCAGGATATCGTAGCGATTTTGCACTTTTCCCGGAATATTTCAATGCGCCTTTGATGGCATCTTACAATCATTTGTCTGAAGCACAAGCCATCCGAGAATTGGCTAAATACACTGAGCGCATCAAAAATAGAATGTCTGAACTTTCAGTGCAGTACAATATCAACATTATTGCCGGTAGCATGCCTGAAATGGAAAACGAAACACTGTACAATGTGGGTTATGTATTGAGAAGAGACGGCACAGTAGAAAGATACGTAAAAATACATGCAACCCCTGATGAGGAAAAAGCATGGGGTTTGAAAGGTGGTAAGGAATTTAATGTAATCGACACAGATTGTGGGAAAATCGGGGTGTTGATATGCTACGATGCTGAATTTCCGGAATTGAGTAGAATTTTGGCTGATGAAGGCATGGACATTTTATTTGTACCGTTTCTCACTGACACTCAGAATGGATTTTCCAGAGTAAGACATTGTGCCCAAGCGCGCGCGATAGAAAATGAATGTTATGTGGCCATTGCTGGCAGCGTAGGCAACCTGCCACGCGTGCACAATATGGACATACAGTATGCACAGTCTATGGTATTCACTCCTTGTGATTTTCCATTTCCGTATGATGGTGTGAAAGCTGAAGCTACTCCCAATACAGAAATGATACTTGTAGTAGATGTGGATTTGGAGTTACTACTTGAATTGCACGAGAAAGGAAGTGTAAGAAATCTGAAAGATCGTCGAAAAGATTTGTATACCCTCAGAAAAAATAAGTAATTTTAGAAAAATTACAAAAGTATGAGCAACCAAAGTAAGCATCAATTACAGGAAACACTGAAAGACGGTAAGAAAGTAAGTCCTATACTGGCAGAAGGCGTTAAGAATTTCTTGATAGACATAGACGGCACTATCTGCGAAGACATCCCAAATGAAGAGCCGGAGCGTATGTTAACGGCCGCATTATTTCCAGATGCATTGCAAAAACTCAATGAGTGGTATGACCAAGGACACATCATCTTCTTTTTTACTTCACGTACTGAAGCGCACAGAGAATACACTGAACGCTGGTTGAAAGAACACGGTTTTAAATACCACGGAATTGTATTTGGCAAACCCCGCGGCGGTAATTATCATTGGATAGACAATCACATGGTAAAAGCTACGCGATACCAAGGTAAATTTACAGAGCTCATAGAAAAGGAGAAAACTATAGAGGTGTTTGATGATGATCATGCCTAAATTCTACTACTGATTTAGCTTTTAGTATTGGGTACAAACACGAAGTTTTTAATTGTAGGATCTTCAGTTCTTGGAGAATTTTTGCAATCTGTTTGAAAACCTATTTTGATAAAAGGTATGAGTAAACAGAAAAGTGGTGAAGTATTGCTTTATGTTTATAAGAATTCTGTGATGAAACTATAGAAGATTGCGTTCTTAGATGAACTATCCAATATCACAGATCTATTTTTATCGGATACATAAAAAAATAACCGCCTCAAAAAATGAGGCGGTTATTTATTTTCTAGAATAGGTAGGTTACCTTCTTGCCACTACCATACGGTATAAGAACAAAAGAAGTACTGCACCACCTACGGCTACTAAGAAGCTAGAGATGTTGAATCCATCTACGCCAACGCCAAATAGCATTGAGCCAATCCAACCACCTAAGAACGCCCCAAGAATACCAGTGATGATAGTTCCAATCCATCCTCCTGGATCTGGACCTGGGCTTAAAAACTTAGCTAATGCTCCTGCGAGTAGTCCGAATAAAATCCATGATAAAATTCCCATAATTTTGATTTTTTTGATTATTGATTATGAACTTACAAAAAACGAACCAAACATTTATTACTCTAAAAAAAATCTTAAAATCAATAAATTCTGGAGAATAAAGGTGATTTCTCTACATTGTGTCCCAAATTTCTAGCATATCTTCTTCAACTACATCAATTGTGTAAAATTCTTTAATGCTTTGATTTTCATCTAGTAAAACAGCTGTGAGTTTGTCTCCATTTCCTGCTCCAGTGTCAATATACCAAGCATCGCTTTCTTCTACATACAGAGGTTTTTCTACTACGATGTGTCCAATAAACTGTGTTTTGTTAATGTTTTTTAACACATTTCTTTGATAAATTAGTGAAAAATTTTTATGATTTATCGGAATATTAACACCAACGCCTACGCCCGCATGGGAAGCAAAGAAGTGTTTTTCTTCGTAAAAGTGCTTCCAATCTTCTATCCAACGGAGTTGTGCGTCGGTATCCAGTAGTTTTACTCCTTGTCTTTCTTGCATAGCAGGGATATTATTCCGGTGTTTCAGAAGCATATCCTCATTATTGCCTTTTAGAAATATGATGTCTAGGGATGAGTCTAGCGCCATTTCGTAGAGATAATTTAATACTGCAAGAGAATGTTTGCCTTTAAACACCATATCGCCTAACAGTATAAGACGGGTATCTTGAGGTTGCCAATGCTCATTGAGCATCTTCTTTAAGGTATATAAACAACCATGTACGTCACCCACAAGTAGATAACGTCTATTTTTTGAAGCCATAAAATGCTGTTAGATTTTTTCCGCGGTGCCCTCTAGGCCATTGCTCTTGAGCTTACTTACAAAAACTGAAGACACACCTTTTTTCAGAACAGGGTATTTCTTGAGCATAGCACTGAACATTTTTTCATTGAGTTCACGTGCCTTCTCAAGTGTATTGTCTCCGCAAACATCTTCTCTTTTGAGATAGTAGCATGCGCTTAATTGATAGAGTAATTCTACTCTACTGAATTTTTTATAGGCTTTTTCAAGTAAGTCTATGGCTTTTTGGTATTCGCCAAGCATCATGAGCAACTCTGCATAGGCTATCCAGTTGTTTACCTTATTAGGTTGCAGTTTGATTAATTTCTCATAATTCTCTTCCGCTTCTTCAAACTTGCCATAATGAATGTGCAAGTGTGCCAGTTGCTTACAGTATTTCACATTCATGGAATCTATATCAAAAGCGCGTTTCATGAAATACAATGCCTCATCATAATTGCAGAGTTTTTCATGCACCAATGATATTTCATACCACACTTGATCAAGCTCCGGGTACTCTTTCATCGCTTTCTGATATGCCGATAAAGCGCGGGAGGTATTATCCATCTTCATATAGCACTTGCCAATTCTCAACCAAGTGTAAGCCGGTGAATCATCAAGCTCTAGGATTTCTTCATAATGAGAAATAGCCTTGTTGTAATCACCCAAAGATTCACATGAGTTGGCCAGATTGGTGAGCGCAACTATGCTTTTAGCATTGCAGCAATGGGCAAAATAGTAAGCATCGTAGGCAGCTGAAAAATCTTTGTTGAGTGAATGCAGCAAGCCTAATTGTATCCAAGCTTCTTCACTATAAGGCAGTTTTTCTAAGTGCTTTTTTAGGAAAATTATACCCTCATCTATACGATCAAGTTCTTCATAGCACAATGTGCAAGAAATCATAGCAATGTCATCATTCACATCACACTCCAGCGCTCTCAAAAAACACTCTAGTGCGTTTTCAAAATCTTGCATGGCCATATATTCCATGCCCATACAATGGAGTATGTAATCTATTTCTACAGCAAAATTCAGCGCTTTACTATACTCTGCAAGTGCATTTTGTGGTTGATTGGTCTTGGAGTAATAGCGAGCTTTGAGCATCATATATTCAAAATCATCGGCATATATGGCCTCCAATTGATTGATTATGGCTTTTGATTTGGCATATTCACTAAACTCCAGCAGGTATTCTGCCCGCTTAAGGAGCAAATCATCTGCATCAGGATAGGTTTCCTCTGCTATGTTGAGTGCTGTTTCTGCAAATTCCAGATCGCCATTGTCTAAATATTGCCCTATGATGTCAACATATTCATCAAGATCAAAATAGATTCTGGTCTTGTCTTGCAACATTTTTTCAAACCTGGAAATCGCATCCTCATATTGAAAATCTTCCATGGATTAAATATAGTAGTTAAGTTGGCCTAAATGCGAAAAATCAAGTTTTAGTTTTAAACAAATAGTAAACAGACCTGTGTGATTACATAAAATCTGCAATGAGATTATTCATTTTCTGTGCCAAATTATCAGCGTTCTCTTGAGAGGTGCTTTCTGTATATATACGTATGATAGGTTCTGTATTGGATTTGCGTAAATGCACCCATTCCTTGTCAAAATCTATCTTCACCCCATCAATTGTGCTCATTTCAACAGGTTGAGACGCGTAGTATTCTTGCACTTTTTCAAGTAGTTCGTCAGGGCGGAGCTCGGGCGTAAGCTGAATTTTGGTTTTACTCATGAAATAAGCAGGATATGCAGCGCGCATTTCGCTCACTTTTTGATTGCTTTTGGCTAAATGTGTCAAAAACAAGGCTATTCCCGCCAAGGCATCGCGCCCATAGTGTAGGTCTGGGAAGATGATGCCTCCATTTCCTTCACCCCCAATGCCGGCATTGAGTTCCTTCATGAGTTCTACGACGTTAACTTCACCCACGGCCGAAGCTTTGTACTCTACTCCATGCTTTTGAGCAATGTCTCTCAAAGCGCGGGAAGAAGATAAATTGCTCACGGTAGGTGTTTTGTGTGTGGCTAGCACATAGTCTGCTACGGCTACGAGTGTGTATTCCTCTCCAAACATTTCACCTTCTTCTGTAATCAGAGCCAGTCTATCTACGTCAGGGTCAACCACTATGCCTAAGTCTGCCTTTTCTTTCACTACCAGATTGGCAATGTCTTGCAAATGTTCACGCAAAGGTTCCGGGTTGTGTGGGAAATGACCTGTAGGTTCGCAATATATGGCTTTGTGGCGTACACCCATGGCTTCGAGTAGTGGTAATATAGATATACCTCCCGTGCTGTTCACAGCATCTACCGCTACCAGAAAATCTGCTTGACGCACTGCGTCAACATCTACCAATGGATGTTCCAAAATACGCTGTATGTGTATGTCTATAGCGTCATGCTTCTGGGTGTATTGTCCGAGACTATCTACGTCTGCAAAGTTGAAATCCTCACTTTCTGCCATGGCAAGTATGAGTTTGCCTTCCTTGTCTGATATAAACTCACCTTTTTCATTGAGCAATTTCAGTGCGTTCCATTCTTTGGGGTTGTGGCTGGCTGTGAGAATAATTCCGCCATCTGCTTGGAGCTCCGGCACCATCATTTCTACAGTGGGTGTGGTACTAAGACCACAATCTACTACATCTATGCCCAAGGCCAAAAGTGTATTGGAAACCAATCCAGACATGATGGATCCTGAAATGCGTGCATCTCTACCCAGTACTACGGTACACTTTTGCTTGTTGGTAGAGTTGATGAGCCATGAGCCATATGCTGCAGCAAATTTCACGGCATCAACTGGTGTGAGGTTTTCACCTGTTCTACCACCTATTGTGCCGCGTATGCCCGATATTGATTTTATGAGAGCCATGATTGTATTTATATTTTTTGCAAAGATACGGATTATGCGCGCAAAGTGCTTTGTGTACGCTATAGCCTGAGCGCCAAGGCATAGGCAAGATTAGCGTTTTGCGAAGAATATTAATGATATGATAAAATTAGAGAAGAAAGAATGTGGCGGCAATTCATGCAAAATTCTTTTTTGAAGTGAATAGGTGGGTTTGGCGATTTAGGTGTAGAGGTTGGTTTTTTTTGGCTAATTTGCTGATATAGTGCATTTAAAAAGATGTTTTGGAGTACCAAAAACCCTGTGATGGTAAAAATAAAGGATCTGTTGTGGTAAATCACTCAAGATGGAAGTAGCGTCAGCGCGGCAGGGATGCGAGCACGTAGCGCGCAAAGCCGGCCTGCGGGCGAACAGCAAGCTGGGCAGGTTGAAGTCGCGATAGCGCTGAAAACCGACCAGCGCCGACTGCTCGCAGCATGCCGGATGCGTACTACTTGCGGGCCAGCCCGGTGCCCGCAACGTAGGCGAAGCCGCAGTGAAGGGCAGCCGCCCAAATAATAATAAAATTAGTGCAGTATGCAGTAATTCTCTGCTAATTAGTGTTTAATATGTTATTAGGAAGGTTTGGCAGTTAACATTTTCGGGATTATATGATTTTTTTGATGTTTTGGTAATGTAAATATCATGTGTGAGTATGGAATATTTTACTATCTTTCAGTTTCAAAATAAGTGTATGCAGGTAGTTCATATGTCGGCGGAGTGTTATCCGGTAGCCAAGGTAGGAGGATTGGGAGATGTGGTTGGTGCTTTGCCAAAATATTTCAATCAAACGGAGGGGAATGATGCTATAGTGGTGATGCCTTGGGTAGAAAACAAGTTTACCCAAACACACAGATTTGTGGTGGATCACCAAGCAGTGCTACCTTTTGGGCGCAGGATATTACAGGTGAAGATTTTGCGCAATCATGATTTGGGCTACAAGCTGTATATGGTGCAAGTAGAGGGTTTTGAGAATAGAACGCAGGTGTATGGTTACCGTAATGATGCCTACCATTTTATAGCTTTTCAGGTGGCAACGCTCAATTGGATTCACCAATGGGAGCACTTGCCGGATGTGATACATTGCCATGACTTTCATACCGGTTTTGTGCCGTTTTACATGTCTCACAGCCACCAGTTTCCGAGGCTGCGCAATGTGCCTTCTATCTTTACTATACACAATGGCAACTACCAGGGTATGATGTCCTGGGATGTGGTAGACTATTTTCCATGGTTTGACACTTGGAAGCTGCCTCTGCTCAAGTGGAACAATACGCTGAATGCTATGGCTACTGCTGTGAAGTGTGCTTGGAGGGTGACCACGGTGTCACCGCAGTATATGAAGGAGCTAATGCAGGATAGTTCTTTGTCTGAACTGTTTCACCAAGAAAGCCAGAAATGCGTTGGGATACTCAATGGTATAGACAATGAGGAGTGGAATCCTGAGACGGATAAGCATCTACGCCACCACTATTCTGTAGATACTGTGAGCGAAGGCAAACGTGCTAATAAGGAGGAGGTATGCGGTCACTTCCATTTTGATCCTGAGCTGCCGCTGGTGTCTTTCATAGGCAGATTTGCCCACCAAAAAGGCGTAGATGTGCTGTCAGATGCTGTATGGCGCGCCATAAACACCTATGATGCAGAGATGAATTTCTTGATAGTAGGCAGTGGAGATCCACAATTGGCACGTGGTCTAGAGCAGATGAAACGCTACTCGCGTGGCAAGTTCAATTGCTATATTGGCTACAATGAAGAGCTGGCGCGCAAGGTGTACGCAGCGTCTGATTTTCTGGTTATGCCAAGCCGATTTGAGCCTTGTGGTCTCAACCAATTTTATGCGCTACGCTATGGTACACTGCCCATAGTGCGCACGGTAGGCGGGCTGCTAGACTCTATCATAGACATGAATGATGAGAATGGATGCGGAATACGCTTCATACAGATGAACTCAAATGATATACTCCACGCGCTATACCGCGCCTCTGAACTATATCTGGACAAAGAGAAATTTGCTACTATGCGCCAACACGCTATGAATCAAGATTTTTCTTGGGAGAAGTCTATAAAACAATATACACAACTTTATAAAAACGCTATGCCATGAGCTCAAAACGCTTAGTATCATTGATTTTAGGAGGAGGTAGAGGCACAAGATTGTCTCCCTTGACATCGCACAGGTCCAAGCCGGCTGTGCCTATTGCCGGCAAGTATAGATTGGTAGATATTCCTATCAGCAATTGCCTCAACTCCGGAATGAACAAAATATACGTGCTCACGCAGTTCAACAGCGCATCGCTCAACAGGCATATCAAGAACAGCTTCACTTTTGACCTCTTTAGCCGTGGCTTTGTAGATATTCTCGCTGCAGAACAAACGGTGGAGAACGCTGAATGGTACCAAGGTACAGCCGACGCCGTACGCCAAAGTTTTCACCACTTTGACAACGAGGAGTATGACTACGTGCTCATTCTCTCCGGAGACCAACTCTATCAAATGGACTACCGAGACATGCTAGAGAAGCATAAAGAAAGCGGTAGCGACCTCAGTATAGCCACCATACCCGTAGATGCGCATGACGCCACCGGGTTTGGCATCATGAAAACAGATGAGCAAAACCACATCACCAGTTTCATAGAAAAACCGGATGCGTCTGAACTAGAAAACTGGAGTTCTGACACCGGTGAACATATGAAGTCAAAAGGACGCAGCTACTTGGCATCTATGGGTATATACCTATTCAACAGAGAAGTGTTGGAGAAGCTATTGTTTAGCACAGATGGTACTGATTTTGGCAAAAACATTATCCCCGAATCCATTGAGTCACACACCGTTACCAGCTATCAATTTGAGGGTTATTGGACAGACATAGGTACCATCAAATCCTTTTTCATAGCCAATCTAGACTTGGCTAGAAACATCCCGCATTTCAACTTATATGACACCGAAAGGCCTATTTACACACACGCTCGAATGCTCCCACCTGCCAAAGTTGTAGGCACATCGCTAGAAAATGTGGTGCTTTCTGAAGGTGCCATTATACATGCGAGCCGCTTAGAACGTAGTGTTGTGGGCATCAGAACCCGTATAGGCAAGGCCACTTCTATAGAAGATAGCTACATCATGGGTAGCGACCGCTATGAAACCTTGGAAGAAATCAACGAAAACCTAGCGCAAGGCTTGCCACCGATAGGTATTGGCGAGCGCTGCTACATAAAAAACGCTATTCTAGACAAGAATGTGCGCATAGGCAATGACGTGCGCATACAGGGCGGAGACCACTTGCAAGACAGAGAAACCAAGGACTACAACGTGGTAGACGGCATCATTGTTGTGAAAAAAGATGCAGTGATCCCCAACGGATACACCATTTAATCACTGAAAATTATAGAAAAACACACAAATTATAGCATGAAAATACAGTTCCTGGGCCATGCCTGCTTTTACATAACTACCAAAGGTAGAAACATACTCGTAGATCCCTTCATTTCCGGCAACGATCAAGCTTCATCTGTGAAGATGGATGAGCTAAAACCAGACTACATCCTACTCACACATGCGCATCAAGACCACGTGTTGGATGCCGAAGATCTAGCTAAAAAACACCAAGCGCAAATCATTTCCAACCATGAAATCGCTACCTACTATGGAGATAAAGGGCTAGACACACACGGCATGAATACCGGTGGTACCTACGGCTTTGATTTTGGTAAAGTCACCTGCGTTGTAGCGCACCACTCCAGCGTTTTTGATGATGGTACCTATGGCGGCAACCCCAATGGATATATCATAGACGATGGTCAAAAACGCCTATACATTGCCGGTGACACAGCGCTCACCTATGACATGAAGCTCATACCGGAGTTTTACGGCGCTGTTGACGTGGCTATATTACCCGTGGGAGATAACTTTACCATGGACTACAAAGCAGCGGCCAAGGCGGCAGATTTTGTACAGTGCAAGGAAATCATTGGTTGCCACTATGACACTTTTCCTCCAATCAAAATAGACCACCAACAAGTACAAAAATACTTTGAAGAGCAAGGCCTCAACCTGCTTTTGGCAGACATAGGTGCTACAAAGGAGTATTAATTTATTTTTTTTATTTGGGAGGCCCCCGGAAATTTGCCTTAGCGATATTCATAAGACTTCAATAGACAGTGATGGGCAAATTTCCGGGTCGGGCTATCCACTTGTAGTCCGCAAAGGCCCGGCTGCAAAAATATCACAGCAAGAGGTTTTCCGTAGCCACTACAACCCTCTTGCTGTGTTTTTTGCATTAGCCGTTCCTTTTTACGGGCTACCGTTTCTATCCCTGCCTCAAAGCCTTTGCCGGCAGGTGTATTTTAGATTTTTATAGATTACCTGCCCGCAAAGGCTTTTTGCTAGACAACCACCTTTTCAATATTTTGCCGCAAATTCTAAAGCCTGCTATATTATACCAATGTGTTTGATGCCGTGTAAATTTCTTTACTTTGTGGCGTAAAACAATTAATTACAAAGCTTTGCAGCAGTCCATTCGGCAGATTCTTAGCAGCAACCTAGTGCTGTATCTATATCATTTGGCAATAACATGTGCTGCGTATTACTATTATCTAATTGGCAAGGCCAAAGATGTAGAGCTTTATTGGTTGCAAAAACCTGAAGCTTCCCAATGGGTAGAGCAAGGTGTTATTCCTCTGAGAGAGTATTTCATACTCTATCTCAATTATCCTTTTGTGCAATGGCTGCATTTGCCGGTGGAGTTTGGGTTTTTGCTTTATAGTACCATAGGATTTGTCGGGATTCTATATTGGAAAAGATTGGTAACCTATTATGTGCCCTCTGGCATAGTCATTAGCGGGTACAACCTGCTTCCGATTGTTTACTTTCTGCCAAATCAGCATTTTTTCACCTCACTGCTTGGTAAAGAGCCTTTGGTTTTCTTAGCCATTGCAGGTGCATTGCATAGCCTTTTGGTGCGGAAACATATAGGCATTGCCATCCTGTTTGCAATCTTGCTAGCCATAGTGCGGCCGTATATGCTGCCCATTTTGCTCATGGCATTGGTGCCTTATATTATTGTACAAAATCGGCACAGATTGCCACGCTTGTATATGTTTTTGGCTACAGCCTTGGTAGTAGGCGTTGCCAGCATTTGGATGTTACTAAAATCATCATGGTTACAGGTTTTTGACTTTTCACGCATTCAAGCATTGCAGCAAGCGCATATCAATGTGTTTGCTCACACATCCGGTTACATCCCCATACATGAGTATTGGTTTCCTGCTCAATGGTTTGCCTTCAATTTCAGACCTCTTCCGTTGGAGCATCAAGCCACCTTTTCTTGGTTAATTTCGGTAGAGAATCTGGTATTACTGGCAATATTTGTGTTCGGGATAGTTTGTATGTTTTTAGTGAAAAAAGCACTCAGCTTATGGCGTCTTGATTTTTGGGTTTTTGTATTGCTTTCATTACTTTCGGTAGCGCTTATGGCACAGATTTATGCCAATTATGGATTGCTTGTCCGCATGAAAATTATGTTCCAACCATTTTCACTCATCATACCTTTGTATTATCTTGCGCAACGGTTCGCGAAAACTAACAAATGAAGAAACCAAAATTGATACGTGTAACTACGGTTCCATTATCCCTCGACAAGCTCCTAGAGGGGCAGTTGAAGTATATGAATCAGTTTTATGACGTATTAGTCGTCTCAACATCGCATGACGGATATCTGCAACGCGTAGCAGAACGCGAGGGTGTAAGATTTCATCCTATAAATCTCACAAGAGCAATAACACCGGTACAAGATTTCAAATCATTAATTGCAATGATCAGACTTTTTCGTCTTGAAAAACCTGATATTGTACACAGCCATACACCCAAAGCGGGGACAGTAGCCATGTTGGCAGCAAAAATAGCCGGTGTTCCTGTGCGTATGCATACCGTAGCCGGTTTGCCTCTGATGGAAAGCACCGGGCGCAAAAGAGAATTACTGGACATTGTAGAGAAAATCACCTATTCTGCTGCACATACCGTTTTGCCAAACTCCACTGGATTGCGCAACATCATACTGTCGCTGGGCTTTACAGAAAATAAAAAGTTGCAAGTTCTTGGCAACGGATCTACTAATGGTATCAACACAGAATACTTTAGCCGTGAGCATTTTAGCGCAGAAGAGATTGAGCAGCGTAGGAGAGATTTAGGTATAGGCGCAGAAGACCTTGCATTTGTTTTTGTAGGTAGATTGGTGGGAGACAAAGGTATCAACGAACTGGTAGAAGCATTTAATTTGCTTGCAGAATTGTTTGACAATGTGCATTTAATTCTCGTTGGTCCGTTGGAGCAAGAGTTAGACCCATTATTGCCGGAAACGCTAGAAGTGATGCAATCTCATCCGCGCATACATTCCGTGGGTTACCAAGCAGATGTTCGGCCATTTTTGGCTGCATCAGATGCATTGGTTTTTCCCAGTTATCGAGAGGGTTTCCCTAATGTTGTGATGCAAGCGGGAGCTATGGATCTACCTGCAATTGTCACGGACATAAATGGCTGTAATGAGATTATTGAAACCAATGAAAATGGTGTCATCATTCCTCCAAAAAGTATGATGTCTCTGAAAAAAGCTATGAGACTATTGGTAGAGCAACCAGAATTGCGAAAACATTTAGCGCAAAACGCCAGAAATATGATCACAGAGCGCTACTCGCAGCAAAAGGTTTGGGAATATATACATCAAGCCTACGAAACTGCTCTGAAATCTAAGGCTAGCTGATTGCTTGAGCCACATATAGAATGCTGCTTGAGCTTTGTTAAATGATGCATAAAACTTGTTGTTCTCTCATACAATTTGTATGGAGAAACCTATCTTTGCCCAACAACCAAAAAACATTAGTGGTATTTGAAAATTAATCGTATTTTTAAGATTATGGCTTGGTTTTTAGGAATTGTTGCTGTTATTGCAATGGGAATCGGAGTTTTTATGAATTCAACACACTTTGGAAAGCATCCGCGCGGTGAAAGATTAGAGAAGATTAAGCTATCAGAAAATTATAGAGATGGTGAGTTTCACAACCGCATTCCTGTAAAACAGCCCATAGATGATCAACCATTCATATTGTCTATGTGGGAATTTCTAACTATTAAAACTGAACATCTCACACCGGAATCACCTCTTCCTGTCGTGCAAACCAACCTTCACACACTATCACCAGATGAGGACGTGATGATATGGTTTGGGCATTCTTCGCTTTTTTTGCAAACAGATTCCAAGAGGTTTTTAGTAGATCCGGTATTTGTATCGGCCTCGCCTGTGGCAGGTTTCAATCGAGCATTTAAAATGTCTTATACCTACAAGCCGGAAGATTTCCCAGCCATAGATTATTTGATTGTAACCCATGAGCATTGGGATCACTTAGATTATTACACCATCCAAGCCTTGAAAGATAGAGTAGGTCATATAATTTGCCCATTAGGCGTTGGGTCGCATTTTGAGCATTGGGGAATCCCGGCATCAAAAATCACAGAATTAGACTGGTTTGATAGTACAGATGTAGCAAGTCCTGTGCAGATAACAGCTTGGCCGGCCAGACACTTTTCCGGAAGGGGATTGCGTAGAAACAAAACGCTTTGGGCCGGATATGTGCTAGAAACAAAAAATTCAGGCAATATCTATATCTCCGGCGACACGGGCTACGATATTCATTTTACTCAACTCAAAGAAAAATTTGATACGATAGATTGGGCAATTTTAGAAAATGGACAATTCAACGAAAAGTGGAAAGAAATACACATCATGCCAGATGATCTGGTGAAAGCCATTGAAGAATTTCAACCAAAAAATATGATTACTGTGCATCATTCCAAGTATGCACTCGCAAGACATCCTTGGTATTATCCATTAGAAAAAATGGAAGAACTCACTGCCAATAAATCCTTAGAATTATTAACACCTAAGATGGGAGAGAAGATACACTTGAAAGACAGTGTACACAACTTTCAACCATGGTGGAAAGAATATATGCAAGAATCAATCACCCAATAAATAATTATAGTATGCAAAAGTCTCTATTACTCATTTTGGCCGTTTTCATTTCCGGAATCACTACGGCGCAAGTAAAAGCTCCGCAGCCAAGCCCTGCAGCATCAATCACTCAAACCATAGGATTGGGAGAAATCACAGTAGAATATTCTAGACCTTCTGCCAGAGAAAGAAAAGTTTTTGGCAATTTGGTACCTTATGATCAAATTTGGAGAACCGGTGCCAACGCCGCAACCGTGATTAGTTTTTCAAAGGAAATGAATTTTGGGGGCGAAACAGTGCCGGCAGGAAAATATGCCTTGTACAGTGTTCCGTCTAAAAATGCATGGGAAATATTGCTTTACTCAGAAACCGGTAATTGGGGTGTTCCACAAAATCTTGACGAAAGCAAAGTGGTTGTGAGATGCAAAGTGCAACCTCAGAATTTGAGTCCTGCAGTTGAAACTTTCAAAATCGGGTTTGATCAGCTAAGAAATGAGTCGGCCAATTTGGAGTTGTCTTGGGAAAATACGCTTATTAGCATCCCTGTGACCATTGATTCCAATAAAGATGTGATTGCAAGCATTGAACGCACAATGGCCGGACCGTCTGCAAATGATTATTTCCAAGCCGCTAGTTACTACCTACAGCAAAATATGGACTTGAAACAAGCATTAGATTGGTCCAAAAAAGCGGAGCAGTTGCGCCCGGAAGCATTTTGGATGACCAAAACACAAGCGGAAATTTATGCTGCACAAGGTGATTTTCAAAATGCTATTGCTACAGCAAATCGCTCTATGGAAGCGGCGCGCAAGGCAGGCAATGATACTTACGTAAAAAGCAATCAAGAGAATATAGCCAAGTGGCAGAATCGTAAGAAGTAATCAAACTTTTAGTCGAGAAAATGAGCAATTCAAACAAAGGATTTGCTCATTTTTTCTTTTTTATGACTCCAGGTTTGGATTCTAAGAGTGTATTGAGCATGCGAAATACTTGAAAAAATTTTGTAATTACTTATTTAACAGAATAGAAAACTCGATTCTAAAACAATGCTTAAATTAGCTTGCTGAATGCAATTGAATAAAGCAAACCTTCCAAATATTCTTTTTTTTATCCTTGCGGTATTATCTTTCACACCCTGGATATCACCACCGGTGGCACTAGTTTTGGGCATAGTCTTCGTGAATTTCGTGGGTGAGCCTATGGCTCAAACTGGCGCATATACCAAGAGAATTTTGCAATACTCAATTATTGGTTTGGGCTTTGGCATCAACTATAATGAGGCTTTAGCTGCTGGAAAAGATGGGTTTATGCTGACTGTAATGACCATAGTTTTAGTGCTTATTGCAGGAATGTTGTTGGGTAAAGTATTGGGAATTGACAAGACAATTTCACGTTTGATTTCTGTTGGCACCGCCATTTGTGGCGGCAGTGCAATCGCTGCGGTGTCACCAATTTTGAGAGCGGATAATAGGCAAAACTCAATTTCACTGGGGATAGTATTCGTGCTCAACGCAATGGCTCTATTATTATTTCCATGGATTGGTAAACTCTTGGAGCTTACGCAGAATCAATTTGGGATTTGGTCTGCCATTGCCATTCATGACACGAGCTCTGTAGTGGGCGCTGCTAGCAATTATGGCTTAGAAGCATTGCAAGTTGCCACCACTGTGAAACTAGCGCGAGCCTTATGGATTATTCCAATAGCTTTGTTGTACGCTGTAATAGCGCGTTCTGAAACCAAGATTAAATTCCCATATTTCATCATATGGTTTGTAGTGGCTATTTTGGTAAATTCCTTTCTTCCGGGAATTGAAGAGATTTCTGCAATCGTTTCAGATATCTCTCGTGCCATGCTCAAAGTGGCTTTATTTCTTATAGGCACTGGTCTTTCTGTAAAGGTTTTCAGAGAAATAGGTTTTAAACCTTTCTTTGCCGGGTTTACACTTTGGTTGTTTATTTCAGCAACGTCTTTGCTGTTTATTCTCTATACTATTCAGTAAAAAGGATAGCACGATTTTTTTGCACTATCAATGTTTATAGAATAATCGCAGATCGCTTACCCAAATATCGAGTTAAATTGAGGTGTTTCTAGCGAGTATTGAAGCATCATACACTTCTTTTCTGATTCTTTGAATTTTTCCGACAGGTAACATTTTTTCAGGGTTGTGAAAAGGGTTGAAACCTATGGCTTCATTTTGAGAAGGTGAAATGTGTTGTGATGGAATTTGTAAACTTGCTACATTCACATAATTAGCATTTTTCCATTCTACAGTGAGATCATTGATGGGCTGGTCTTGCAAATTTTCGCAAACCTGAATTTGAACTTGATAAGTGATACGATCTTTGCGTAGGTAATTTGCAATGCGCTCATCTTGGTACAAATCTTTTTGAAACATCACAGGAACAGACTTTGGTCTCAAACGATATTTCACCATTCTATTCCCTAATCGATACGCGCCAATTGAGTGATAGTCGAAAGAGAGAATGAAGTTATTTCTTGATCGTAAAAGGTTCCATAAATTTCTTCGCATATCACTTCCAAAAAGATGAGGTATGAATGCTGTTCCATGCCAAATCAGCCTTCCCAATAGCCTAGCTCTTTTCCAAAAACTTTGATTTTTAGCCGATAGAAAATCATTCAAGGCTGTGAAAAATTTAAGAAAAGCAGCAACAGATTTTATGGGAAAAAGAGGAAAATTAATGAGTGGAAGATTACAATCCTCTTCATTTGAGACATGAATTTGTAAGGCTAATCCAAAAGCAGGAATATTTTCATTTTGCTTTGAGATTCCCGGATTGGAATGTGAAAAACGAATTTGCGCTTTATACTTTTCATTTGGGAAGAGCTTTTTGAAAAATTCTGGACTGTCGGGGTTTGGGACAAATTCGCCTTGAAGCAGTCCATAAGACATTGCATGAACGTTTCGCGTAGGCTTTTTGGTCTTATTTATCTCTGCCGACTGCCGAACGTATCTTTGTACAGAAATCACACAATCTTGCAGTAAACTCTTTTCTTCTTGATTCAATTGATTGAAAGAATCATCGTATTCAATTAATTTCATAATACAAGTTTTTCGTTCTCAAGTATTTGCATGATAATTTGTTCTTCTCGCGTGAGCCCGGATTTCCCATCATTTTCTTCTATGGCATCCAATTGATCTAGGTATTTTTTGATGGAATTGTTTTCATATAAATTGATTACCAAGGGATGCACATAGTATTTTTTACAGACCGTGGGTGTGTTACCCAGATGTTGTGAAACCTTTTCCAAGGCTTCTTTCACCTTGGACTTGTACTCTTTGTCATTTTCTGCACAGCCGATTTCTTTAAAGGCTATCAAGGCATTTACCGTTCCGGACCAAGTTCTAAAATCTTTTGCTGTAAAGTCCTCGTTGCTGATCTCTTTGATGTAATCATTGACCATTCCGCTGTCAATAGGATGTCTTTTACCATCCTCATCATAGTATTGAAAGAGCTCTTTGCCTGGGATGTCTTTACAGTTCTGAACCGCTCTGGCTAGCTTTCGATTTTTGAGATCTATGTCATGATAGATTCCTTTTTTGCCTTTGAATGAAAAACTGATTTTCTGACCTTTTATATCTACGTGTTTATCTTTCAGCGTTGTGATGCCAAAAGAACCATAAAGTTTTTCGTACATATTGTTCCCAATGCGTATGTTGGTGCGTTCCATAAGGCTTACAACCAGCGCTAGCACTTTTCTTTTATCAAGTTGGCGAAGCGCAAGATCTTTTTCTAACTGCAAACGTATGGTAGGTAAGGTCGCACCAAATTGCAACATGCGATAGAATTTGGTGTGATTGCGCAAAGCGTTCCATAAAGGATGGTAGCGATATTGTTTTCGGTTTTTAGCATCCAAACCGGTAGCTTGTAAATGTCCATTTTCAAATGCACAAATCCAGACGTTTTCCCAAGCCGGTGGAATCACCAATTTGTTGATTCGCGATATTTCCACCTCATCTTTTATGCGCTCACCGTCTTTGTAGTAGTGAAACTTTTTGCCATATTTTCTACGCTCAATACCTTCTGAGCTGAGGTCATTGGTATAAATGAGTTTTACTGCTTTTGCAGATTTCTCAGGATCATTCATGATCTGCAAAATTTTTGCAGGTTTGATTTTTTGTACAATTTGCGCAGGATCGTCTGTCATGATGCGTTTAGGTGTGTTATGAGCTTTGGAAATCTTTAGATGCAGTGAATCAAAAATATTACCAACTTTATTCTTTTATTTCACTTTTTACCTAAAAATTTATCAATCTATTGATAGGTAATTTTGATTTGAATATTATAATAGTATGCACCAACCTAAGTAGACGCCAATGTGTACATCAACGACATCCAATATTTTGATAATGTGCCGAAAGTGTCTTGGGAGTTTTACATAGGATGTTTTCAACGTCTTCAATTTACTTATAATATTTGTGTTTTACCATAAACCTAATTTTTTGGAATTTATCAGTAACTTACACATGTAATAAACTTCCTTTAGAAACCTCATAAATTCTACGGTTTAAACACCAAAACCTATTCATCTACCTCCAGCATAGAACAATTTAAATTTAACAATTTCAAGTACCTTATATTTGTAGTTTATTACTTCTGAAATGGAACTAACAAATACTTCAATGACAAGCATACAGCAAAGAAAAGAACTTCAAGCCAAAATATGGAAAATCGCTAATGAAGTGCGTGGCTCTGTAGATGGCTGGGATTTTAAACAATTTGTTTTAGGCACCCTGTTTTACCGCTTTATAAGCGAGAATTTTACCAATTACATAGAAGCCGGCGACGAAAGCATAGACTATGCCGCTTTGCCAGATGATGTGATAACGCCCGAAATAAGGGAAGACGCCATAAAAACAAAAGGCTACTTCATATATCCCAGTCAGCTTTTTGTGAATGTGGCCAAAAATTCACATTCAAACCCTGACCTAAATACCGATCTAAAATCCATTTTTGACGCCATTGAAAGTTCTGCCAACGGTTACCCGTCTGAACCCGACATAAAAGGTTTGTTTGCAGATTTTGACACAACCAGCTCACGCCTTGGCAATACGGTTGAAAATAAAAACCGCAGGTTAACAGGCATATTAAAAGGAATTGAAGAACTGAGGTTTGGAAATTTTGAAGAGAATGAAATTGATCTCTTTGGTGATGCGTATGAGTTTCTCATCTCTAATTATGCCGCTAATGCCGGAAAATCTGGCGGTGAATTTTTTACCCCACAAAACGTATCTAAGCTTATTGCGCAACTGGCCATGCACAAGCAAACAAGTGTAAACAAGATATATGACCCCGCAGCGGGGTCTGGCTCGTTGTTGTTGCAAGCCAAAAAACATTTTGATAACCACATCATTCAAGAAGGGTTTTATGGGCAAGAAGTAAATCATACCACCTACAATTTGGCTCGTATGAATATGTTTCTGCACAATGTAAACTACAACAATTTCAATATAGCGTTGGGTGATACGCTCATTGACCCGAAATTGGGAGATGAAAAACCATTTGATGCCATTGTTTCCAATCCGCCTTATTCTGTCAAATGGGTAGGTGATAACGATCCGACGCTCATCAATGACGACCGTTTTGCGCCTGCCGGTGTTTTGGCGCCAAAATCAAAAGCAGATTTTGCCTTTGTTTTGCATGCGCTACATTATTTATCTGCCAAAGGCAGAGCTGCCATTGTGTGTTTTCCCGGTATTTTTTACCGCGGCGGTGCCGAACAGAAAATCAGAAAATATTTGAT
>JAUNRT010000030.1 GCA_030535475.1 Weeksellaceae bacterium | reverse complement strand
TTTTAAAGTAAAAAAAACAAAGGTTTTTCCAGTTATTTATGTGCAAAGGTCTCGCTTAGAATAAAGAAATTCTGAATTCTTAAAAATTGAGAATTTGTCAGTGCAAACTTGTTTTGAAGATTAGAATGTTCGTCTTACGTTAGATTGATGATACAGAAATCTAGTAAGAAGATATTACTTGGTGTTTTGCCAGATTTCCCAAGATTTTTCTGCTTGTAGATGAAGCATTTCTAATCCATTTTTGGTTTTTGCGCCTTTTTCGCGTCCTTTTCGAAGAAAAACAGTTTCAGCAGGAGTGTATATCAGGTCGTAAAGGATGTGATTTGATCCTATAGCATCATAGTCAATGGATGGAAAACTATCTAAAAACGCACTGGATCCTAGCGGTGTACAATTGACAATGAGTTGAGAATTTTGAACAGTTGCCTTGGAAAGCCTTTCATAAGTATGCTCAGCATTTTCATTTCTGGAAATAACTAGAAAAGGAATATTGAGCTTATCCAATACAAATTGCACGGCAGCAGAAGCTCCACCACTACCCAATATCAAAGCTTGAGATATGCTCTGAGAAAGAAGTGGTTTTATACTTTCCTCAAAACCATAAACATCTGTGTTGTAACCTATGTATCCTTTTTGAGTAAGTGCCAAACAGTTAACTGCTCCCATTTTTTGAGCTTCCTCTGAGATTCCATCTAGATAGGGTATAATCGCATTCTTGTATGGAATGGTGACATTTAGCCCACGGTATTTACCACTATGAAGAATTGGCTTCACTTGTTCTATTCGTTCTAAGTCAAGGAGAGTGTACTCTGCATCGATATCTGCTTTTTGAAACTTGTTTTTGAAAAAAGGGGGCGAAAAAGAGTATTGTATATCTCTGCCAATCAGTGCATAGTGATCCATTACACTCTATTGTTTTTCTTCTCAAAGTAAATAAACACCAAAATAGACAGAATCCCGGCAATGATGCTTAGGATTTGTAGCCAAAATCTCGGAGTATCTAAATGTTCAGGCATATAACGTGTGTAGCCAATGAGTTGTCCATACACATCTACATCACGCGTTTTCCAAGGCCATGCGGCACCAAGCGAACCAATTATGAAGCCCATAAGCCATGCAAGAACAATGTCATGCCATCTACGCAGTAGGTAACCCATGAGTTTGGAAAAAGATACCAATCCGGCCACAGAGCCAATAGCAAAAACAGCTACTACCGCAAGCATACGGATGCGTTCAGATCTTTCAGCAAGTGTTTCAGTGCCCAACATCTGAAAATCGCCTTGGAATAAAGCCAGAATGGTGTAGAACAAATTGTTGACACTGTCTACAAGCAATAAGTTGTAATTACCTAAAATTATGAGAATAAACGACCCTGAAAATCCGGGTAAAGTCATCCCGGAAACGCTGATGATGCCGCATAGGAATATAAACCAATAACTATCATTTGGCGCCATGGGGTCTATAAAAGAAATATAAAGACCTAAAGCAGACCCTGCGAGTACCCCAAAAATCTCCGGTCTTGTCCACTTCCCTATTTTGTAATAAACATATATTACTGAGCCAATTATCAACCCGAAGAAATAACTCCAAACCTCTGTTTCCAAGCCAAGTCCACCTTCTGCACGTGAGCGCATAAACCAATCTATGAGTAGTGAAATGGAGAAAAATGCCGATACACTGCCAAAATTGATTGCAAATAAGAAATCGAGATTTATGTACTGAACAAATTGCCTGAATCGACCATTGAGCAATAAATTAAAAGCTTTAAGATTTACTTTCTGAAAAGAATAAATCAACTCTTCATAAAAGCCTGTGACCAGCGCAATCATTCCGCCGGAGATGCCGGGCACCTTGTTGGCAGTACCCATGGCAAGACCTTTAAGCCATAATATTATATAATCTACAAACCTTCTTTTATACATTCTTTTTCTTAGCCACGAATTCCACTACGAATATGAGCGCAAAACCTATTACACAAAATATCAAAGCTCCCGGAATTTGTGCGTCTGTCATCATATTTATTTCCTCATATCTCCAAGGCGAAACATTGTGCTCTATATAGGCTTTGTACTGATCGAAAAACTCCCTGCCACCATTTGGCGTAAGTGCAGAAAGGCTTTGATGTGTTTGAGATATGCTTTCAATGCCTCTCTCGCCAAAATCTTTCTCATAAATGATAGGGTCAGCTTTCCATGGCCAAATTTTCCATAAAGAACCTACAAGAAAACCTGTGAGCACTCCAATGAGCGTATTGTGATATTTTCTCAGCAAAAAATTCAAAAACTTTGAAAAACTTATCAATCCCAAAACCGCGCCAATCCCAACGCTCATGATAATTAATATGTTTCTGTCTGCTACTGCAGCAATTACTGTAGAGTATGCTCCGAGTATCAATAGAATAAAACTCCCTGAAATACCCGGCAAAATCATGGCACAAGCGGCAATTGCACCACAAAAGAAGAGATAAAGCAAGGAGGTGTCCGGTGACATTGGCGGCATAATGGTGAGTAAAACCACGAGCGCTGCACCAACGATTATCCCTAAAGGCACTCCTATATGCCAGTTCTTGATTTCCTTACCCACATACCAAATACTGGCAATGATGAGCCCAAAAAAGAAAGACCACAATTGAATGGGGTAATAAATAATGAGTAAGGTGATAAGGTTGGCTAATGAAAGTATGCTCACTAATATTCCCGAAAGCAAAGCTGCCAAGAAGTTGCCATCTACTTGTTTCCAAACTCCTATTATGCCTTTTTCCTTTAAAACAGAAATAAGTGAGAAATTTATGGATGAAATGGCACCTAGTAATCGCTCATAAATACCAGTAATGAAAGCAATTGTACCACCGGAAACTCCTGGAACAACATCTGCTGCGCCCATTGCAAGTCCCCTCAAAAAAATCCCAAAATATGTATTTCTGTCCATTCATTAGAAATTTGCGCACAAAGGTAGTATTTTGAGGGCGAGTGAGAAATGTTTTTTGCGGTGATACTTATGCTTTTATTGGCAAAATGCAGCTTCAGAATCTAAAGAGCCATTCACATTGATTTTTATTATTTTTGTGAGATTTTTGTTTTTCAAGAAATTTTCTGAAAATAGATTATGAAGAGAGCCATATTGTTTTTGCTATTCCTGTTTGTGATACTTGCCCTAGTACCACTATTTCTTCCCAAAACCATGACTGTTGAGCAAAGCAAAATAATTGCAGCACCTATTGAAGACGTATTTCTGCAATTTGCAGATTTACGAAATATGACCGAATGGGATGCTTGGGCACAGTCTGATCCTGAAATTCGAATCACATTTTCAGAGCCTTCTTATGGAACAGGTGCTTGGTATACTTGGGATAGTGATAAAAGCAATCTGGGCGAAGGCAAAATGACGATTACAGAAAGTAAAGAATTCGAATATGTTTTTTACAATTTGCAATTTGAAGGTTTTGATGACAATGCTGTGGAGGTGTTGTTGCAAAAAATAGACGATGACAATACAAAAGTCACGTGGTCATTTTTTGGCGGTGAAATGGGATATCCTTATCAGGTGCTCAACATTTTCATGAAAGGAAGCATAGAAAGAGATTTTGAAAAAGGTCTGAACAATCTAGAAGCACGCTTACAAGGTATGCAAGAGCGTACACCATCGGAAACCACTCTTGCAGTTGGCGAAACAAGAATTTTGGATGCAAAGGGCTTCACTTTATATGCCACGGAAGTAAATAGCTCTACTGCTGACGAAGAATTGACGCCCAAGATGCAACAAGCAGAGACCGCCACAAAGATCTATCTTATAGATCAAGGCATAGACCCACAGCAGCTTGTAGAAACTGTTGTTTATTGGCTGTTGTATGATGAAAATGCCGACAAGGCTGTGTATGCAGTTGGATATAAATTAGATAGTGAGGTACCTATTACCTCTACAGTGAAAAAATACGAAGTCCCTGCTCAGACAACAGTTTCTACCATGCATGGCGGCCCTGTGAGCGGACTTAATATGAGCTACGAAAGAATTTCAAGATATATGCATGCCAGAGAAATCCAGTCTTTGAACAATTCATGGGATGTGTATAAAGCGGGTATAGATAGTGCCGCGTCACCTACAAACAGGGTTCAAATATTTTTCCCGATAGATACAGTAAATTGATGAACGATTTTCAAGACAAGTTAAAACAACTGTTCCCGGATGCTCAAGTGCCAGAAAAGCAAGAAACATCACCAGATGATTTGTGGATTCCGGGACATCCGGTAGAGTGCCATTTCGAAAAAAGAAACGGCAAGCCATGTACAATAATCAAAAAATATGATGGAAGTAATAGCGATGGCAAAAAACTTACAAAAGAACTTCAACAACTTTTGGGTGTTGGTGGTTCTTTCAAAAATGAAGAAATAATACTCCAGGGAGATTACCGAGATCGCATCATGACCTATCTAAAATCTATAGGATTTGAGGTGAAAAGGGTAGGAGGTTAAGAGATTTTCCGTAGAATAAGCACAATCACAATCACATGAAAGAAGTATATACTTTCTCCTATCAAGTTGCAGATATAGAAAATATCACCCAAGAACAACAGAATTTGCTGCAAAGTGCAAGACAGGCCAGAAAAAATGCCTATGCGCCGTATTCCAATTTTCATGTAGGGGCAGCTGTTTTGTTGAGCAATGGAGAGGTGGTCTTAGGCAACAATCAGGAAAATGCAGCCTATCCTTCAGGGATCTGTGCAGAACGCGCCGCGATTTTTGCAGCCATGGCAAACCAACCTTCGGCGTCTATAATTCGATTGGCTATTGCGGCAGGTAAAAAGGGAGATCCTTTTCCTATTTCGCCATGTGGCTCTTGCCGTCAGGTGCTGGTAGAATATGAAAATAGACAGAAAAAGCAATTTGAAATATTATTTGAGTTCGGTGATGACAAGGTGATAATAGTGGATGCAGCTGCCGATCTTTTGCCATTTGCTTTCCGAGCAGATATGCTCAATGCTAGAGATTAACAAAAACAAACAAAACAACAAAATTGAAAACTTTACAAAAATGAAAAAAACGCTTTTACTGCTCATTGCGTCCTTTTGTACCCTGACGCAGGCCCAAATCGAAAGACCTAAGCTCATTGTTGGTATTGTTGTAGACCAGATGAGACCGGACTATCTTTACAGATACTACAATGATTATGGCGAAGGCGGATTTAAAAGGCTGATGAAAGATGGATTTCTTTTCCGCAATACACACTACAATTACATGCCTACCTACACAGCACCAGGACACGCTTCTGTGTATACCGGAGCTATTCCTGCTGTACACGGAATAGTAGGAAATTCTTGGTTTCATAGAAGAGAAGGCGTTAGTGTTTACTGCACTGCAGATACAGATGTGCAAGGCACGGGAATTGGTGTAGGAGAGAGGGATGGTATGCAATCGCCGAGAAGGTTGAAAACTACAACTATTACAGATGAGTTGAAACTAGAAACCAATATGCGCAGTAAGGTGATTGCACTGTCTATCAAAGACCGAGGCGCTGTACTACCTGCCGGACATTTCGGGGATGCTGCTTATTGGATGGACAAGTATGGTAATTTCATTTCCAGCTCTTACTTTCTCAAAGAGCTTCCGGCGTGGGTAGCCAACTATAATGCTCAGAAAAATGCACAGAAATACATAAACCAAGGCTGGAGCCTCTCCAGACCTATCGAAACTTATGATGAAAGTCTTGCAGATGACAATCCTTATGAAAAGGTGTTTGAGCCAATGACAAAACCCGTATTTCCATATGACCTTAAAGGCATTGCTGCAAAACAAGGCAACTTAGAAATCATCAAAACCACACCTTATGGCAATGATATGCTGACAGAACTGGGCATTGCAGCCATAAAAAATGAGCGATTAGGAAAAGGTGAATTCACAGATTTTCTTGCTATTAGCTATTCATCGCCGGATTATGCCGGTCACAATTGGTCGCCAAGATCTATAGAAATACAAGATATGTATCTGCGACTGGATCAGAACTTCGCTACTTTGCTCAACACTTTGGATGCTGAGGTTGGAAAAGGTAATTATTTAGTATTCATCACAGCGGATCACGCTGCAGCAGAAAACCCGAATTACCTCCGCGAAATGGGATACAACGTGCGTAACCTAGAACGTAATGAAGTTGCTGGCGAGGTAAAACAATTGTTACAACAAACCTTTGGGCAAGACTTGTTTCTCAACTATTCCAATCAAAATATCTACTTGAATGAGGAACTGATACGTGAGAAGAATATTGACTATGACAATGTGGTGCACACGATTCGCAAGCACTTAGAGTCTAAGCCCTATGTAGCCCGCGTATATACTGAAGATGAAATATTGCGTGGCAATAGCACAGACTATCATCTCACTTTAATCAAAAGAGGTTATGACCCAAGACAAAACGGGCAAATTGTAGTCTTACTAGACCCGCAATATATGGAATATTCACATGTTGGGACCACACATGGTAGCACCTATATGTATGATTCTCATGTGCCAAATATATGGTACGGATGGAATGTGCCGGCAGGCCAATCTCCCAAAAAATATCATATTACCGACATTGCACCAACGATTTCTATGATGCTAAACATCAAAATCCCTAATGGCTCAGAGGCCAGTATTTTAGAAGAGCTCGTTGTTGACCAAAAGTAATAGCGCTACACTATGTTGCGACCCCGAAGGGGTCGAATGTTTGGATCATCGCAAATTTGTCTTTTTCAAGAATTGAAAATGGCCTTTGTGGGCTGGCCTAGCCCGGATGCAAGCGGCTATCCTTGCAAAATAGACAGCCATACAGAAATCTGGTGTGGCGGTGGCCGCAACGATAGTGGAGGCAGCCGCGACACCGATTTCTGTGGCTGGATATGAGCAAGATAATAGCGGGCAGCCGGAAATAGCTCCAAAAAAAAATATGTTATTATGCTGTGAAAACGTCTAAACAAGCCATCAAAATAATGAAGGTCAATGTTTTAAAAACGTTTTAAATAGGAGTGGTGTAATTAAATAAAACACCCAATTGTTCCGGTGCAAATCTTTTAAAAGAGTTTATGTTGGACCAAAAACATTAATGCTATTTGGTGGTATGAATGATTGGCAACATCCCTGTTTTATGTGAGCAGGGATATTATTTTTTCAGCAATTATCGGTGCCAATGCCACACCCATGCCGGAGAGTCGTACGCCGCCATATATATTTTCGGAAAACTGTTGCACTATGGGTGATTTAGTGCTGCCCATGGCCATGATTCCGCTCCATCTATGCGCAATTTTTACCTGCTGATTTGGGAGCAAAACTTCTTGCAAGAATTTTTCTAAATGACTCTGAATCTCTGAGGTAGTCACAAGGTCTAAGCTGGTTTCGGCTTTTTTGTTCAGATTTCTGGCGCCGCCAAGCAATAGTCTTCCCTGCCAATCCCGGAAGTAACAGTACCCTCGGTCAAAGTGAAATGCGCCTTTAATTTTCAAACTGGGAATAGGTTCTGTGAGTAAAATTTGGCCCCGTGCGGGCAGTAGATCGATTTCGGGTAGAAGCTGCCCGGTATAGGCGTTGGTACATAGGATAAGCGTTTGGCAGCGCAGATGACAGGCAGTAGTTTGCAAATTTACAGCGCTTGTGGAGTCTTGGATTGCCAAAAGTTCATTTCCAAACAAAAACTCTATACCCATTTTTTGGCATTCAGCCGTTAATGATTGAAGTAATTTTCCAGGGTGCAAATAGCCTTCTTGGGCGTTATACAGCACACTGCCATCATAGTCTATACCGAATTGTGCTTTCTTTTCAGGTATAAAAGAAAAGGTTTCAGAAGTTCCAGTGATTTCTGCGATCTTTCCATTAACTTCCACCAAATGATTTTCAGCAAAGTATGTATCTATCAACTCATACCCGCCACACATCTCAAAATCGATAATTTCTGCAGGGAAATAACTGCGTATTTTATTCAAGCCTTTTAGTCGATGCTCAACAAGTGCAAGGCTCGCATCCCAGCCCATGATTTGTGCATCTTCCCACAATTCACTCATGCTGCCAAAACAAGCAAAGCCTGCATTTCGGCTACTTGCACCCTGGGGGATGTGGTTTTTTTCTAAAACCAGCACAGACTTTTCCGGATACTCTTTTTTTAATTCCAGCGCTGTCCAAAGTCCGGTGAATCCCGCGCCTACAACAATAAAATTCCTATCACGGTAGTAGGAGGTTTTTTCCCAAATGCTTATACTCATGTTGCCAACAATTTCAGAATTATTGTGGCTAAGATATTCACAAACAGATAAAATTTGAAAAGTATCTTCATTTTCACCAAATCTGATTTATGCAACTTTTCTGCGATAAATAGATTTCTTTCAAGTAATTAAATGAAATGAATGCACTCGAAAACGTTTCTCACCTTAATGCAAAAAAAATCCGCCCGTGCTGTGCACGAGCGGATAGATTATTTTGCAAAGCTCTAAAGCTTTATGCGTTTTCTTGAGCAGTGTTTTCTTCACCAGCACCTTCAGCGCCTTCAGCAGCACCTTCTGCACCTTCTGCACCTTCTTCTTCCTCTTCTTCATCATCATCAGCACCTTTGATAGCAGTACGAGCTGTTTTGATCATACATACTACAGCATTATCCGGATGAACCAAAGTATAGTCATCTACGCGTAGGTCTTTGATGTACTTCTTGTGTCCAATACGCATTGGCGTAATGTCTATCACAATCTCGTCAGGAAGATTTCCTGGTATTGCTTTCACGCGCACTTTACGCATGTTGAATCTAAGTACACCACCAGCTACAACACCACGAGATCTACCAGTCAATCTCACAGGAATATCCATAGTGATTGGCTTGTCTTCTTGCGTCATGTAGAAGTCGGCGTGCATGATTTTGTCAGTCACCGGGTGAAACTGAATATCTTGTAGGATACAGTCGATGGCGTCATGACCTTCTAACTCTAGGACAACTGTGTGTGCCTCCGGAGTGTAAACCAGATCCTTGAACGAGCGCTCGTCTGTAGAAAAATGGATTGGTTCATCGCCACCGTAAACAACACAAGGTACCTGGTCAGCATTACGTAAGGCACGAGTATCTACTTTGCCCACGCTTTCTCTTTTTTTCCCTTGAATCGTTAATGATTTCATTATAAATTAATTATTATTGTTTCTTTATATTATAAAAGTCTTGCTTATAGACTCCTTGTTGTGCACCAAGTGCATTACCTCTGCAAATAAAGGTGCGCAAGATACAACTTTTATTTTATCTGTCATGTCTTCGGGTATCGGAATGGTATCCGTGACAATCAGCTCTTCTAGCGCAGAATTCTTAATTTTTTCCAAGGCATTACCGGATAGTAAAGCATGGGTTGCCATAGCTCGAACACTACTTGCACCCTTTTCCATCATGAGGTCTGCCGCCTTAGTTATTGTCCCCGCAGTGTCCACCATATCATCCAGCAGTATGACATCACGGCCTTGCACGTCACCAATCAGTGTCATGTTTTGTACCTTATTCGCTTTTTTACGCTCTTTGTAGCAGATCACAATGTCTGTCCCCAAGTGGCGTGCATAGGCATTGGCACGCTTGGCACCACCCATGTCCGGTGAGGCAATCATTATATTTTTCAGATTGGCTTTTTGCACATAGTCTACCAAAATATTGCTCGCAAATATGTGATCAACTGGTATCTCAAAAAAGCCTTGAATCTGGTCTGCGTGCAAGTCCATCGTCATCACACGCGTAGCACCGGCGGCTGTGAGCAAGTTTGCTACCAATTTTGCCCCAATCGGTACGCGAGGACTGTCTTTTCTATCCTGCCGTGCATAGCCAAAGTATGGAATCACCACCGTGATTTTGTCAGCGGATGCGCGCTTTGCAGCATCACACATCAGCAAAATCTCCATCAAGTTAGAGGCGGGTTGGTGGGTAGAACCAATCAAAAAAACACGTGCACCACGCACACTTTGCTCAAAAGAAGGCTGCAATTCACCGTCTGAAAACTCCGTCATTTTACAGTTGCCAAGAGGCTTCCCATAGTGTTCAGCAATTTTCTCCGCCAATACACGGCTTTGACGAGTAGAGAACAAAATGGCTTCCTGTTGCATAGCGTAAAATTTCATGCAAAAATAATAGAAATATTAAAAAATTCAAGGAAAACTCATCGCAAATGTTCGTATGCATTCAAAAATTTCTTGCTGATCGGATATGCAATATTTTTATGATTTTTCGGGTCCTAACAATGTGCTACAGCATTATCTATCATCAGATTTTCGATTATTTTCACTGTGGCACAGGAGTCGGTTTGAGGCTCAAAATGCGCCGCGGGCATTGGGAGGTCAGTCGCCGCAACAGGTTTTCTGCCGGACGCGCCAGTCGCATTAACTCCGTCGCAGTTTTTTCGGCAACCAACTGCGGAATTGCGCTCCATGACTGCGCTGAGGACCTTTCGTGATGGATTTTTTTGTTTTTGGGTATTTAACCTACTATCTAGCGCTTACACCGAACATAAAGGTTTAGGTTTTGCATTTAGACAGTGTTTGTATCAAAAGAGTAAAAATTTTGGAATTTAGAGGCCTGGATTTCACACAAATGAGCGAAAGTGAAATGCAGAAAAGGTATGGCCCATTTGCAAATATTCTTTTTGTTGATGCACAAGGCAAGAAAACAGAACGCGCACAGATCAGCATTTAGAGCATTTTGTAGAAATTGAAAATTAAAATAATCCTCGAGCGGAACTGTTTTTCGGTAACTTAGTTTATCGTGTAATTACTTATTCAATATCTACAAGTTATTCCAAATTTTTTGAGTAGAGTATACTTATTTTATAAAAGAAATTGAAGGCAGCTGTATGCTAATTTCTACTAGAAATGCATGCAATTTTGAGTGTGTTTCTGAGAAAATCTTGTTGATTTCAAAAATCAAAATTTTCAATCTGGCTTATTTGAAATTTTCTGCAATTAGTTAAACTCATGCAAAAATCAATAATGTTGAAGGAAATACGTGTAAATAATTATAAATTAGCATAACTCAACGCAAAATTTTTATCATGAAAACAATTTTTACTCTCAGCTTTTTCAGTATTTTTGGAATGCACTGCTTATTTGCTCAGTACACAACTCCAGGCAATGGCAATAGCTATTCTCTCACAGATTTAGTAGAGATTAGCAACGGTGTTGTCATCGACACCAACGATGCTTATCTGCTTAACTCTGACCTCACTATAGCTGCCAACGACACATTGTATATAACGGAAGATGGTGTTTGGAATATAAATCCCGATGTGCTCATTACTGTTTTTGGAGCTTTTATCACACAGCCACCTCAAGAATTTACAATACGGTCCTCTGCTGAAGGCACGCATTTCCAAGGTATTCGTTTTGAAGATGGATCTCATGCACATATTTTTCAAACGAAAATACTTTATGGCGGTGGAGTTCGGGTGCTTTCTGACGATTTTTACATGTCACATTCTGAGGTTTCTCACCAGATCGCAGGTGTGTCAACAGGTGGAGCCATCAGTTTCAGCTACGGCCAACCCTATGTAGGCTATTCCAAGTTGAGTATGAATGACATGCCGGCATTTTCCTCTGGTGCCAATTCCAGTGTGGGAGCACGTTTCTACAACAATGTTTTGGAATACAATACCATGCTCAATCAAAATCGTCCGCAAATCAATATGGGTGCAAGCGGTGTCAATGATACCATATTTATTGTAAACAATACTATCATAGGCCTCAGAGACAACACTATGGCGGGTGGTATTTCAGCTTCAAGTCTGTTAGGAATCGAAAACACGGTACACATAGAAGGAAACATCATTCGCGACAATAGGTATGGAATCACCGTGGCAGGAGCTGCCTCAAAGGGCGTGATTTTCGATAATATTATTGAAGATAATGACACCCAAAACAATCCCGCACAAGGTGGTAGCGGCATCTCACTAAACGCTACTGGCGAGCCAAGCATGGACATTATAGTTCATGGCAATCAAATACGCAGAAATTTGTGGGGAATCACCGTTATCAATCAAGCGCGTATAAATTTAGGCGATGGCACCGCAGAGTCTCCAGGTGAAAATATTTTTGCAGAAAACGGTAATGGAGGTGATATTTATGCTCTGTACAACAACACTGCACATGACATTGAAGCACAAAACAACTGTTGGATAGAAGGTCAAGATTCCACAGCCGAACAAGTAGAAGAAGTAATTGTGCATCAACTGGATATAGATAATTTGGGATTAGTAAATTTCACACCATTTTTGTGCTCTACATTGTCCACCGAAGACACAAATCTGATGCAAAAGGTGCAGATTTCTCCCAATCCTGCAAAAGAATTTTTTGTAATCTCCAATGCTGCACAAAGCAAATATGAGATATATGACATGAGCGGAAAAGTTTTGCAAAATGGTAGCATAGATAGTGAATCCTATCATGTGGCGATAAGCCTACAACCCGGAAAATACATTGTTGTTGTGAGCGGGAGTGAAGGACGCCGAAGTCTTGGGTTGCTGGTGAGGTAATGGTCTATCCTTGTTTTTGAATAGTTTTACCCATTGTAGATGGAATACACATAGCGTTCTGGTTGAAAGAACTTTCGCTCTAAGTAGTTTTATTTATGTGCCTAAAGTTTTTTGTGACCCATAATTATTCTTGATGGCCATACCTATGAAATGTGTTTATACCCAAGATGTACTCATTTGAAAATTAGAACACTATAAAAATATAAAGATATTTCCATGTAAAATGCTTAATAGTGTATGCAATACAATTATTTCTGTTTGGAAACAATAATTTAACATTGGAGTAAAAAAAATCCTATAATTTTGCCGACGGAAATTCAAGCATTTTCTGTATGGAAAACATATATGTTTTCATTGTAGGCCTTTTGGCATTATTTGCAATTTTTGACCTGATTGTAGGAGTCAGTAATGACGCCGTAAACTTCCTCAACAGTGCTGTTGGGAGTAAAGTGGCAAAATTTAAAGTCATCATTCTGGTAGCCAGCTTGGGTATCATGATGGGTGCGCTCACCAGTGGAGGGATGATGGAGGTGACCAGAAAAGGTATCTACAATCCGGAGTATTTCTACTTCAATGAAGTCATGTTGCTATTTATGGCAGTGATGATTGCAGACATAGTGCTGCTAGACCTATTCAATACATTTGGATTTCCTACTTCTACCACTGTTTCCATAGTATTTGAAATGCTTGGAGCCGCATTGGCACTCTCAGTCATCAAAATAGTGCAGAATGACTTGCCACTCAACTATTTATTCAACATAGATGCACCTGACAAAGGCATCATTGGCTATATGAACTGGTCCAAGACCACTGATATAATTTCGGGAATCTTGCTCTCCGTCGTCATCGCCTTCACCATAGGTGTGGTGGTACAGTTCATAGTGAGAATGTTTTTCTCATTCAAGCTAGATCAGAGAATGCGCGTCGTGGGTAGTTTGTGGTCCGGTACCGCTCTCACAGCTATTTTATACTTCCTTTTATTCAAAGGTATGGGTAGCGTGGTAAAAGGCGTTGCACCGGAAAACATGTCGGCATTTCAACGCAATTACAACGTTTTTCATGAATTCATGGAAACCAATTTGTTGCCGTTCTTTGGCACAATATGGATCCTGTTCATGGCTGCAATGTTTGTAATACAGCGTTTTAAGATCAATCCATTGCGTCTTGTAGTACTCTTCGGAACCTTTGCCCTTGCCATGGCTTTTGCCGGAAACGACCTGGTAAACTTCATAGGTGTACCTATTGCAGGTTGGCAATCTTTCCAGATATGGCAAGCTAGTGGTCAAGCGCCAAATGAGCTACTCATGACAGGCTTGGCAGGTGAGGTGACCACACCATACATTCTCATGGCCATTGCAGGGGTGATCATGACACTCACGCTTTGGTTTTCCAAAAAAGCCCGTTCTGTTACAGAAACAGAGGTGAATTTGGGGGCACAATCAGAGGTTGAAGAGAGATTTAAGGCCAATACTTTGGCTAGAGGAGTTGTAAATAGCACCTCATATATGGTGAGAAAAGCCTATGGATTGATCCCACAAGGCGTGAAGCGCAGAATTTCCAATAACTTTGAGTCTGCAGAAGACATAGAACATACAGAGACCTCACCTCACTTTGACTTGGTGCGCGCTTCCGTAAACCTGGTTATGGCAGCTATATTGATTGCCGTAGCTACAGATATGAAGCTACCACTCTCTACAACCTACGTATCTTTCATGGTGGCCATGGGCACATCCTTGGCAGACCGCGCTTGGGGTAGAGAAAGTGCTGTGTACAGAATCTCTGGCGTGCTCAACGTGATTGCAGGTTGGTTCTTGACCGCATTTATGGCCTCAAGTATTGCCGCAATCTTTGTGTGCATCATGTATTTTGGCGGCATCTATGGTATAGTGTTCTTGATGTTGTTACTAGGATTTGTGATATACAAAACCTCAAGATTTCATACCCAAAAACTCTTGAAACGTGCCAAAGTTGAGAGCAAGCGTGACCTCATTAACTATAAAGATGTAAATGAATCGCTCGGCCTATTGACAGAAAACTTAGATTTTGCTTTGGGCGAAATCCGCAGAACGCTGGAACTTACACACGTAGGTCTTGCCAAGGAAAACAGACGCGCACTCAAAGAGGCCAATAAAAAATTGGTAGAGCTAGACATGGATTATGCCATGGTGAAGGATGGTCTTTTCCGGGTGATCAAGAAAAACAAGTCAGACAAAACCACCTCTTCACACCTTTATGTACTCACGTACGACCTCATGCAGGATTTGATGCAAAGCCTGTCACTCATAGTCAAGGTGTGCACAGACCACGTACACAACAACCACAAGCCACTCACTGGTGAGCAACGTGATATGGTAGACAAATTGCGCGAAAATTTTGATGATTATTTTGCACTCACCAAGCAAGTCATAGCCAGTGGAGAGTTTACAGAAACTAACCTGAGCGCCGTAGTGGCCAAGAAAAATGCCATACTACAGCAAGTAGAAGATGCTACAAGCATGCAGATCCAAGGTATTATGGACAAGAAATACGGGTTCAAAAACACCTCACTCTACTTCACCCTACTGCTAGAAATGAAAGATTTGGTGGCAGTAACCGCGAGATTTGTTAAGCTCTATAGCAGAGTGTATCAGCAGAAATAGTAGAAGAGCACAACGCCAAATAGTTTAGTGCCACTCAACATCTTATGGAAGTTTGATGTTGCAGCTAATTAGCTATCTATGCGCTTTCGGCGGAGTCGTATAATCCTTTTTTTTTTATTTTTTTTGGGCGGCACCCTTTTCCGGGCAAGCACCGGCAGAGTATTGTGAAAGAGGTTTTAGTGCAAGAAACTGCCTGAATTTCCAAAATCCATGTATAGAATTGCCCGGAAAAGGGTCGGTGTACGGCTATTACTCCGCGGTTTTTTGGCTGCAAAATTGTGGCGCAAAGGGTTTTCCGTAGCCACTACAACCCCTTTGCGCTCACATTTTGCAAGAGCCAAAAAACCTTGCGGGGTAGCCGCCTACCACCTGCCGCGAAGATCGCACCCACGTGTTTAGAGAAGAATTTTAGGAAATTTTATCCGAAAGTGTGTTTTCTCACATACTGACTTGATCTTCAAATGCAATGTCAATTTTGCAAAACCAAAATGTTTGCGGGGTTCTCAGATCTAAATAACCAAATGCTTTGGATTTTGGCTTTGCCAAAAGGCTAGTAAACGAAAAGCGCTTGAGCGTAGGGAAAGAAGTTTCTTTTCAGCTGCAAGTGGAGCAGCCGGCAAAGAAATCAGGTGAAAAAACGAGGACTGGTAACTATTGTAGAATCTCTCAATCAAGCGCCTTAACGGAGCTCCGCGGCAGGTGGTAGGCATAATAGCCCGTAAAGCGGGAGAGTGCTGCAGGAAGCAGGCCAAAAAGGTTTGTAGCTCCTGCGGAAAAACTTTTTGGCCTACTGACTGCCACTCTACCGCTGCGGACTTGTTGCCGTACACCGACCCTTTATTGGGCAATGTTTTTTAGCGTTTTTCAATTGCTGAAAGTGAGTTTTGAGTTGTTTCGACAAGTAAATAATTATTACGTCACTTGCCCAAGAAAGGGGGCCGCCCAAATAATCTTCATAGAAATACTGCTGCTGAGTGATTTATATGGAAAAAAATGGAGTTTTTGGCTGGGATAGTCTATTTTTGCATGCTTATGCTGGATGCTATAAAACGTAGAATGCTGATTGGGCTGTCTCAACTGCCTCTGAGTGTGACTTATGGGTTTGCAGATGTGCTGTATGTGCTGCAAAGATATGTGATTGGCTACCGGCGTGGTGTGGTGGAAGAGAATTTGAGAAATGCTTTTCCTGAGAAATCTGAGGAAGAAAGACAAGCGATACACCGAGAATTTGACAGGAATTTGTGCGATTATGCCATGGAAACGGTGAGAAATCTGTCTATAGGCGCGGAAGAATTGGACGAGAGAATGGAGTATGAGGCTTTGGAGGTTTTTGCGGCTGTGAAGGCTGAGGGCAAGAATTGCCTGCTCTTGTGTGGCCACATTTTTAATTGGGAATGGCTCACCGGGCTCATTGCGCATTTGCCCACACGAGATAAGTATGCGGTGTACCATGAGGTGCATGATAAGGTGGTGGATGATTTGGTGCGAGAAGCACGTGAACGGCTGGGCAATAAGAGCATACGCATGCAGGATACGGTGAAGACTATTTTGGCGTTGCCCAATGATGGTGAGAGCACTTTCCTGTTTGTAGCTGATCAGAGCCCGGCTGCAGGAGCTATACAGCACTCTCTGCGCTTTCTGAACCAGGAAACGCCTGTGTTTACGGGTTTTGGCAAGCTGGCAGAGCGTCTGGATATGGGAGTGGTGTACTGCTACATGCAGCGGCGCGGACGAGGTAGGTATGCGGTGCGCTTTGTGCGATTGATGCCGGAGGCTGAGAAATGGGCAACCGGTGAGGTGGTGCAAAAATACTTTGAGATTTTGGAAGAGAACATTCGTGAGCAGCCAAGCAACTGGCTATGGAGCCACCGCAGGTGGAAATACAAAAAAGGAGTATACTGGTGAGAATTGCGGTAGCTATACTGAACTGGAATGGAGCAGAATTGCTCAAAACTTTCTTGCCTGCTGTGCTGGAGCATAGCCGGGCTGCGGAGGTATATGTGATAGATAATGCGTCTGATGATGGCTCTGTGGAGCTGCTGCGACACGATTTCCCAACGGTGAAGCTCATAGAGCATGCAGAGAATCTTGGGTTTACCGGTGGCTACAACCAGGCTATGAGCCAAATAGATGCAGAGGTGGTATGCTTGCTCAACTCTGATGTAGAGGTGACTGCGGGTTGGTTGGATAAGGTGCAACAGGTGTTTGCAGATGAAAAGGTGGCGGCTATGCAACCCAAAATTTTGGACTACTACAAGCGAAACTTTTTTGAATATGCTGGGGCTGGCGGCGGCATGATGGACAATTTTGGCTATCCCTATTGCAGAGGTAGGGTTTTCTGGACTTTGGAAGAGGATCTTGAGCAGTATGATGATACGCTAGAAGTGTTTTGGGCGAGTGGTGCCTGTATGTTTGTGCGCAAAGAGTATTTCCTGGCTATGGGAGGATTTGAAGAACGTTTCTTTGCACACATGGAAGAGATAGACTTGTGCTGGCGCTGGAAAAATAAAGGTTTCAAAATCATCTACTGCGGTGCTGCAAAAGTTTACCACATGGGCGGTGCTACTATACCCGTGAAAAGCCCTCATAAAACTTTTTTGAACTTCCGGAATAATCTGTGGATGCTGCTGCGCAACTTGCCAAAACGCAAGGTGCTGCCTGTGATTTTTCAAAGATTGGTGCTAGACGGTATAGCGGCAGTGGTGTTTTTGCGCTATGAAGGCGTAGCGCATTTTACTGCAATAGTTAGGGCGCACTTTGCTTTCTATGCAGGTGCCGGCTATTTCTGGAAGAGCAGACAACGCACAGTTTATCGATTTTACAAGCACAGATTTGTACCATGGCAGTACTTCATACTTCAGAAAAAATATTTCAGAAAACTGTACTGAGTAGAAAAACTTTTCTTTGCAACCGTGCAAGTGGTTGACGAATTGCATAAGGAAATTGCAAATTTTCCAAGAAAGACTTGTTTTTTAATTTAGAAATATAACAAATCTGAAAAATGTTTTGTATATGTTTGACTTTCAAATAGTTAAAATAGTGTACAAAATACATTTATTTTGTCTGAAATCGGAAAAAACAAATTAACTTTGCGTCACTTAAAAGTTTATTAATTGTTAATTAAAAAGCAAAACAATATGAACGTAAAAAATTTTAGTTCACGAGGAGTATTGTCAGTTGTATTGCTTCTAGGATTATTCTCATTTCTGCAAGCCCAGATGGTGGTGACCGGAGATGTGAAAGATGGAAGTGGATTGCCGGCTGCCAATGCACACGTACATGTCGCAGGCTTTGAGGGAGTCTTTACAGACATGGACGGAAACTTTGAATTGGAGGTGCAGGCCAATCAAGCTATTGCAGGTGTGGTCACCATAGAAGCTGAAGGCATTGATGGTTCTATGTCTACAGAAGCTGTACCGTATGTAGAAGGTGGGCGCACCAACCTACATTTTGACCTAGGTGCTATACAACTAGGTCAGGTGGTAGCCATTGGTTATGGTGTTATTCGCAAAGAAGATGCTACCGGTGCTGTAGATCTTCTCACGGAAGAAGATTTCAACCAAGGGCCTATGATTACAACAGAGCAATTGATCCAAGGTAAAGCTGCGGGTGTTTCTATCTCTTCCGGAGGTGGACAGCCTGGCTCTGGGAGCATTGTGCGTATTCGTGGTTTGTCTTCTTTGGGAGCCAACTCAGATCCACTATACGTAATCGATGGGGTGCCATTGGATAAAAATACTGTTGGTGGTTCTTCAAATGTTTTGAGTACTATAAACCCTAATGATATTGAAAGTATATCTGTATTGAAAGATGCTTCTGCTACGGCAATCTACGGTTCGCGCGCTTCTGCGGGTGTGATTATGATTACTACCAAAAAAGGTAAAGGCCGTGCTATGAAGTTGAACTATACTGCAGATGTGATGTTCAGCCATGTGCCTGAGAAATTGAGTGTGCTCAATGCAGACCAATTCAGAGGTGTGATACAAGAATTCGGTAGCCCTGTACACCAAAGTTATTTGGGTGAGGCTAATACCAATTGGCAAGACCAAATTTTCCAAACCGGTGTAGGTACTAACCATAGCTTGAGCGCTTTGGGCAGATTGGGCGAAATGCCATACCGTGTGTCCGTAGGTTATACCAACCAAGACGGTACGCTTATCACATCCAACTATGAGCGTATGACGGGTAGCGTGGGGATTTCTCCAAAATTATTTAATGATCACCTAAGCATAGACATCAATGCAAGAGGGTCCATAGAGAACAATCGTTTTGCAGATGCAGGTCAAATATTGAATGCTGCTTTGATGGATCCTACACAACCTGTGAGATCTGATGCGGCTGAGTATACGCCTTTTGGTGGGTATTTCCAGTGGTTGAACACAGATGGCAATATCCTAAACTTGGCACCAAGAAACCCGGTTTCTGCTTTGAATTTGACCAACAATACTTCTACAGTACATAGATTTATAGGTAATACTAAGTTTGACTATAAATTGCCATTCCTTCCAGAGGTTGTGGCAACTGTAAACTTGGGTCTAGAGCACTCTAAAGGTTCTGGTTCTACTTTGACAGATGCTGCGTTGAGCTTTGATGGTGCTTTTGCTGGTATGAGCGAATTTGTACACAATAGAAACAACAAACTTTTGGACACTTATGTTACTTATGACAAAGAGTTTCCAAATCAACCGATTTCAAAATTCAACTTTGTAACAGGTTACTCTTATCAAAACTTCACTTCAGACCCTTCAAGCAGATTTCTTGATAGAGAAAGCGGTGAGATTGTAGATAATCTATATTTCCGCGATGTGAACAATCTGCAATCTTTCTTTGCAAGGGCTAATTTCACTTTTGCAGACAGATACTTATTTACCTTGACACACAGAGTGGATGGTACTTCTAGATTCTCTAGAGAAAATCGTTGGGGTCACTTCCCATCAGCAGCATTTGCTTGGCAGATACATAAGGAAGATATCTTTGCAGACAAAGAATGGCTTTCTGATTTGAAACTAAGATCTGGTTGGGGTATCACCGGACAACAGGAAGTTGGAGGTTTCTATCCGGCATTCCCTATTTATGGTACTTCAAACCCAAATGCCATGTATTTCTTTAATGGTGAATACATACCTATGGTACGCCCTAATCCATACAACGCAAGTTTGAGATGGGAGCAGACTACTACCTATAACCTTGGTTTGGACTTTGGATTTTTCAGAAACAGAATTAGCGGTGCTATAGACATATTTAGAAGAGATATTTCTAATTTGTTGAACCAAACTATATTCCCGGGTGGTACCAACCTTACCAACTTGTATGACGCCAACGTGGCAGATATGAGAACGCAAGGTATTGAGATCACTTTGAATACCGGTATTGTTCAGACAGAAGACATAAACTTTGACTTTGGATTCAACGTAATATTCCAAGATCTTGAAGTGCAAAACCTACTTGCTACAGGTGATGTGAATTATATGCAAAACCTATATGGAGGCATTGAAGGCCCGATTGGTCTATATTCTCAAGCTTTGCAAGCTGGTCAGACGCCATATTTCTACTATGTGTACAAGCAGTTGTATGATACGCATGGCAACCCAATCCAAGGAGCATTTGCAGACTTGAACGGCGATGGCATCATCAACGATGCAGACAGATATGCATTCAAATCACCATTCCCGGATGTGCTTATGGGCTTCAACACAAGCTTCAGATACAAGAATTTTGATTTCCAAACAGTTTGGAGAGCAAGTATAGGCAACTATGCTTACAACAACTTGGAGTCAAACTTTGCACATTCACGCCACTTCTTAGACAATGGATTTATACGCAATGGTCTAGACTATTTCTTTGACACTCAGTTCACACAACAAACGGAGGCAGGATATTTGTCTGACTACTATGTGCAGAACGCTTCGTTCTTGAAACTTGACAACCTAAACGTAGGGTATAGAATCAACAACATTTTCAATTCTACAACTAACGTAAGACTTTATGCCACTGGTCAAAATCTTTTGATTGTATCTCCTTATAAAGGATTGGATCCTGAGATTGGTGTAGACTTCAATTTCTACCCAAGACCACGTATTTACTCTTTTGGATTAAACGTTGACTTTTAAATCAGACTCGAATGAAAAATAATTTCAAAATATTAGCATTTCTTGCATTCGGATTTTTCTTTACATCCTGTCTCAATGACTTGGATCAAGCACCGAATGACGACCGTAATACCAGCGAGTTGTCTTTTGAACAAGACGCTTTTGGTACATACCGAGGTATGATTGCCAAGCTTTATGGTTCGTACGCTCTCACTGGCCAAGAAGGTCCTGCCGGCGCACCGGACATTGTATCTTCTGATGAGGGTTTTACCTCATATACACGTGTATATTGGCAATTGCAAAGTTTGCCTACAGATGAGGCAATTGTAGCTTGGAATGACCCGGGTATACAGACTATAAACTTCAACCAATGGACATCGCAGAACGCTGCTATCTTCATGATGTATTACCGTATATACTTCAACATTGCATTAGCCAATGAGTTCATTCGCCAGTCATCTGAAGAACTTATCAACTCGCGTAGCATGACAGAAGGTGAGCGTGATGAAGTAAGAGGTTTCAGAGAAGAAGCAAGATTCATAAGAGCATTTAGCTACTACCACGCCATCGACATGTTTGGCAACGTAGGTTTTGTAGATGAAAGCGTAGTGCCGGGACTTAGCTTCCCTGTACAAATGAGTAGAGCAGAACTATTTGGCTGGTTAGAAACTGAACTTTTAGACCTAGAAGACAAACTACAGGCACCAAGATTCTCTTATGGTAGAGCAGACAAAGGTGTGCTTTGGATGACACTAGCCAAGCTTTATCTCAATGCACAAGTTTACAAAGGACAAGCAGAGAATGTGAAAGCCATGGAATACATCAACAAAGTGATACAACAAGGCGGCTATTCACTAGCTACTGACTACCATCACAATTTCTTGGCAGACAACGATACTTCACCGGAGTTGATATTCCCTGTGAGCATAGACGGAGCAAGAACAAGATCTTTTGGTGCTACCAACTACATTATCAATGCTGCCATGGGTGGAACTATGACATTTGACCTAATGGGTGTCAACGGCGCTTGGGCTGGTAACAGAACCAGACGTGAGCTAGTACAGAAGTTTGAAGACCCAACAGGTAACACAGACTCGAGAGCATTTTTCTGGACAGATGACCAAACGCTTAATATTCAAAACCCATTACAATTCCAGCAAGGTTATGGTGTTACAAAATGGAGAAACATCACTTCAGCAGGCATGCCGGGTAGCAATGCTGCAGACAGCTTTGTAGATACTGATTATGTATTCTACCGTTTGGGTGACGCTTATCTCATGTATGCAGAAGCACACTTGAGAGGTGGTGGAGGATCATTGGCACAAGCCACTGACTACGTAAATGCACTTCGTATGCGTGCATACGGCAATACTTCCGGTAACATCACCCAAGGTCAACTCAACCTAGATTTCATCATAGATGAGAGAGCAAGAGAATTGTACTGGGAAGGACATCGCCGTCAAGACCTTATACGCTTTGGACACTACACAGGAGGTACATATAACTGGCAGTGGAAAGGTGGAAGTCTCAACGGGTCATCTATTCCTTCATACCTCAGCATTTATCCAATACCTGCAGAGGATGTTCAGGCAAACCCTAACATTGTTCAAAACCCTGGATATTAATTATTAAAAAAGTTTTGAGATGAAAAAATTAATGAAATATATACTTCCCATAGTGCTCATAGGCACCATCTTCTCTTGCCAAGAAGAAGACCTTTGGATTGCCGATGTTACCAATTCTCCGGTTGTGCTACAACCACTCAATGAGGAAGTGCTTTTTGATGAGGCATACCCAAACAACACAGCTCTTACGCTGGTTTGGCAGCCTACAGACTACACCACGCCTACGCAGGTCAACTACCAGCTAGAAGCGTCAAGTACAGCAGATTTTTCTGATGAAGTAGAAGTGATTACTACACAGACTTCAAGAACATACTCTTTCACCACTTCGGCACTCAACAACCTTGCACTCAATCTTGGCTACAACGCCAATGAGCCTGCAGAAATCTTCTTTAGAGTGATTTCTTCAATAGGCACAGAGCAGTACCAAGCCGTTGCTTCAAACGTAGTATCCGTGACAGTGACTCCGTATGCATCTTATACATTCATGAATTTCTATCTTGTAGGAAACGCCACTATGGCAGGTTGGAACCCAAATAACAACAACCCAGCCCTGTTCCGTGACCCTATCAATGAATTGCTTTTCACCTTCACAGGATACTTCCAGAATATATCACCTGGTAGCATGGATGAAGGAAGATTCAAAGTACTTGAAGTGCTAGGCCAGTGGCAACCACAGTGGGGTGTAACAGCGCCAGAAGGTAGCGACCCTGCAGCATCAGGTGGAGCCATAGCGGGCAACCCTGCCACACAAAGCAATGACCCTGGACGTTTTGGCGTTCCGGCACCGGGATACTACACCTTTACATTTGATAGAGGCAACCTCACCTACAGTCTTGTGCCTTATGAGGCAGGCGCTACAGCACCTACTTATAGCACTATCGGCTTTATAGGAGATGCTACACCAGGCGGATGGGATACAGATACAGACATGATGCAATCGCCAATAGACCCACACTTATGGTATTTGCCAAACGTGACTTTGGGCAATGGCGATATCAAGTTCAGAGCAGACAATGATTGGGCAGACAATTGGGGAAGTGACACACCTTGGAGTGGCGTTGCTACACCGGGCGGTCCCAACATTCCAGTGGTTTCCGGTACATACAACATCTGGTTCACAGACCTCACAGGACACTATACCATCATACCAGTTGACTAAAATTAGCATTACCCGGCACCCGGTGCCGGGTAAGCTCTTCAAAATTATTTAAAGCATTTTACCAATGAAAAATATAGTAAAATTCAGTCTTATTGCAGTGCTCGCCTTCTTGGCAGCAGCCTGCTCAGATGATGATAGAAATCTATTCAACATTCCAGAAGCCATACGTCTATATGATCCCAATATAGCCACCATGACGCTCAACATCAATCATGAAAACCAGAGCGCTCTTAGACTCACTTGGACAGACCAGACAGGCACATCAGGAGGCGAATACACCGTATTGCTATCCAGTGATATGAACATGGAAAACCCAATAGTCTTGGGCACCACCACAGAAAACCATTTTGACATCAACACCGCAGCCTTCAACACGCTGCTCAACGGTTACGGATACAATCCCTATGAGCCACTACCCGTTTACATACGCATAGTCAAATCAGAATATCACTCCAACATTATCAACTTTGCAGTGAGAACCTACGCCATAGACGGCCCGCAACTTACAGGTCCTGAAAGCGGCAGCAGCTATACGCTCAGCGCAGATCAGGCAGACCAAGATGCAGTGACATTCACTTGGACAGACTATGATTATGGGATCACAGGCACCAACGTGTCATACCAAGTGCAAATCATAGAAGAAGGCGGCAACTGGGACGAGCCAATAATCTTGGGTAACACCTCAAGCAATAGCTTCACAGCTACCCACAACCAGCTCAACACAGCAGCACTCAATGCCGGTTTAGATGCAAATTCTACCGGAAACATAGAAGTACGAGTAGTGAATATGTTTGAAGACGCAGCCGGCAACAACCTTAGCTTCCACTCAAACGTCATTACCATAGGCCTGGAAACATTCTCAGCTTACTTCTACAGAGACCTATATCTAGTAGGTGAAGCCACAGCAGCAGGCTGGGATCCCAACAACAACAATCATCCAATATTCCGTAGTGAGTCCAACCCCAACCAATACCAGTATGTAGGCTACTTCACACAAGGCGGCTTCAAGCTCATAGAAGAGCTAGGCCAGTGGCAGCCACAGTGGGGTCAAAACGGTGGAGTAGTAGCCGTGAATGATGGTAGTGGTTCAGATCCGGACGTTTTCACAGCCCCGGGCACAGGCTATTACACCTTCACACTCAACACCACTGCACTCACCTACAGCATAGAGCCATATGACGCATCAGCTGCTACCACATACAACAGCATAGGCATCATAGGCAATGCCACACCAGGCGATTGGGCAGCAGACACCCCTATGACACAGTCCACATTCAATCCGCATATCTGGTACCTGCACAACGTCACCCTCACTTCCAATGAGATGAAGTTCCGTGCCAACGCAGATTGGGGAGTAAACTGGGGTGGAACAGGAGCATTCGGCGGCCAAGCCACCTTCAATGGTCCAAACATAGTAGTATCAGCCGGTGTCTATGACATCTGGTTCAACGACCTAGACGGCAGATATATGCTCATACCACAGTAAGTTTTAATTGGTTAATATACTTTGTAGATTCCGTCAGCCTCTTCGCTGGCGGAATTTTTTTTTCTCCTTACAGCACATTATTTTTATTTGGGCGGCACCCTTTCTTGGGCAAGTGACGTGAGAGGTATTTACCCCTTGAAACAAGTAAAAACTCACTTTCCGCAATAGAAAAACGCCACAAACATTGCCCAATAAAGGGTCGGTGTACGGCAACAAGTCCGCAGCGGTAGAGTGGCAGTCAGTAGGCCAAAAAGTTTTTCCGCAGGAGCTACAAACCTTTTTGGCCTGCTTCCTGCAGCACTCTCCCGCTTTACGGGCTATTATGCCTACCACCTGCCGCGGAGCTCCGTTAAGGCGCTTGATTGGGAGATTCTACAATACTTATCAGTCCTCGTTTTTTCAGCAAATATCTTTGCTGGCAGCTGATTATGCTGCAGAAAAACTAATCGTCTTTCAAACACTCAAGTTCGTTTAATTTTCCCAACTATGGTTCAAACAAAAACCCGAGCCTTTAGGTTAATTACAACAGATAATCCCGCAAAATTTTAGAATCGTACAATCCGGAGACGGCATTTTCTATAAAAACATCTTGTAGTGTGCTAACCCAAAAAAGGAACTTGTTTAATGTTTCCTAATCAAAATACAGCAAAATGCAATAAGATGTAGAT
>JAUNRT010000118.1 GCA_030535475.1 Weeksellaceae bacterium | reverse complement strand
TTACTATGAATGAAGTGAGGATTTCCTGTATATACTTTTGATGACAGGATTGTGCACAAAAAAGCCGTCTCAGTATGGAGACGGCTTCTTATCATATGATTTTGCAAGAAGGATTGCAATTAATACAACACAACTTTTAAGAAACCTCTTCTTTGAGTTTGTCTATCTTTTGACGTAAAAGAGCGTACTCTTTCTCAAAATCTTGCTCATTGGTGAAAGGCTTTTTCACAGAAAAGTAGAATTTGATCTTTGGCTCTGTACCAGAAGGTCTTGCAGCCACTTTGGTTCCGTCTTCTGTGTAGAAAATAAGCACATCAGATTTTGGCAAATCAAGAGTTGAACTATGTGATGTTGTGAGATCTCTACAGCTTTGCTCTTTGTAATCAAAGAGCTTAACAACCTTGCTTCCGCCAAAGGATTCTGGTGGTGTTTGTCTCCAATTTTCCATCATTTCTTTGATTTCCGCAGCTCCGCTCATGCCTGGTTTTACAATTGAGATAAGATCTTCTGCATACAATTGAGTTTCTATGTAAGATTCTATCAAGTAATTGTAGAGACTAGTGCCTTGAGATTTGGTTTTGGCGGCAATGTGGCAGGCTAGGAGTGTGGAAGTGATAGAATCTTTATCCCTTACAAAGTCATCTACCATAAACCCGAAGGATTCTTCTCCACCACAGATAAATTTCTGGTTACCCTCAGCTTCGCGTATCATTTTACCAATCCATTTGAAACCTGTGAGCCCGAGTTTGCACTCTACTCCATATCTCTCTGCTAAATCCAGAAATATGTCTGAGGTAACTATAGTACTTCCTATAAATTGATTGCCATCTATACGGCCTTCATTTTCCCATTCTTCCAGCAAATACCGAGTAAGGACGGTGTTTGTTTGGTTACCATTGAGCAATACAAACTTTCCGTCTCTATCTCTCACAGCTATCCCTAAACGGTCTGCATCCGGATCTGTGCCTATCACAATATCTGCTTGCACTTGTTCTGCAAGTTCTATAGCCATTTTCAGTGCGTCCGGCTCTTCCGGGTTGGGAGAGCGAACGGTAGAGAAATTAGGATCAGGTACGGCCTGATCTTCTACCATATAAACATTTTCAAAGCCTGCTCTGCGTAGTGCTTCCGGCATTACAGCAACTGCGGTGCCGTGCAATGGTGTGAAAACAATTTTCAGTTGAACATATCCAGGCATTGACTTTCTGGCGCCATATTTCACGCAAGCGTTTATGTAAGCGTCTTCTACTTCATGGTCTAGTAAATGTATTAGAGACTCATTGCCATCAAATTGAATGTCGGCGATTTCTATATTGTTCACTTCTTCTATGATAGCAACATCATGTGGCGGCACAATTTGCGCACCATCGTTCCAATAAACTTTGTAGCCGTTGTATTCAGGTGGGTTGTGGCTGGCTGTGAGCACAATCCCTGCATGGCAATTCAGCTCTCTTACCGCAAAGGATAGGAGCGGAGTAGGTCTGAAACCATCAAAAATATATACATGGATGCCATTGGCTGAGAGTATTTCTGCTACAATTTGCATAAATTCTCTACTGTTGTGTCTCACATCATGGGCTATTGCAACCTTGATTTCCGGCTCATGTACCTGAGCTTTCAAGTAATTGGCCAAACCTTGTGTGGCGGCACCTAACGTGTATCTGTTGAGTCTGTTGGTGCCTACGCCTACAATGCCGCGCATGCCTCCGGTGCCAAATTCCATGTTTTTGTAGAATCTGTCTTCAATTTCAGGAGATTCGGCGTCTATCAATTTTTGCACTTCTTCTCGCGTAGCCGCATCAAAAGATTCACTAAGCCACAGCTTAGCTCTTTCATTTGCCTTCATGGTATATAATTTAGGTTATAACTTGTTGATTGACCCTTGGTCACGCAATTCTACATTGCGCTGAGGTTCATTTCTGTAATTGAGTACTGAGTTTTCTAGAACGCGACCTTTCAGCTCATTGCTGGCATTGATGTTTACCTCTGACTTGCCACTCATATCCAGATCGGCAGTGAGAGTGTTTAGATTTTCAAGATTCACGGTTGCCATTTCGCGTGCTTTTACTCGTACCGCTCTTGAACTGCCACGTAGTGTCACCTCTGATTTGTCTCTGCTTTCTATTTCCAAATCTTTCGCATCCAATTGAAATTCACTCACAGTTGAGTAATCCTTGGTTTGCAATTTCAGACGGTTGGTAGTCAAAGTGCCACCTGTTTGTAGATTCACACTGCCAAAGGTTTCAATAGAATTTATCTCACGTATGTAGTATATAAAGATATCATATTTGTCATGACTATCTACTTCATGCGTTTCTGAAATGGTGAGTTTTCTCCCGCGATTGGTGATAGAGAGATTGTCTATAAGATTTTTGTGTGAATTCACGCTAATGTAAACAGAATCTGCAGGTAAAAGCGTAACAGAAAAACTGCCATTCACAGAAATTTCAGTGAAATCTGCAATAGAAAAATTCCTGTTTACCTCAGCAGAACCTTCGCCGTCGATGCTGCGTGAACAAGACGCTAAACTCAACACTATCAAGACCAAAATTACGCATACTCTCATAGATGATTTTTGGAATGTGAAGATAGGTAAAATTTAACAATTAACCAATTTTTTCACGTATCTCAAAGGTCTTTGCGTTGCTTTGGGTGCGAATGATCATTTCTCCTAAAAAGCCGGCAAGAAATAGCTGAGTACCTATAATCATTACCGTGAGAGCTATATAAAACCAAGGATCATCTGTCACCAAACGCGCCGGAATGCCTTGCTGTAGCATCACAATTTTTTTTGCCCCAATGAAAAACGCTACTACAAATCCCAGAAAAAACATCAGACTGCCCAGCAATCCAAAAAAATGCATGGGTCTGTGTCCAAATTTCCCCACAAACCAGAGTGTGATTAAGTCTAGAAAACCGTTCACAAAACGGCTCCTACCAAACTTTGAGCTACCATGCACTCTTGCAGTGTGTTGCACCCGTTGTTCATCAATTTTTGCAAAACCCAAGTTTTTGGCCAACACCGGTATGTAGCGGTGCATATCACTGCGCAGCTCTACACTTTTCACCAATTCATGGCGGTATGCCTTCAAGCCACAATTAAAATCATGCAACTCAAGTCCACTAGTTTTGCGCGCCACCCAATTAAATAATTTGGAAGGGATATTTTTGGTCATTACAGGGTCTTGACGCTTCTGTTTCCAGCCAGATAGCAGATCAAGGTTTTCTCTATGCATGCGCTCCACCATAGCCGGCACCTCTTCTGGAAAATCCTGAAGATCAGCATCCATTGTCACTACAATTTCACCTCTCGCTGCTTCAAATGCAGCATTCAGCGCCTGAGATTTTCCATAATTTTTGCGAAACCTTATACCTTTCACATGCTCATTGTCTTGTGAAAGTTGCGATATCACCTCCCAAGAATTGTCTGTACTACCATCATCTATAAAGATGATTTCATAGCTGTGTTTTGGAGCAAGGCTCGCATGGATTCTGCGGTGCAGTTCAGGCAGAGATTCTGCCTCATTCAGCAATGGAATTACTATAGATACCTCAATCATCAGGACGATGTATTTTTTACTTTCCACAAAAACGAAAACATCAGTGACAGCGAAAAGCAGAAAAACAAAAGGGCAAAAAGCAAGAACGTAAACGTTCTGAAATTCAATAGGCTAAACCCTCGCACTTCTGGTGAATTCACCTGTGCCACTACCTCATCATAGTTGTCTATACCCTTCGCTTGCAGCAAACTATGGTCTAGATATTCATGTTTCAGTTGATCTATAGCAATAGGATCTATAAAGTGGTAATACGCAAAAACAGAAATTATAGCCATACTTCCAGCCAAGAAGGCCGGTAAAAAAGCGAGTTTAAAAACGGATAAAAAACTATAATTAGGATTTTTAGAAGCTTGCCACACATTATGCGCCGTAAAAATTGCAATAGTAAAGGTCACCAAAAATGCATTGGCTATAGCGGTAGCCTGTAAAAATTGATACTCGTGCAAGTCAAAAAACTCTCTGCCTCTAAAAAGCAATTGCACCAGTAAAAAAATGATAATTATGGCAAGATACAGATTTATGCTTGTCCTTGAAATCCTGCTATTAAACATATTACTTTTGTAAATCTGGTTGGCAAAGATAGCAAACTTTTGCAGAGTGCAGTCCTACAACCTACAGCCAATTTACTGCGAAATATGTCGCAAAAACCTTAATTTATGCGTATGCTTCTTAGTCTCACGGTTAAAAATGCCACCATGGTCCAGCACATCTATGCGCACCTTGCCATGCGCATGTATGATTTGCCTATCTTCCAGCAACATACCTACGTGCGTGATTTTGCCCTCTTCATTGTCAAAAAACACCAAATCACCGGCTACACCCTCTTCCAAAAAACTCAACACCTCACCATGGGCAGCCTGTTGCCACGCATCCCTCGGCAGTTTCACACCGTGCAATTTATACACCTGTTGCACAAACCCGGAGCAATCTATGCCAAAGCTTGACTTCCCACCCCACAAATACGGCGTGTTCAGAAACATATGCGCCGTTTCCACAACATTCACATTCTCAGGCAAGAAATATTCCCCTTCATATACATAATTGTTTTCCAACTGTTTCCCCATTGCAAATCCGCGTGCCATAGACGGTACCGGCGTACCAAGAGGTAAAATATGAGGTCCATCATCCGCAATTAGCAGGTTGCATACATCTGCTGTGAAAGCATCAAAAGCAGCATCATCATTGTCACCCACAATGGCCAAGGCTTTCACGTCCACATAGCCCTCATAGTCATCATATAATCCTCTTACCTGCAGCCAATCGCCTGCTTCATGCAGAATTTCACAAGCCTCTCCAAACAGCAATTGCGACACCATTTCGGCTCTGTGAGAGGCCTCAGCGCGCATAGGAGTCACAGCAATCCGGCAAATCCCTACACTCATATTTTCCGTATCAAATTTACGCCATCACGCAACGGCAATATCACATTTTCTACACGCTTATCCTGCTTCACATATGCATTGAAATCTCGCAAAGCCTGTGTCATATTGTCCTGTTTATCAGCGTCATATACCTTTCCTTTCCATAGCACATTGTCTGCTAAAATCACTCCACCGCTAGGCATTTTTGGCAACACCAAGTCTAGATAATCCACGTAGCCGCGCTTATCAGCATCTATGAACACCAGATCATACTCATCCTCAGCATCTTGCAGATAATCCTTGGCTTTACCCACCACAAAATTTATTTGTGATGCATATCCAGAGCGCTCAAAAAAGCCATCAAACACCTTTTGCAACTCCTCATTTTTGTCCAGAGTAGTGATTTTCCCATCCGTGTCCAGACCTTCTGCCAAGCAAAGCGTAGCATAGCCAGTGTAAGTGCCAATTTCCAGTATGTGTTTGGGTTTCAGTATTTTAGAAATCAAACTCAGCAGCCTGCCTTGCACATGCCCGGACAACATATGCGCATCATCAAACTCCGCATAAGTCTTCTCACGCAATTCACGCAAAAGCGCCGGCTCCTCAGCCGCAAACTCCTCTAAATAATCATTTAGAGCCTCAGAATCAATTGCATTTGCCTTCATATCACACAAAACTACACATTATTACCCAAAACACATCTCATTCACAGCATAGTTATCAACGCAATTATCAATATTTTTTCTTTTATTATTTTTTGGGCAAATCCCGGGACAAATTGCTGCTGCTCTGCCGCAGCAATTTGCTCCCGGGACCGGGCTATCCGCTTGTAGTACGCAGCTGTATGGCTGCAAAATTGCGGTTGCGCCGGTTTTCGTGCCGATTGGGCGGCACTCAACCCGTCTCACTCGCATTTTGCCAAAGCCATACATCTTTGCGCGCTACCGCTTCTATCCCTTTTGCGCTCGCACCAGCGAACATAGTTTGGAATTTCACCATTGTTTCCGATCTCAAATTTTTCTTAGGGAAGGAATTTTGAAGGATTTTTAGATT
>JAUNRT010000117.1 GCA_030535475.1 Weeksellaceae bacterium | reverse complement strand
TTAGAATTAGAGGGTTTCTTCCAATCGGTCCTTTGTACTGATTTGCAATGTGATTCTCAATCTTTGCTTGAGAGGTCATGCTCAAGTTAGAATTGTCCAAATGATTACCATAAAGCATTGCCTCTTCATGATTTACAGTAAGTAATCCACCAGCAGATAAATTTTGGTATGTGCCCGCATCCATTACCAATACATCTCCTTTAAACCCTTGACTATCCACACCTAAAAAATTACCATCAGAATCATATATAGGCGAAGCCGCTCTGCCATCGGGGTCAACAAGGTTCACAGGATTGTTGTTCATGCTGGAGTAGACGTGTCCTGTTTGTTCTGCGAGCGGGTCAACATTCATCCACCTCCCTATAGCAGCATCATAATTCCGCCAGCCATAATCATAAAAATTCAACCCCAGCTCTTCCTGCCATTCCTTTCCGTTAAACTTATACTGATACTTCCCATACGGCACGTTCACTACCTTATAAACTTCATTGGCATCTTGGCCGCTTTGGGTTTCCTCTGTAAATTTCAGTTCACGTTTGGCCATGTTGTAGCCGGGATGTTGCAAGCCTAAGGGACAATTGAGATTTTGGAAATTGAGAATTTCCAAATCGAAACTTGCCAGCGTAGCTGTGTGGTTTTCTTGTAAGACCACCAATTTATTTGGCTGCTGAGGGTCGGTGCTGTAGCTCATGCGTATGTTGCCCAGATGATCTTTGTGCTGATACACATACGCATACTTGCTCTCCACTGCCAGTTGCGGGTGAATGAGAATGTGCTTACCTGCTGTTGCTTTGCAATTCATTTGGTTGGTACTGTTCACAATATGCAGCTTTTATAAGAAAACAGGCTCTTTTGCGCATAAATTGCTACAATATAAATTTATTGAATAATTTTCTAAGGTGCAATAAAACATTTTGGATTTTTAGCTTTGCTTTGAAATCTTTTTTGACACTTTGTAAATTTGAAAAATATTATTTGCCAAAGTAGTGATTTCATGTTCTCGTCACTTCGAGACATTTTTTGTGCAGTGATGGCTATTCTTGTTTTCATTGCGGATTTAGGCACAAAAAACCCTCAGTGACCGTGAAGAAAACACGGTGGCTGAGGGATTTTGCGATAGCAAAATTGTCTCGAAGCCACGAATAGCAAAGGAATATGTAAGAAATTCGTCGCTTCGGAACATTTTTGGGTAAATCTGATTTTGTTTGGTTTCTTTGAGGTTTTTAGTGCAAAAACCCCTCAGTGAAAGTGTTTGGTCAGTATTGGATTCTTTTTCGTCACTTCGAGACATTTTTTGTGCAGTGATGGCTATTCTTGTTTTCTTTGCGGATTTTGGCACAAAAAACCCTCAGTGACCGTTATTTCTCAGTTGCCGTTTTTTCTTATTGCACGTTTGCGGGAACGCTTGTAGAGACGTTGCATTGCAACGTCTCTACAAGCGTTGCAACGTCTGTGCATGCGTGCAGGTGCGTGTGCAGCAAAAATGGCCTTTGCGCCGCTGGCCTAGCCCCGATGCGAGCGGAAATCCTTGCAAAACCCACAGCCTATGCAGCTGCCAGGGTTTTGGGTACTGGAGCGATAGCGGACGTGCCCAAAACACGGCAGATGCGGCTGTGGGTGAGCAAGATTGCAGCGGGCAGCGGGATTTAGCTCCTAATCCAAAAAAAATCTCTGCTATTGTGTCGGCTTTTTACTTACACTTCCTTTTGGGCTTATTTGCGGCGCCGGTTGCGTGTCAAATAGATGACGTTTATAGAGATCCAATATCTGCTTAACAATCAGGTTATGAGCCGGATAAAATGTAGTTTTTTACTACGCCTCGAAAGTAATATTGGCTTTTCATGCCTCTTTTTCAGACAGTTCCAGCCATCTAAATTCTGCTGATTCAATTTTGCTTTTTAAGGCTTCATATTGCTCTGACAGCGCAGTGATTTTCTCATAGTCTGTTTCCGGGATGTTCATTGCCTCTTCAAGCGCTGTGATTTCACTTTCCCATTTGGGCAAATCTTTTTCCAGTTGTTCAAACTCGCGCTTTTCTTTGTAGGTGAGTTTATTGGTGTCTCTGCTTTTGGGCTTTATATCAGGCGCTTTTTCTTTTTGCTGCTCTTGTTGCAAAGCTTTTTGCTCTATAAAATACTCGGTATAAGTGCCCAAAAAGGTGGATACCTTGCCCTCACCTTCAAAAATCATGAGCTCATCTACCACCTTGTCCATAAAATAGCGATCGTGAGACACAATCAGCACGCATCCCTGGTATTCGTTTAAGAAATTTTCTAGTACCGTGAGCGTGGGCAAATCCAGATCATTGGTAGGCTCATCGAGTATGAGAAAATTGGGGTTTCTGAATAGAACGCTGAGCAGTTGCAGCCTTTTCTTCTCACCACCACTGAGCTTGGCAATGGGTGTATATTGCTGCGCAGGCTCAAACAAGAATAGCTGCAAAAACTGACTGGCCGATAAGTAATTGCCACTTGCCAGCGGAAAACTCTCTGCAATATCTGTCACGAAATCTATCACGCGCACATTGTCATCCAGCGCAATGCCTTGTTGGGTAAAATGTCCAAAAACCAAGGTGTCACCGCGCTCTATATTACCGGAATCAGGCTGCAATTCATCTTCCAAAATCTTCAAAAAAGTGGTTTTTCCCACGCCATTTTTGCCAATAATTCCCAGTTTTTGTCCGCGGGAAAAGGAAAATGAAAATTCATCCAAAATCTTCTTATTGCCAAACCCAAAGCTCACCTCATCAAACTCCACAATCTTGTTGCCCAAGCGTGTCATTTGCATTTCCAGCAAGAGCTGTTTATTCTCCAAACGTTGTTTTGCCACCTTTTCTGTGTCATAAAATCGCTGTTCACGGCTTTTGGATTTGGTAGTGCGCGCTTTGGGCTGCCGACGCATCCATTCCAGTTCTTTTCTGTACAGATTCCTAGCTTTGTCTATGGTAGATTGCTGGCTCTCTGCCCGTTGCACCTTGTTTTGCACATAGGTTTCATAGTCACCACGGTGCAGGTACACAGTTTCGTCTTCCAGTTCTAGGATCTGATTGCACACCGCATCCAAGAAATATCTATCATGCGTCACCAAAAGTATGGTGCGGTTTTCCTTGTTCAAGAAAAATTCCAGCCACTCCACCATTTCTATGTCTAGATGATTGGTAGGCTCATCCAATATCAACAATTGGTGACCTTGATGCACAGAAATGTCTGTGAGAAATTTTGCCAAGGAAACACGCTTTCGTTGCCCGCCGGAAAGATTTTTGATAGGCTCATCCAGAAAGTCGATTTTTAGGTGAGAAAAAATCTCCTGCATCAAGTGCTCTACACTCCACGCGTTGCGCTCCTCAATTGCAGCAATAGCATCCGTCAATCGCTCATCATTTACACCCTCATCCAGTAGTGTGTGATAGGTGTGTAGCAGTTGTAGCAACTCATTGTCATGCCCAAAAATCACCTCTCTGGCCGTCTCATTCTCTTCAAAATCATCTCCTTGATCCAGCGCAAACACTGCCCCATCCTTCAGCACGGCTACTGAGCCGCTGTCAGCAGTCTCCACGCCTTGGATTATGCTCAGCAAGGTAGATTTGCCACTCCCATTTTTGGCCACCAAAGCCGTGCAATCGCCTTCATTTACTATGAAGTTCACATCCTCAAACAGCTTGCGTATGCCATATGATTTACTCAGCTCAGAAACAGTTACAAAATTCAAAAGAAATATGATTTTTAAAGTTCAATTATGGATAAAAATACGTGCAATTGATCGTTACCTATCAACCGGTGGATTGCCCTGCTCATCAAGTGATTTTCTGCTCATAGCAAAGCCTTCAGGCACGGACACCAAGTGCAAATCTCGCTGCGGATATGGAATGCTAAACCCATGCTCATCTAGCGCCCTTTTGGTTGCAGCATTCAAATTCCATCTGGCACGCACAAAATTTGCTGTTCGCGTGTAGCCAAACATCATCAAATCTACGCTATTGTCACCAAAACTATCAATTTCTACCACATACTCCCTATCATCCAACAAGAGCGGCTCGTTTTTCATAACATTGATTAGCAGCTCTTTAGCCCTATCAAAGTCATCTGAATATCCTATACCTATCTTCACCTCTACACGGCGCACCCCAAAAGTGGAAAAATTGATAATCGCGTCATTGAACACCGCTCCATTGGGCAAAATCACCGTGCGCAAATCCGGCATGCGCAGCACGGTGTTCAGCACCGTGATCTCCTCTACCGTACCGGCACGGTTCATCACCTCTATAAAGTCGCCCACCTTAAAAGGCTTAAAAAGCAGAATCAAAATACCCCCGGCAAAATTGCTCAAACTTCCCTGCAGCGCCATGCCTATACCCACTGCCAGACCACCCAGCAAGGCTACCAGAGCCGTGATTTCAAAGCCCACCGTGTTCATAGCCACCAACAGCACCAGAATCTTCAGCCCCATACTCATCAGGCTCTGCAAAAACCGTTGCAGAGACAGCGTCATACCCGTGTGGCGCAGATTTCTACCCACCAGTTTTGCCAACCTTCCCGCCAGCCAAAAACCCACCACCATTATGAGAATCGCACCAACCAATTTCAGCGAATACGCAATCAGAAGGTGAGAAATTTGATTTACATCCCAGTTGGTGATATTGAAATCCATAAGCAAAATTCTGCCTGCAAAGGTACGGCCTTTTCCCAAGAGACAGGAAAATCGGAAATCAGTGGCAACTTTCTACAGAATACTTTTTATTTGAGCGGCACGCATTTTTTCCATTGAAAATTGAAAATTTGCGATTGTATTGTAATTGATGAAGGATTAAATAATACCCATACATTTTGCTTCAATTCATTGTTTTTTTTATTTGGGCGGCACCCTTTTCCGGGCAAGAAACGCAAGAGCTATTCAGTTGTGTTATTTGAGAATAAAATCGCGGGAATTTCCAACAAAACATTCATAAAATTGCCCGGAAAAGGGTCGGTGTACGGCTACTACTCCGCAGCAGCCCCTACGCAGTCAGTCGCCAAAGCTCAATTTTCCTGCCGTCAATTGGCTTTGGCGCTTCCTGCTTGCAGGTTCTGCTTTGCGGGGTAACCGCCTCCCACCTGCCGCGGCCAACCGCCAAGGCCGATTAGCTTCGCTAATGAGGTTTGGAATTTTTTTATACTTGTCACTTCGAGACGTTTTTTGTGCAGTGGCGGTTTTGGTGGTTTTTATTGCGATTTCTAGCACAAAAAACCCTCAGTGACCGTTGTTTGTCAGTAAAGCGTTTTCTTAGTGAATTGTTTTCTTAGTGGCTGAGGGATTTTGCCAATTGAAAGATTTACTTTGCCAAAGTTACCGGGTAAAAGAACTAAAATTGCTGATGTTGAATTTTATATTGTTGAAAGAACAACATTGGCAAAGTTTCGGTCTCTGCTTAGTTAAACTTTGCCAAAGTGTGATGCGTCTTAATTTTTTACTACGGTAATTTGCATCAGGTCTTTGCTTTTCCTCGCAACTTTGGCAAAGTAGTATATTCTCCCGTCACTTCGAGACATTTTTTGTGCAGTGACTGATTTGGTAGTTTTTCTTGCGATTTCTGGCACAAAAAAACCCTCAGTGACCGTGGGGAGAATACGGTGGCTGAGGGATTTTGCGCTAGCAAAATTGTCTCGAAGCCACGAGAAACAGAGGATACAAAAGTTCGTCACTTCGAGACATTTTTTGTGCAGTGACGGATTTGGTGATTTTTATTGCGATTTCTGGCACAAAAAACCCTCAGTGACCGTTGTTTGTCAGTAAAGCGTTTTCTTAGTGAATTGTTTTCTTAGTGACTTAGTTTTTTGCCAATTGAAAGATTTACTTTGCCAAAGTTACCGGGTAAAAGAAGCAAAATTGTTGATGTTGAATTTTAAATTGTTGAAAGAACAACTTTGGCAAAGTTTCGGTCTCTGCTTAGTTAAACTTTGCCAAAGTGTGATGCGTTTTAATTGAACTTGTTTAATGTTTCCTAATCAAAATACAGCAAAATGCAATAAGATGTA
>JAUNRT010000029.1 GCA_030535475.1 Weeksellaceae bacterium | reverse complement strand
AATTAGTTCAAATGACGATTTCTTTTTCTCAAATCAATTATTCAAAAGTCTCAGGATGTGAAAAAATTTACTTTTTGTCAAAAGAAAAATCCCAAGCGATGTTGCAACACTTGGGATTTTCTTTGCTTAAAGAGTTCTCTTAATTTTGTAATCAGAGAGAATCAAATTCAAGGTATTCTTTTGGCTCTATACTATTATGCCGGTTCTGCAAGAAGTCTGTCTAAAATTTCATGAACTGATTTAGCGTTCCAATCTGCAGCTCCAACATCTTTCACCACTATTTCTCCCTTCTTGTTAAGAATCAAAGTTGTAGGGAAACCTTTAGGTTTCAGATCTGTTTCTATAGGATCAGTGGCCTCATACACAGGAAATGTGAAACCATTGGAATTGATGTACTCTATATGAGCGCCAGGTCTGCGCTCTACGGCAATAGTTACAAACTTCACTTTATCACCATAATTATCATATAGTGCTTGAATACTTGGCATCTCCATACGACATGGACCACACCAACTACCCCAGAAATTGATGAAAACAACCTCACCCATTGTGCTTGAAAGATTGGTATCCGGAACCTTGAAGCCTTTGAGCCCAACATTCATGTACGCTGGCGCACTTTCATTGACAACCGCTGTAGGTGGCACTTCTGCCGGTGCTTGCTCTACAGGCGCCGATGGCGGTGTTTCTACAGGCTGTACAGTGGTGGTTTCTGTCTTCTGATCACAAGCAGTGAAGGCTATGAAAGCCAGGAGTATAATTATAAATTTATTCATGATTTGTTCTTAAATGTTCTAGTATTTCGTTTATAATACTTACCCCTCTGTCTCGGGTATAAGTTTTTTGCAAAGTTAGTAAGAATTCTTCTTTTGAAAACTCACCATCTTTATATGCTTGTAGGATAGGCTCGCCCCATTTGGGTCGTGGGCCATATTTCATGATTTCGTTGCCATTTTCGTCAACTCCAATAATTATTGGAATAGACCTAGAACCATTGGTGAGATACTCATCCATGAGTTCTGGATTTTCATCTCTATAAACAATAGACAATTCTAGGTTTTCAGAAGCATCAACCATTTTAGCTACAACAGGAATTATCTGAGCAGCATCACCGCACCAACCTTCAGAAATCACTAAAAAAGTAATTTTTTGGTTGATTCCGAGAAGTTCTTGTTTTTGTTGCTCCTCCGGATTTACAGTTTTATAAATTCGCCGCATTCTGGCCAAATTTATTACGTAATATTCCACCAATTCATCTGTACCTGCTTCTGCAACTTTCTCAGTTTGCTGTAAATAGGTATCAAAATCTACCCCTTTTTGAATATATTCTTGTAGGTTCACTTTAGACTTCAGTTTTTGGTGCATAATGATCATCCCAATTTTTAACGCGTGGCATCCCTAATTTACCTACAGATTTTGCCACTAATACTGACACCGTTGCATCACCCGTCACGTTTACCACCGTACGGCACATATCCAATGGTCTATCAATTGCAAAAATCAAAGCTAAACCTATTGCCAACTTATCCGCCGGCAGACCTATGGACTCAAGTACTATAACCAGCATTACCATCCCGGCACCTGGCACAGCAGCAGAGCCAATAGAAGCCAATAGTGCCGTGAGTACTATAGTGAGCTGATCTTGTAAGTCTAAAGGGAAATGCAAAGCCTGAGCAATGAAAACTGCTGCAACCGCTTGGTATAAGCTGGTACCATCCATATTGATGGTTGCACCCACCGGCAATACAAAACTACTTACTTCCTCATCTACGCCCAAATGCTCGTTTACGCGCTCCATCGTTACCGGTAATGTCGCTGCACTAGAGCTAGTAGAAAATGCCAATAGCTGTGCCGGAGCAATTCCTTTCAAAAACCAAGCTGGATTCTTTTTCGCAAATACCCACAGTAGTATCATATACACAGAAATCATAATTAATAGCCCTAATAAGACAGTACCTCCATATATCAGTAATTTCTGTAATATTTCAGGGCTTTCTGCACTAACTACAACTTGCGCCAAAAGAGCAAACACTGCAAATGGAGCGGTAAGCATTATGAGATCTACCATTTTTAGAATCACTTCATTAAGCGAGTCGAAGAAGTTTTTCAATGGTTTGGCTTGCTCTGGTTTGATTAAAAGCATGCTTATTCCCAGAAAAATTGAAAAGAAAATCACCTGCAGCATGAGACTATTGTCTGACATTGCGCCGATAGCGTTGTCTGGAACCATGTCTACCAAAAACTCCAAGGGTGGAGTTTCTTGTTGCACCAAAGCGGTATCTAATTTCCCGGTAACGCTTTCTTGTGAAGCATAAGTAGCTGTAAGCTGGTCAATGGTAGACTGCTCCACTCCTCTTCCGGGACCGATAACATTTACAATGATAAGACCGATAACTATTGCTATCACAGTTGTCATCATATAAATGCCAATAGTACGGATACCTATATTTTTGAATTTGGAAATGTCTTGTAAATCAGATATACCCTTAATCAAAGAGGCGAGGATAAGCGGAATTGCAATAAGTTTCAATAGCTTGATGAAAATTGCACCAAAAGGCGCAATCCAATCTAAAACAAATTGTTTTCCTGATCCCCAAAATCCCATGGCGAATCCGAACAAAATCCCTAAGACCATACCAATCATGATCTGCCAATGCAAGGCTAACTTTTTCATGAAACAAATGTAAGATTTATATCCATTCTGTCATTTCACTTTCCGGGTAGCGTACTTTTGCAGCAAACTGCAGCGCATCTTCCGGTGTACGATACCCGACAGGCAACATTACAACAGAGTGCAAAGACTTTTCTGCCAACCCCAAATGCTCATCGAGTAAAGCAGCATTGAAGCCCTCCATTGGGCAACTGTCTATACCCATATATGCACATGCCGTGATGGCGGCACCCAAAATTATATATACTTGATTTTCTAGCCAATGCTCTCTTCTCTCTTCGCTCATTCCCATGGCAAATTGCGTTGAAGATTCTCGATATCTTTCTAATTTACCTTTCTCAAGACCTCGAACTTCTTCCATATAGTGCACGTGCTTGCGAATGCTCTGCTCAGATATATCTGTTCTGTGGCAAAAAATAAGTAAGTGACTACAGGTTGGGATCTGCTTTTGATTGAAGGTAATGTTTCCCAGCGCTTCAAGCTTTTCTTTATCTGAGATCACTAGAATCTTATAGGCTTCTAAACCCAATGAGGTTGGAGCTAAATGTATGGCTTGAAGCAAATAGTCCATTTGCTGCTGTGATAGTTTCTTTTTGCTGTCAAATCTTTTGGCAGCATATCGCCATTTCATTTGCGTAAGCAAATCATGCTCAAAATTCATATAATTTTCATTTTACATCATTTTGCAACGCCAAAAGGTGCTGCAAAAAATGCAAATTTAATGTAATGAAATTTACTATTGAATCTAAGACTCAAAAAAAGCAATGCTGCTACCTGTCCATATTTTCTCTTGACCCAAGTGATCCACATTCACTTTTTCTGATTTGGTCATGCGCACAAGATTAATTCCCGGCACTGGACGTTTCTCATTTTTTGGCCATATATAGAGCATTCTGATTTCTGCTTTGGCCATTTCTCCGTCCGGATCTTGAAAAATCGCGGCATATTGTACTTTCTGCTGAAGTATATAATTTTCCGGATTTTCAAGTTCATCAAGATCTTTTTGCTCTGGGTGAATGTTCACACCTTTACCTGCAAAAGAAAACAGCGGTTTCAGCACGTAGTCATTGAGCGATTCAGTAGCGGGAAACTCGTTTGCAAAAAAAGCTTTTGGCACAAATTCATGCTTCAATCTAGGCAGCAAAGTTTTAGATATTTTGAAAAACCAGTTGGGGTGAGTGATCCACTCCATATTTGAGCATTGCGTAAGTTTGAATTGTGGATTGTAGTCTTTTGTGTTTTCCAATTCATCAAAAATCACACGATTGTATATGCGATAAATAGGCGTCTGCACTCCTTCTTTTATGTAATACAAATCATCCCCTTCATTCCAGATTTCAGACAGATTCACTATTTCTATACCTAGGTGATCTTGAGTGAGAAGGAAATCAATTGCCGTTTTTTGTTGCTTAGGATTGATTTCCATGAGAATGACGTTCTCCTCAGGAACATCTGCAACAATGATGTCGTGCATCATGTCTTTGTACTTCTCTTTGTCAAATTTTTGATTAGGCAGCACGCTCAATGAGTCATCTAATTGAAAATTTTCTTGATATTGATCTGCCAAATGCATTTGGTAATAAAACAAAGAAGGAAAAGCTTGTAGCTCAATCAATTGTGGCTCTAATTCGCCATTTTGATTTTCGCAAATCCCAAAATCCATTGCCAGAAAATGATAACGAGAATTGTCTCGTGGTACATCGAGTTGTGAGGGAACATCTTTTGGTGTTACAATACCTCCGGACTCAATCTGATCTATGATAGACTCACAAGCACTATGCAATTTTTCGCCAAATTGTTTGTCGAGAAAAATTGGTGTCTCGCTGATGCGGAAACGAGCAATATAAGGTTCATTTTTCTGAAAATAATCCTTGATTTTATCATATTTCTCTGCCGAAAAAGCTTTATTGACCTGCTCTCTTTTATCTTTGATCATAGTGATGGATGGGATTGTTAAAAACTACTTACCAAGTGTTGTTCATGAATGCCCTCAGCCGCCATTTCCAAAAATGTAGGTATTATCACACTTTCGGTAAGTGTGATTTTATCTTCATCATTCAAGTGGTTGAGTATCTGATTGTATTTTTCAGCACCAAATTTTTGAATTATGGCCACTTTTTTCTCTGGTAAGCTGAAGTGGTAACGCATACCCGGAGCATCAGCCTCCGGATGGAATTGCGTGCCAAATATCTCATCAGAAAATCGTATTGCCATTACAGCCCTTTCCAGTGCCACATGTGGGCGAAACTTCTCAAGCGCAACTATTTTAGCACCCATTTGTTCCAGTCTTTCATCATTGGGTTCTATAACCTGGAAATCTCTGGAATCCACCGCAAAGAACGGATTAGAAAGCCCGTGAAAAAAAGGCTCTATTGCGCCTTCTACTGTCTTGTGTACCGGCATTATGCCAAAAGAGGTAGATCTTCTAGGCGATACGTTGCCCAGTTGCCAATGGTAGCATGCCAATTGAAAAGAATGGCAGATGAGAAATGCATACTTCTTGTTGTCCTGCGTCTGATTGTGGATATACAAGGCATCAAGAAATTGATCAAATTTGTTTTCCCACGGAAGCCCTGCAGGATATGGAGATCCTGGACCACCACTGCTTATAAAAATGTCAAAATCCTGTATGTCCGGCACCTGATTTTCTTGTCTCACTTCAAAAATCTGATAGGCACCTTGATATTCAGGTTTGTCTAAAAATTGTTGCACGAGCTGCGTAATACAGCGCATGCCTTGATTGGGTTTCCCGTCATTTAAGTCTAATATGGCTATTCTCAATTTCAACTTCAGTTATATTAGTCCACAAGAGGTTTCTTGTATGATAAGATCCACTACTTGACTCAAGTCGCCGGTTGACTCATATACTGCCAGTTGCCTGTCTGCACCTGTACCGTTTTTGAGTATCTCCCACACATAGTTTACCAAATCTCTGCTTTCCAATTCATCTACTACATCGTCTATGAACTCCAGCAACTCTTCTATCAACTCTGCGAAGTTTCTTTCTTGCTCGCGACCAAAATCTATCATCATAGCATCCTTACCATAACGTGCTGCACGCCATCTGTTTTCTGAGATAAGCGCTCTGCGATAACCTCTAAATGTAAGATTTTGCTGGTGCAATTTATAAATTTTTGCCATAACAGCTTGCATGAGAGCTGCTACGCATATAGTTTCCTCTATGCGCATAGGCATGTCACACATGCGAAACTCCACTGTTGGGTAAAAAGGATGTAGCCTTAAATCCCACCAAATTTTCTTTGCATTGTCTATGCTGTTGGTCTTCACCAATATCCTTATAAACTCATCATACTCCGCTACACTAGAAAAATATGGTGAAATACCGGTCCTTGGAAATTTGTCAAAAACCTTGGATCTGTATGATTTGAATCCCGTGTTTCTACCTAGCCAAAAAGGTGAATTGGTACTCAGCGCATAAATATGAGGAAGGAAGTATCTTGCCGTGTTCAGCAATCTCATTCCCTCCTCTCTATCTGGTATACCTACATGCACATGCAAACCAAAAATGAGGTTGGAACGAGCAACATCGCGCATTTCGTTTACGATTTCCTCATATCTTGGATGCACGGTGATATCTTGATCAAACCAATGCGAAAAAGGATGCGTACCCGCTGCTCCAATTCTCAAACCCTGCGCTTGCGCAATCTGTAAAAGATTGCGCCGCAAGTATTTGATCTCCTCACCAGCCTCACGCACAGTGCTGCAAATGCCCGTTTCCATTTCTATCACGGCTTGGTGCATTTCGGATTTTATTTTCTCCTTGAGAATCGTCTGGCCTCCTTCAATAATCTTGGAAACGTGAGAACGTAACTCACGTGTTTCAGGATCTATGATCTGGTATTCTTCTTCTATACCTACCGTAAATCTGTGCATGCAAAAATTGGTTTATTACCTGTACTTATTTTAACTCTTTTTGGTGCGTCTTGCCACCGGTTTTTTGGCTGCTTTGGCTTTTGCGGCCGGCTTAGCTGCACTTTTTGTTGCGCCCGCAACAGATGTTGCCGTTTTGGCCTTAGTAGTGGCACGCGTTCTTTTAGCTGCCGGTTTCGCCTCAGCAGACTTGTCTTCCTGTGCATCCTTCACAAAGTTGCCCCAAGTTACATTGCTCTTACCAGGCTCATGACTCTCTGCCAATTCTATAGCATATTTTGCAGCATGTTGCACTACCCAATCAAAGTTTTCTTGACCCACAGAATGTACATCAGCATCCGGTGCCGGGTTGCAGAAATCTATAGCATATGGTACACCATCACGCAAAGCAAATTCTACTGTGTTGAAGTCATAACCCAATGCATTGTTGATTTTCAGTGTAAGCTCAGTGATTTGCTCCATCAATTTCTTGTGATCTTCACCCGTAGTTTTAGGCTCAGTTTGGTATCTCAAGTGATGCGGATTTCTCGGCTCATAAGGCATGATTTTCACATACTTACGGCCTATGCAGTACACACGATAATAGTCATCAAACTGGATTTCTTCTTGAAGCATCATCACGAGTTGACCCGTTTCATCATGCTTTTGGAATAAGTCATGCATGTCTTCTACTCTATACACGCTTTTCCATCCACCGCCAGAGTGTGGTTTCATATATGCCGGGAATCCAATGTAGTCAAAGATATATTCCCAATCCAAAGGGAGTTTCATATTGCGGAAAGACTTTTCTCCGGTATCATCCGGACGCTCCTTGCTCGGCAACAAAACCGTTTTAGGCACAGGAACACCTATCTGAGTCATAAGACAATTGTTGAAAAACTTCTCATCAGCGCTCCACCAAAACGGATTGTTGATCACAGCGGTGCCCATCAAAGCAGCGTTTTTCAAATAAGCACGGTAAAATGGTACATCTTGTGAGATTCTGTCAAAAATCACGTCATACCCAGTTTGCATACCTTGCTCCACCTTGTCTATCATCACAGGCTCAGCCTCTACTTTACCTGCACCCAGATCATTGATACGGTCTATCAAAGCCCAAGGAAATGTGTCTTCTTTTCCGAATAAAATTCCTACCTTCTTCATGAATTATGTTGTTTCTATTTGTTAAAAATACATTTTTTATTGATTGTGCAAAATTACTTTTACTATTTCGAAGTAAAAAATAACTCCCAAGAAACTTTTCACATTTTACTAGGCATTTTACACATGGATAAAACCAACAGAATGAATTCGTTAATGAATCACTTTTTCACACTCAAGTGATTAATATGCAGCACGCATAGCTTTCTTAACTTTATTTTTACGCAAATACACTTATCGGAAACTTTTTTTCACAAAAACCTTTTGGCCATGTCACTTTTTCGCACTAAAATTCCATTTTTATAAATTATATCTCACTCAATATCAGACACATGAGAGAGAAACCAAGGTAAAAAATCAATTTATATGATTGTAAAACATTATAAATTAACCCATTAAATTACTCATTCGCATCAAAGTTGGGTATGTTTTGATATAGTATCAATGTGAATTTTATCTCGAAAACTTTGAATTTAGCCTATTCTTGAATTTTTTTTTTTATTTGGGCGGCACCCTTTTTGGGCATGATCATTTGGAGTTCCATCCACTGAAAACTCCAAAATCCTCGTACATACTCAATTAATAACCGGCAGTACATTTGCCCAAAAAAGGGTCGGTGTACGGCAACAAGTACGCAGCTGCAAAACCGCAGTCAGTAGGCAATACAGGATTTTCATGCCTTCAAATCTGTATTGCCTCTTCCTGCAATGGTTTTGCAGCTTTGCGGGCTTTTATGCCTCCCACCTGCCGCGGTGATCGCACACACGCAATATCTTCAAATATTTGGGTCTTTACATCCGACCTGCTACTTGAAGTTGCTGTAAAAGATTATCGCATACAGCATGCCATACATCTGCCTCTTGACACCGCATATCACGCAGATACCTACTTCAAAAACCCTTGCTCTAGTAGCAAAGAGCAAAGCCTTTGGCGAATAAATTCAAACCAATTTTTTTTCATACAATAAAAAAAAAGATAATTTGCGTAATTTGCCTTTGAGAAACGCTTATAAGCCATTGGCTCCACTGCAATACGTGGCTGCGTAATGCCACTTTTTTTTAGCCAAAGGTTTTCCCAGTGCATTTGTGTCAATTTGCAAGTTTTTGCCCCTTCACACACCTTAAATATTTCCTATAAAGAGGTTTTTTCTCCAAATTTGAGTTATTTTTTTTATATACTTTCTAGAAACGTCTATCTGGCTGAAAATACTTTTTCTTCCATGAGCTTTTCAATAAAATCAATTTATGCACTACCAGCACAAGATACCTACTCCAGCTCAGTAACACAATAGGTAACTTATATTTTTTTTAATGAGTAATAGTTGATTGTGAAAATGATTTGTTTCCAAAAAATAATGTGAGTTTGCATTTGAATTTTGGATTACCAGATTTTGGTGTTTCCAAAAATTTCTATATATTTGAAAAATAGGCAGATATTTTGGTCCCTGTTTTCATGTGAAACTCGTTTACTGTAACTCTGATTTATTGTAAAGAAACTTATAAAAAGCAATACAAAAGAGTTCTATAATGAAAATCTCGCAGTCTGAGGAAGCCGAAAAAAAGACTTAAAAGAAGAGGGTAGGCATTTTTAAAAACTTTTTTATCATGAAAAACTTGATTTTAACCATGCTTCTTGTGTTACCCTTTACATTCTTCAATTTATGTATGGCAGAAGATGTATCATCCCAGTCAAAAGAGAATGTGAGTATGCAAAATACTGGAAATGATGTTGATTTACAAAAACAACTTGAAAACGCCTATAGAGTTGGACATTGGCACAATCTATTAGTATCCAATTATGATGGCAAAATCAATGCTGCCAATATGTCCTGGTATGTAGATAGCGCAGTTGCTTTTTTGAAAGAACAAAACGTAGAAGATGAGACGGAACTTTCCGATGAAATGTTGGAAACTCTAAAAGCAGAATTATCCAAACTCAAAGATGTTGAAAGTATAAGTAGTTCAATAACTTATAACTTACAATTTTTTATAGAAAAGGGTATCGTATCTAAGAAACTTGGAGAATTATTTTTGACTTTGTACACTGAAAATTCCTCACCCAATACTATAAGACAAAAGATAAATGAATATGTTCCAAAAAACAAAATTGAACAAATAAATATAGCAATTTTTATAAGTACGCTTGACGCTTCAGAGGCTTTTTGGGAGGAAAAAGAACTGTATGCAATAAATACACGCGGGAATAATGATATCATCATTGCAGATGCTTTTGGTTCTGTTGTTGGAGGATTATTGGGATCTTTAGTACCCGTAGCGGGGAATATTTTTGGTGCGGCATATTCAATAATGATAAACCAAATAGATTGATTTCGGTTTCTCAGTAGGTATTAATGACTACTTGGCATCAAACAAAATTCCTATGCAAAAGCTGATTAAATACTTGACTCTAAACCAATATAAGTTTCAAATAGAAAATGATAGTCTTATAGTACACCTTAGGTATAATTTTAGGGTAGTGATTACAGAAGAAAACAACATGCTCAGTTTCAAAAATGCACTTATGCCTTTCAATCCTATTACAGGCATATGGCAGAGGTCATTTGAGAAGAGTATTGGCAATGTTATGGCAAATTTTATTTTAGCCTATCTTGTGGGTGTTCTATTACCGGTTTTATTGGCATCTTTTTTCCAAGAGGTTCAATTCATTTTTCAAATAGTTATTTTTGTACCTCTTTTGTGGGGTATGTTTTGGTATATTTATTATAGCATCACCTACGGGAGTTTCAAATCAGAAATGCTTGCCATATACTTTACCAGTAATAGCAAAAATTGATGCGTTTTGAATAACCATGCCTGCGGGTAGTGCTTCTGGCATGTGTGTTATACTTTTTGGGCAATGTGCTTTATGATATTGGTATGGAGTAGATGTGCCCGGGCATAAATGTTTTGTGTTCACCCATGATTATATATAGTCCTATTCTTTTCATCGCCAGATGATTGCCATTTTTACAAATAAACGCTCAAAATGACTTTCTATAGTAGCGCATGCATGGTTACTTTTTTTTGATTCCAATCAAGAAAATGTGTAGATGCACATAAATAAATTGGCATATCTGTATCAAACGCTGTGAATTAGTGCCAATATGCTTGGCGCATTGTTTCTTAAAATCGCTTCTTTCTCTTTTTCTTTCCAAGAGAGATGATCGTCACTGGCATTTGATATTTACTGACTTGTTCTACAATTGGTTACATGATTTCACTATCATCCATGTTATGTTATGTGAGGCCATGAGCTTGCATTTTCTAGCGGCACTAGTTTTAGGTTTTTGGGTTTAGGCATATGGGGTATTGAAGCTATCACGAATGTTTTCTTAGCCACATCTACTGCCGTGAAACCTACCAACGCATCGCGGTAGGGAGTAGGCGGCTAGTGAGCAGAATTGGCAGCTGCTGTGAATTGCGCCTCAGCGGGGTTGGTAAAACCCGCTGAGGCGTCAATGAACCAGCTGCCAACTGCGAACTAATAGCCGGATACCGACCCAATTGCCCATAAAACTTCCTATAAATTTTGAAAATAGGTTTTATGGGCAATTGGGAACCGCCCAAAAAAATAAAAAAAAAGACGCTCAAATGAACGTCTTTTTTAGGGTGTAATGCTGGGATTACTTTTGTGTAATGAGTATGGCTACTCGTCTGTTGATGGCGTTGCAACGGTCTGATGTATCTTCCTCACACAGTAGCTTATCATGACCAAAAGACTCTGTGCTCAAACGTGCTGCCGGTACGCCGTACTGCACAAGTTGATCATGAACGGCCTGTGCACGCTGCTGCGCTAGAGCCTTATTGGCATTTGCATCACCCGTCTTGTCTGTGTGGCCTGCGATGCGTAGCTGCATGTTGGGAAACGACTTGAAATATTGGGCTATGCTCTGCAACTGATCTAGGTGGTTTGGCGACATGTTGCTACTCCCTGTCTGGAAATATGTGCGATCTAGCGTGAGGTAATTTTGCGATTCTTGCGCTGGGTCATAAGCGCTCTCTGTCAATGCTTCATAGAGTTTTCTCTCTACTCCATATTCAGAAACGCGTACATTGGTACCGTCTGGCAGTCTCAAATCTGTCATAGGTCCTACTTCATATACATAGTTGCCATAAGCATCGAGTTCGCTACCTTCTGCGCGAACGCCCACTTTGGCCAGCTCTGCAGTGGTCATGTGCGCACCTACTGCCGGGTGTGTGCCGTGTCCATGTCCTACGCCATACATGCTACCGAGGATTGGCGCTATGACCAAACCAACAAGACATGTGAGCTTGATGAGGATGTTCATAGACGGACCAGATGTATCCTTGAACGGGTCACCCACGGTGTCACCTGTCACAGCTGCTTTGTGGGCATCTGAACCTTTGTATGTGATTTCGCCATTGATTTCTACGCCTGCCTCAAATGATTTTTTGGCGTTGTCCCAAGCTCCACCAGCATTGTTCTGGAATATGGCCCAAAGCACGCCACTCACGGCTACACCCGCCATGTAGCTACCTAATGCTTCCGGACCCATGATGAATCCTATGATGATGGGTGATATGATGGCTATGGCTCCCGGCAACATCATTTGGCGCAAAGCTGCTTGGGTAGAAATCTCTACACATTTGCCATACTCCGGCTGTCCTGTACCTTCCAAAATCCCAGGGATTTCACGGAATTGTCTTCGCACTTCATTTACCATTTCCATGGCTGCTTTGCCCACGGAGTTCATGGCGAGTGCAGAGAATACTACCGGTATCATACCTCCAATAAATAGTGCTGCAAGCACATCTGCCTTGTAGATATTGATACCATCAATACCTGTGAATGTGACATAGGCAGCAAAAAGTGCAAGTGCTGTGAGCGCTGCGGATGCTATGGCAAATCCTTTACCTATAGCGGCTGTAGTGTTACCCACGGAGTCTAACACGTCTGTGCGTGAGCGTACTTCTTTGGGTAGCTGGCTCATTTCTGCTATACCACCTGCGTTGTCTGCAATTGGTCCAAATGCGTCTATGGCAAGCTGCATGGCTGTGGTAGCCATCATGGCAGAGGCTGCTATAGCAACTCCATAAAATCCTGCAAGCGCATAGGCTCCCCAAATGGCGCCTGCAAAAAGGAGAATTGGCGCAAAGGTAGAAATCATACCTACACCTAATCCTGCAATAATATTGGTTGCGGCTCCTGTAGCCGACTTTTCTACTATACTAAGCACGGGTTTTTTGCCCAATGCAGTGTAATATTCTGTGAAATATGAAATTGCAAATCCTACAAATAAGCCCACAAGCACGGCATAGAACACGCGCATTGAGTCAACACTCATGGCAAGTGCATTGCCTGCAGCGTCTAGGTTTTCACCAAAAAACACCATTTGTAGTGTGTCCGGCAACATCCAACGAATCAGGAAGAATGATGCAATGGCAGTGAGCGCAATAGAGGCCCAGTTGCCCATGTTGAGTGCGTTTTGTACTTGAGATTCTTTCGCAGAATTGTCTTTAACACGCACGAAAAACGTACCCAAAATAGAGAAAATAATCCCTACACCTGCAATGAAAAGCGGTAGCAAGATTGGTCCCATACCACCAAAGGCATCTGAAATGCTGCCACCCATATCACGGATCACATAATTTCCAAGCACCATGGCAGCAAGTACCGTGGCTACATAAGACCCAAAAAGGTCTGCACCCATACCTGCCACGTCTCCTACGTTGTCGCCCACGTTGTCTGCAATGGTAGCAGGGTTACGCGGATCATCTTCCGGAATTCCTGCTTCCACTTTTCCTACTAGGTCTGCCCCAACGTCAGCGGCTTTGGTATATATACCACCTCCTACACGTGCAAAAAGAGCAATAGACTCTGCACCCAATGAGAATCCTGCGAGTGCTTCTAAGACCATAGTCATACCATCTACAAAGCTCAATGCATCATTTTGCATCACCAAAAGCATGATGATGAAAAGTACACTAAGCCCAAAAACAGCAAGTCCTGCTACACCCAATCCCATTACTGTACCACCTCCAAATGAGATGTTTAGAGCCTTTGGTAAGCTGGTTCTAGCAGCATGGGTGGTGCGAACATTGGCATCTGTGGCTACGCGCATACCTATATTACCCGCGATAGCACTGAACAATGCCCCTATCACAAATGCCGGCACTATGAGCCATGGTGTGGTAGGTACTAGAAAGGATACTACGCCCAGTAAGATGGCGGCTACGATTACGAAAATGAGTAGAATTCTATACTCAGCGGCAAGAAACGCCATTGCACCTTCCTTGATGTGGCGGGCAATAGTGCGCATATTCTCTTCACCTGTGTCTTGTTTTTGCACCCAGGCATATCTTATGCCCATGTACACTAATCCAATTACGGCCAAAATAGCCGGAATGATTAAATAAATATTCATGTGTTATTTTTTTTAAGAACTGATTGCAAATATAAAAATTTTGACGATTGTAAAAGATATGTTAATGGATTTCATTGGTTGTATATGAGCTATTTAAAGCATTTTTGAGTAGAAACTCACTTGATTTTGCTCACATTTCCATGAAAACAGCTTGCATTATCATAAAAAAAGCAGAAAGTCGATGCGCTTTCTGCTCATGATGAACCTTGAGTAGCTGCATGAATTGAACACACACCTACTGGAAATTTATTTAATTCGTGCCTTTGAAAAGTGGAAGCTCATTCATTCGGTCACTTACCTCTTGCGCTACATTTTCCAAGTTTTTGCTATCATCTATGTTGCTGACTACCTGGTTTATTTTTTCTGCAATCCACTTCATGTCGTTTTCTTTGAGACCTCTTGTGGTGATAGCAGCTGTGCCTAAGCGTATGCCGGAAGTGACAAATGGCGACTGATCATCATAGGGTACCATATTTTTATTGCAAGTGATGTCTGCCAATACCAAAGCTTCTTCTGCAGCCTTGCCAGTGACTCCTTTGTTGCGCAAATCAAGTAGCATTACATGATTTTCTGTGCCGCCAGACACTATATTATAGTCCATTGCAGTGAGTGCATTGGCCAGCGCCTCAGCGTTTTTGATGATTTGAGCAGCATATGTTCCAAAATCATCTGTGAGAGCCTCTGCAAAAGCAACACCCTTTGCCGCAATGCAATGCATCAACGGTCCACCTTGATTTCCTGGGAATACGGCAGCATCCAACACACGGCTCATCATCTTGGTTTTACCTTTGAATTTCTGACCCCAAGGATTTTCAAAATCATTTCCCATCATGATGATGCCACCACGCGGACCACGTAAGGTTTTGTGGGTGGTGCTGGTGAGTATGTGGCAATGCTCTACAGGACTATTTAGCAAGCCTTTGGCAATGAGCCCGGCCGGGTGAGCAATGTCTGCCATGAGCAGTGCTCCTATTTCATCTGCCACCTTGCGGAACCTTGCATAGTCTATGTCACGTGAATAGGCAGATGCACCGCATATAATGAGTTGCGGCTTCTCTTTGCGCGCCACTTCTTCCATTTGATCATAATCTATGAGTCCGGTTTCACGTTTCACGCCATAGAAGCAAGTTTCAAAACGGATTCCTGAAAAGTTAACAGGCGAGCCGTGTGTCAAGTGGCCACCATGAGACAAGTCTAGACCCATGATTTTGTCACCAGTCTTGAGACATGCCAAGTACACCGCCGCATTGGCCTGCGAGCCGGAGTGTGGTTGCACGTTGGCATACTCTAGGCCAAAGAGTTCTTTTAATCTTTCTATAGCCAAATTTTCTACTTCATCTACAACTTCGCACCCGCCATAGTAGCGTCTGCCGGGATATCCCTCTGCGTATTTATTGGTGAGAATAGAGCCCAAAGCCTTCATCACATCATCGCTCACATAGTTTTCTGAAGCTATGAGTTCCAGGCCTCTTTTTTGGCGAATTCTTTCTTTTTCTATTAAGTCAAACATCTTGTCCATGAACGTTTTTTTCAATTTCTCAAATGTATTAAAAAAAACATCTCAGTTGCAAGCTAATGTGTACGAGAATCAGATGATTTTGGATATATATTTCTGTCTTTTAAAATCTGCAGCACATGTTGCAATGTTTCCTCTGGAGTGTAGTCTGTGTTGTTTACAACTACAGCGTCATCTGCTCGCTTCAAAGGAGATTCTGCACGTGTTGAATCTTGATAATCCCGGCTTTCTATGTTTTCTTGGACTTCTTCCAAACTCACATCCACACCCAGATTTTTGAGCTCATCATATCTGCGTTGTGCACGCACCTGTGGGTCTGCTGTAACAAAAAGCTTCAAATCTGCATGCGGGAAAACCACTGTGCCTATGTCTCTCCCATCCATTACCAAGTCTAGCTCCTCGCCCATCTTGCGCTGCTGATCCACCAAAAAATGCCTTACTTCTGGTATTTTGGCCACGGCACTCACTTTGTCAGACACATGCATACCACGAATGTCATTCTCTACGTTCTGACCGTTTAGGTATATATCGTTTGCTGATGTTTGCGCATTTTTGGCAAAATGTAGCTTAAGCTTGTCCAAATCTGCAATCAACTTTTCGGCATCTACATGCTCATCTGCAATGAGATTGTGATTCAAAGCATATAAGGTCACGGCGCGATACATAGCACCGGTGTCTACGTGTATAATGCCCAGTTGCGAGGCGATTTTTTTGGCAATTGTACTTTTTCCAGTGGAGGAAAATCCATCTACAGCTATAATCATAATGCCGGGTTTACCCTACAAATTTAGCAAAATCAAGGCAAGCAAAAACGTTTTGATTTCATCAACAATGCGTATGTCAAATTTAAAGATATGTAGATGAGCGAATTACGTATTTTGTTGTAATGGTGATTTAATTTATTATTTGGGTGGTTCTTAGGCTTTGCAAGAAGTGCAAAGCACTTCTTGCAAAGCCTAAGACCGGGCCATTGAGCTAAAATCTTGCTTGGCAACACCTACAAAAAAATACAATTTCCGGCACACTCTCAGGCTATTGCCGTGACCCGGTACCGGAAATTGTTTTTTTGTAGAGGTGTTGCCTGCACAAGGATACCGCTCATGTCCCTACCACAACATGGCTACCGCCATGTTTGATGAAGTGGTGGTGTCAATTGCAGAGGAAAATCGCCAGTATTTGTGCAATTTCACGCTAGATGTTTGACGAAATGGATTATTACTAAGATGATTTTTGAGCCATAGGTTATACAACAAGTAGCAATATCTTGGTTGATTCAAACGGTTTTCAAATAATACGATTTTACTGTGTTTCGGTTGTTTGAAAGATGTGATGAGAGGTGAAAATTCTTATCAGTTATCTGCCTTATCTCCTTTGATTAAATGCTTTACCGGATGAAAATAGTGGGAATTTATGCTGCCAATACGTGGGTGCGATCACCGCGGCAGGTGGGAGGCGGAAACCCCGCAAGGGATTTTGGCTCTTGCAAAATGTGAGCAAAAAGGGGTTGATTAACGAAGCTCAATGCCGTACTAAAAACTAAAATAAATAAGATAAAAGTAATTACAAATCATGGTCGCCAAAATTGAGTAATGACCTCTGGCATTGAGCGAAGCCAAACCATTTTTGCCACAATTTTGCAGCCAAAAGACCGCGGAGTTATAGCCGTACACCGACGCTTTTTTGGGCAATTTTACTACCGATATTCTATAAGCTATAAACGCTGATTTGGGTGTTTTCAGTAGCTTGATCTCCGAACGGTAGTGCCCAAAAAAGGGTGCCGCCCAAATCATAAAAAAAAAGACTTTTCCTAGTATATGTTGTTGTGAAATGAAATGATGCAATTTATCGGTAAATGAAAAAGCCGCCCCAGAATTGAGACGGCTTTCTACACTTAATTCATTCAAACATTATTGTGGAAAGTCTATGTTTCTGTTGGGTCTAAAGAAGTTGTCTATGTCATACCCCAAGTTTACTGACCATCCGTCTTGACCTTCATGAGCGATGTCTGTGAGGCCAATGTTGTAGGCAAATCCAAGGTTGAATCTACCCAAAGAGGCTCCCAAAGATGGAGATATTGTAAGGCCTTCTGACTGTTCTCCACTCATATCATAGCGGTAGGTACCACCTATCCAGAAAGAGTTTTCGCCGCTGTAGACTCTTGCACGCAAGTTGCCATCGAGCATGCGTCTTTCGTTGGAATTCTGTCTGTACAATACCACCGGTTCCAACTCAAAGGCTTCTGCTACTCTGAATCTCTTGCCTAACATGGCGTAGTAGTAAACTGGATTGGGCTCTACTTGGTCTATAATAGGGCTGTTGTAGCTCAAAGGAATGTCAAGTACTGACGCGGCCAATGTCCACCCACTCAACTGAAACGTACCCCCGAAGTTGATGTATGGGATGAAGATACTCGTTTCTCCTACGTATAATGGATCATTGGGCATTTCTGTAACCCCACCAAATCTGTAGCTGGTGAAACTCAATGAAGTACCAAAACCAAATTGCCCGTCTTCGCGGTTTGTAGCATTGCCAATTGGTATGTAGTATGATGCTGCTACGTTGAAGGAATTGGTGCGCGTGTTACCGTTTTCATCACCGGCGAAGTACATACCCAGACCCAAACGATCTATAACGTTGCCATGTAATGCTACGATGGTGGTGTTTGGCCCATTGGGTAGCGATTGCCACTGGCGGCGGTGTGAGGCACTGAATTTTATGTCCTCACCAATACCCACCATAGATGGGTTGATGATCATTGCATCTTGTGTGAAGTACTGCTCATATACTGGGATACTCTGTTGTGCTTGAAGAATACCAAAACCCATGAACAAAGCAAGTCCGGTTAATTTGAAATATTTCAGATTCATTTTCTGTATTTTATGTTGAATGTGTTGTTATCTACCTTTTTCTGTTCTGTTCTTTACTGTCACGTGACCTGTGAGTTTGCGCCCGTCTGAAAGGTCTATGATGTACCAATAGTCTTCTGTTGGCACTTTATGCCCACGGTTGTCTATTCCGTCCCAAACTTCATTGCCTACAGTGACACCGTTATAAATCATCTTACCATATCTATCAAAGATACGCACTTCTGAGTTTGGTGCGCCAGAAAGTTCCGGTAGTCTAAATGTGTCATTGATGCCATCGCCATTTGGTGTGAATAGGGTTGGTGTAGTAAATATACTGATTTCCATGACTTCGCTCACACAACCGGTTGCACTACGCACATATATTTGATATGTGCCTGGAGCTAAATAGTTGAATTGATTGCTCGGTGACCAAATCATACCATTCAATGAATACTCATATGGTTGTTCACCGCCTGTTGCGTTGATGATGAGGAAGTCTGGTCCAGACTCTATGCCTGTAATCACAGGAGATTCTCCAAGTACAACGTTAAACTCTTCACGTGTAACACAACCTTGCTCATTGGTAACTTCTACCCAGTAGGTGCCTATTTGGTCTATAACTATAGTCTGTGTGGTTTCGCCTGAGCTCCATAGATATGAAGCAAATCCTGCTCCTGCATCTATCTCGCGTGGGTATCCTTCACAGATTGCATAATTTGTTTCAAGGTTCAAAACAGGATTGTCATAGTAATCCAGCGTAATTTCTACTATGCTATAACAATCTGTTCCTAATTGACCACGAACATAAACGGTAGATGGAGCATTTACTGTAAATGCTGATGGGTCTTCAATAACATCAGTGTTGTTATGCGCGCCGGCTTCTGACCAGTGATAGCTAAGGGTGAGCTGATCGCTTCCCACATTCACTGTAGTAAGATCAAATGTCCCTGTTCCGTTGATTTCACAGGCAAGTACGCTGCCTCCTGTCATTTCCGGACCTTCAAGGAGGTCGAAAGTGAAACTTGCTACTGAATAACATTCGCCATCTGCAAACACTCTGAGGTAGAACGTTTGTGGAGCGTTGGTAAGTGTATAAGCTTCTGGATTTGCAATTGCATTTGCGCTATTTCCAGCTTCTGCATCGGCCTGCGAGGTGTAAAATTCGTAGTTGAAAGTAGTGGTGCCACCAAGGATATCTTGTAAGGCAATTGTGAGATCTACAACCTCTTCACCATCCATTCCAATATCACAGAGTGTATATGGCTCAACAACATCATTCACTTCTGGAGTTTCGACCACATTTAGAGTAACTGTGGTCACTGCTGTACAACCCGAATCACTCACCAATGCTGCATATAATACTGTGCTGGCTGTGGTGTAGTTGGCTGGATCTTGAATATACAAATCATTAAGCGCTACTGCATCAGCTTCGTTTTCATAGAATCTGATTACTCCTTGGTTTCCGCTTAGAATTTCGTTTACAAATTGTGAAAGATTAAAAGTCATTTCACCGTCTTCATCGTCATCACATACACTTACTGATACCGGTTGTAATTCTACAGTATCTATAAGTACAAGTTCTATTTCTGCAATTTCAAAGCAATCTCCCACGTTGGCGCGTACCCAAATTGTACCCGCACCATGCTCGAAGTAGTCTGGATTTTCTATTGGGTTGGTCTCGGTTTCAGCATCTTCAAACGATAAATAGTAGCTAAATGTACCTTCTGTAACATTTGGCGCTCCGAGAGCCGGGTATACTGTGAGATCCCAAAGTTCTAGCTCATTGCCATCATTATCGCAAGCTTGCAGTTGTATATTTTCCATCTCCGGAATATCTATCAACTCAAAGGTCACAACAACTACTGTAATTGTACCTTCTATGAGGTTTTCCAAACGTGCATAAACCGTAATTGGCTCAGATTGCAATGTGATAGGTTCAAATATAGCATTTACCCCATCTCTTGCTTCTTGCTGCGTATAGTGGAAAGTAACAATGTCATTTGGATAGTCTATCGATACTTGTTCAATAAAGTATTGAGAGTTCAAGTCTATGATTTCCTGTCCATCCCCTTCAACGTCACAATAGTAGAAAGTGTCTCCTAGGATAGAACAGTCAAAGTTTGCAGTCATTCTATCTGTTGGTTGCATGTTTATGTAACCAGGCTGTCCGCTAAAGTTTGTAATCATGAGTATGTACCACTCGCCTGCTTGTGCTGTTCCAGGGTTTGGACCTGGGTTTGGACCTGCAGTAGAAAGGTCAAAATCTACATACTCTGTAAAACTAGGGTGATAACTACAGTCTATGATTTTGTCTGCGGTGAGAGCATCACAATTACCAAAAGCACTATCAAACGGTCCCCAAATGATGTAGTCAACATCAATAGGGCTACCCTGCCCATCCGGCTGAGTAGTTTGCGAAAGTATAAACTCTACTTGACCGGTTTGGCTAATTTGCAAATAATACCAAAGTGGTCTTGGCTGTGAACCCAAACAACCATATGCAGGGCCTTGTTCGGCAGCAGCCGTACCCACGATACTTGGAATGTTCACCCCAAAATCTTGGTCTGGACATGCCGGTGCAGCATTGTCACAGGTTTGGTTTTCTCCGGTTTGTGCATTCAGATTGGCGGCAAAGCTCACCATCAGAATCACGAAAAATATTTTCAAAAAGTTGAAGTTTACACTCATGATTTACTAAATTTTTTTGAATAAACAGAACCTTTGCCGGTTATATAAACCGTGAATATATAATTCCCTGCCGGCAGGTCAGAGATATCCATTTTATGGGTTTTCTTACCTCTAGTAATTTGAAAATCATGCACGGGCTCGTACCCTAGGTTTTTTGTTGCATTCTCCGGGTAGATAAGAACTTTAATGCTAGTCTCACTCACTGGTGAGGTTTCAAATTTAAGCTCTTTGTTGAAGGATTCTCCAAGCAGCGTATAGGGTTGTTTGGGTTGTGCTTGAGACAATCCAACGCCCATGAATAGCAGTATGAGAATCGTACTAAAAAATCTTTTCATTGTGTACTGAATTATTGTAATGCTCACCAAAATTAATATAAATTTTGATAAACTTAATGTTTTCTTACTTTTTAACTAACAATTTTTTTATTCCATATTCCCAGAATTGAATATCTAAGAAATATTTTGATCCTATAATCTACCTTACTCTACTGGCGGAGAAACTATATTCTTATTATGAAAATTCTGAATTCCTTGCTCCAGCCATTTAATATATTTTTCAATGTTGAGCTCAGCTCCCATAGGTTCATTATATCTATTGAGGTTCTCATCTACAATAGAATAAAGAGGCTGAGAATTGCTGCGGAAATGCTTGATTTGGTAGGCAGACCACTTGTCTCCAATGGTTCTGAGCTTTCTACCTTTCTCTTCAGAAAAAACCTTTTCGTCTTCCGGTAAATCTATGAATCGATCTACATACAGTGAAGCCAATACCACATCTTCAGAAAGTATTTTGCGCACTCTTGGATCTACCCAAACATTGTCTTCCACCTTTCTACAATTGGCACAAGCATCACCAGTGAAGTCGATAAAGACAGGTTTATTCACTGAATTTGCGTAGGCTACAGCGTCATCTATATCATAAAATGCAGGTATTTGGTGCGGACCATAATGTGCATTAGGCGGTAATTCTTGTTGTAATGCTCCGCCACCAGCGCTAGCAAAGAAGCCGGTAGGCGCTTCACTATAATTTTTTGGAGGTGTAAGTCCACTTAAAAGTTTGAGCGGAGCACCCCACATACCCGGTAGCATGTAGAACACAGCAGCAAATGTAAGCAAGGCAAATAATAATCTTGGTGTTCCTATTTTCCCTGTCTCAGAATCATGCGACATGCGGAAAACGTTGAGCAAATACATACCCATCACAAAGAAAATCCCTATCCAGATTGCGATGAAAAGTTCTCTCTCTAACCAGCCTGCTTGCCATACCAAATCTGCATTTGACAAAAATTTCAATGCAAATGCTAGCTCTATAAATCCTAAAGATACTTTTACCGTATTTAGCCAGCCACCACTACTTGGTAGTGAATTGAGCATCCCCGGGAATATTGCAAACAAGGTAAATGGCAATGCCAATGCAAGTGAAAAACCAAACATACCCATGGCCGGCCCAAGCATAGCACCCGTGGTAGCAGATTCTACTAAAAGAGTTCCAATAATAGGTCCTGTACATGAAAACGAAACCAAAACCAAGGTCAATGCCATGAAAAATATACCTATGTAACCTGATCTATCTGCTTGTTTGTCGGCTCTATTTACCCATTTGCTCGGCAATGTGATTTCAAACATTCCAAAAAATGAAAGTGCAAAAACTATAAATAGCATGAAGAATACAATATTCACATAAGGATTGGTAGCAAAAGCATTCAAAGCTCCCGGGCCAAAAATCAAGGTGATCACCAATCCTAATGATACATAAATCACAATGATAGAAATACCATATATTATAGCCTTGGTGATACCAGTTCCTCTGGTTTTGCTCTGCTTGGTAAACATACTTACCGTGAGCGGAATCATAGGGAATATACAAGGCATGAGCAAAGCTGCTATACCACCTAAAAATCCGAAAATGAATATTTCAAAAAGCGCTCTTTGTCTACTCTTTTTTTGATCTTGTGAGCTAGCGTCATCATCTGGGCTAGTAACGATTCCCAATCCTTCTTGACCGGCAGAATCATCCAAAGTCACAGTGTCTGAAGGGCTTATATCTCCAGCACTCGCTAAAGTATCTGAAGGTGTATAAGCGTCCAATGCAGGTGCAGGCAATGAGGGACCAGATGGTGTTGTGGCTTCCGGCTCAGGTTCTGTTGTTGTTGCAGCTGTAGATGTAGTAGCAGATTTAAAAGTTACCGGAATAGAAAACTCTTTATAATCCGGTGGCAAACATTTCTCATCATCACATACTTGGTACATTATTTCCACCTCTACAGTACCATTGGCTTTCACCTTTATATCTTGCACAAAAGAAGCATTGCTTGCATAATACTTCTCATTGGCATCGATCAATTCGCTATATACATTTAAGAGCTTTCCTCTTTCTGTCAATCTTCCTTGGAGCTCATAGTGGCTGCCGGGTGTCCAAGTGAGAGAGGTGGGAATCCCAATTCCGCCTTCACCTTGCGTTACAGAATATATGTGCCAGCCTTGTTCCAGCTTGGCGTTCAATGAAATCTCATAAACATTGTTTCCCTTATCTTTGACTGTATGATTCCAAGTTACAGGGTTCAGAACCTGCGCTTGCAGCACAGTACTCATCATACACAATAGCAAGAATATTCCTCTCAACATCTTCATTTCTGTGAAATCTTTAACCATTTTTTTGTTTTCTCAGTGGGTGCGAATCTCTCGTCAGCACGCAAATTGGCCACAGAAATCGTGTCTCCATTAGCATTGTACAAGATCAGCACTTTTTCTTTATCAAATTTTGAAAGCTTTTGGTCTTTCAAGTATTTACTTATTTTTTTGGATTTGTGTCCCATTCCCGCAGGTTTGAAAGACTCACCGCTACCGGCAGATTGCAATTTTAGTGGAAAAGTGAGTTTATCAAAATCCAGCAACACAGTGTCTGCCAGCTTCTCATCTGGTAGTTCATCGAGCAATTCAAAGCTATAGGGAATCTCTTCTGCAATGTCATCAAAATCTGCACTAGCAATCTCCCAAGAGTTTACAAACTTCTTTTTCAGCGGGTATAGTAGTAATTGTTCCCTGTTTTTCAATAAACGATGGGTTTCAGATACAATCTCAGAACCCGTATTGCTGTTCATCAGCTTCATGACTTCTTCCGGATGATTGAAACCTGCTTTTCTGAACAGGTGAAACACCCAAGAACGTTGCGGAGTCAGTTTTTTCACTTTCTCAATAGAAATACTCTTGTAATCACCCTCTTTTTTCCAAAGTTTTTGATTCTTCTTTTCTACAGCGTATTGCAAAATTTCATAGTCTTCTCGCCATTTTTCTATATTTTGCAGAAAAGTCTGCTCAACATTTGGAGCTATTTCTTTCAGTGGCGGGATCAAGTTCCAGCGAATTTGGTTGCGCAAATAGGCAGTACCGGCGTTACTTTGGTCTTCTCTCCAATCAATTTTGTTCATCACCGCATATTGCACTATATCTTCTTTGGTAAATGGCAAGAGCGGGCGCCAAATTTTTTCTTCTTCACCTATTCCTAGCAATCCGGCAATTCCTGTGCTACGAGTGAAATTAATGAAAAACGTCTCCAAACTGTCGTCCAAATGATGCGCTGTGACTATAATTTCCGGTTCATGCTCTTCTATGATGCTGTGCATGAAATCATAGCGAATTTTTCTTGCCCAATTCTGTACAGATTCATTTTCCTCTGGTTGAGATTTTACCGTATGCACATAGCACTTCACTCTGCTCCTGCGGCAGATCTGCTCTACAAACTCTTGATCATGCGTGGCAGAAGTGCGCAAGCCATAATTCACATGCGCTACAGAGAACACAACATTATTCTCTCTGAAAAGGTTAAAAAGCACACAGCTGTCAACGCCGCCACTCATAGCCAGCAAAAAATGCGTATCCTTTCGGTACGGAGTTTTGAAAAGCTTGAGTTTACTCGCCTTCATCATCTGCAGCTTTCTCAGATTACTTTTTGCCCTTTGAAAACATTTTCTCAACCACAAAGTCCAGCACCGCCTCAGCTATTTCAGGTGGTATAGGGCTTTTACTGCTTTTAGCCGGTTGTCTGATTCCGGCTGCAGTCACAGGCTGGTGTGTGGAATATTCGTCACTTTCTATGGTGATTTTTATGGGCTTGTTGCCATACGCCATTTTTATAGATTCTATGATCTGCGTAGACAATTCTTGAGCGGAGTCAAATTGGTAGTGTGATTTCATAGAGTAAAATTATACCGCAACGGCACCTTTTATGTGTGGATGAGACTGATAATCAGTAAGATCAAAATCTTCAAATCTAAACCCAAAAATATCTTTCACCTCAGGATTCAGAGACATTTTCGGCAAAGGATAAGGCTCACGTGTGAGCTGCAACTTCATCTGTTCCAGATGATTAGAGTATATGTGCGCATCACCCAAGGTATGCACCAGCTCTGCCGCTTCATAGCCTGTCACTTGCGCCATCATTTGCAGCAACAGTGCATAGCTGGCAATATTGAACGGAACACCTAGAAATATGTCTGCACTACGCTGGTAGAGCTGCAAAGACAACTTGCCATCGGCCACATAAAACTGAAAAAACGCATGGCATGGCATCAAAGCCATTTTGTGCAGTTCTCCCACATTCCAAGCAGAGACCAGCATACGACGCGAGTCTGGAGTAGATTTCAGCAACTGCACCACTTCACTTATCTGGTCCACCGTTTTGCCATCTGCTGTAGGCCAAGAGCGCCATTGCTTGCCATAGACAGGGCCCAATTCACCATTTTCGTCTGCCCACTCATCCCAGATTTTCACCTTATTTTCTTGCAGGTAAGCAATATTGGTCTCCCCTTTCAAGAACCACAATAGCTCATGAATTATAGAGCGCAAATGTAGTTTTTTGGTAGTAAGCATTGGAAAACCCTCTTGCAGGTCAAACCGCATCTGGTAGCCAAAAACACTCAGCGTTCCCGTACCTGTGCGGTCAGATTTCTCCGCACCATTTTCCAGCACATGCTCTACTAGGTTCAAATACTGTTGCATCGGGTAAAGATACTTAATTATTCGTTTCTATCACAACTTTGGAGCAGAGAGCCTACACAATTTTGTTGCAATTTGCACCACTACTCATGCAAAATATCTGTCAATAAACATGGATTCAAAAGTGAAAATACAGGCGATATTTTAATTTTCTCATCCATTATGCTTTGTATATTTAGGATTTTTAGGAGTCGGGAACCCGCTGCCCGCTGCAATCTTGCTCGCCGGCTGCCACAAACAGAGGGCTTTCCGGCACGTCCACCACAAGGGATTCCAGTACCGGCTAGCCCACTGTTTGTAGAGGCAGCCGGCTTTGCAAGGATTTCCGCTCGCATCGGGACTAGGCCACCCCACAAATGCCATT
>JAUNRT010000116.1 GCA_030535475.1 Weeksellaceae bacterium | reverse complement strand
TGTATTTATTTCACTTTGGATTATTCATCCTAATTTTAGTGCTGTTTTTTTGATGTATCTTTATACGCAAGATTGGATATGTGGAATAATTGGTTTGAGAAAAGAAAGAATAGTGAAGATTTGAACGCTAGCTCAAGCAGCGAAGACTTCTATGTAGAAAACGGACATCGAGTTTTCACAGAAAAATATCATCTCAAGAGAGGCTATTGTTGTAAAAGTGGTTGCAGGCATTGCCCATACGGCTATGACAAGAATACGGATAGTTTCAAAAAGAAAAAGTAATAAGGATTAAGAGGTTCAAATTACTTAACATTTGTTGGAATAATTATTGTTTAATTTTGAAAAAAACAAAAAATGAAAAGAATATATGGAATTGTTGCTGTAATAGTGCTTTTCGCTCTTACATCATGCAACACTGTGCGAGTTTCATCTGATTATGATCGCCAAACCAATTTTTCTGAGCTCAGAACATTTGCATTTCATGAGCAAGGATTGGCGGATCTCAATATGAATGATTTGGATAAAAGACGCGTGGTTACAGCTATCACATCAGAACTTTCATCCAAAGGAATGACTATGAACAATAGTGCCACAGCTGCCGATATCATTGTAAACATCTCTGCAAAACATACCAATAGAGTCAACTACAATCAGTGGTACAGCCCTTGGTGGGGTTGGGGACCTATGTGGGGCGGCATGGGAATGGGACACACTTCTGTAAATCAGTACAAAGAAGGAACCCTCATTCTAGATTTTGTGGATAGAAGACGCAATGTGTTGGTGTGGCAAGGAGTTGCTTCAGGTATGAACATTTCCCGTCTGGAAAAGAAAGAAGAAAATATTCCAGCCGCTGTGAAACGAATTCTGGAGAAATTCCCTCCGAGTAACTAATATTCTTAGTTGAAAAATTGATCATAACCCTGCTCTTTAACGGCAGGGTTTCTTTTTAAATCTTTACAGGAAACCGTACCTTTAAACCCAATAATTCAAATATCACGTCACATATATACTAATTATGTCAGAAAAACTCCATCAACTCAAAACAGAACTATTAGTCGATATCAAAAAATTAGCCTCAGACATTGCCCAATCTGAGTCGTTTGTAGGCTTGCTGTCCAACGAAATTAAGCTTAAGTCTATTCAAGAAAAATTCGTGGTTCTCAAATTTCTTGAGCGCCGAAGACTCGGACTCGACATCTTTGATCAACCGATCCCAATGCCGGAAGAGAAACTCGAAATCTTTTCTACTTCAGAAGAGCGTTTTGATGATGAAGAACCGCTTCAATTCGATTTTGAATTGAAAGATCATTCCAAGCAAGAAACTCAAAATCTCCCGCAAGATTCCGAAACTGCCAATACAGCAGATACAGATCCAAGCCTACCTATAGTGGATCAAGCCGCTGACAATGACACAGAGGAGAAAGTTATCACCATAGAACCTACAGAAATAGTACAGTTAGATGGAGAGTCTGAAACCGAAGACGCCGTAAAACCGACAACATCGATTCAAGACTCAATTTCGGAACCAGTTTCGGAACCAGTTCTAGAAGAACCAGCTGTTGAAGAACAACCAGAGCAAAAAGAGGTAAAAAAATCCTCGTCTCTCAACTCAGAGTTTCAGCAATGGTTAGAGAATGAAAGAAAATTCATAGATGGTCAACAAGAATACGAATCACAAACAGAAACCGCGGATATATCAGATACATCTTCTCAAGAATCGGATGCGAATACTGGGCTTCAAGAAGATTGGCCAATAGAAGAAGAGCAGTTCAGCTCAACGAAAGGTTTTCAACCTGCAACGGCAGTAGAAGCAAGCCAAAGCCAAAAAGCAGAAACCGAAGAGAGCAAATTAGAACACACTCATCAGCTTGATTCGGATTATAGCACTTCAGAAATTGCAGGGGAGTTTACGCAAGATAATACTTCAGACGCTCACTCCGAAATCACATCAGAACCTACAAGAACAGAGGAAGAGTCTGCATATATAGCCAGCGAATCAGAAAATAAGATGTCACCCCAATGGTTTGAATATGAGATGCAAGGCCAAGCAGGCAAAAATGTTTCTGATATCAAGATAGATTTCAATGATCGCATGGCATTTCTCAATCAATTGTTTGATGGCAACCAATCCCTCTATGATCAGGCAGTAAACCTCATCAACGACCGCAAAGACTTCACCGCAGCACAGTTATTAGTGTTACAAATGGCCAAAGAGCTCAACTGGGGTGGTGAGCAAACAGAGTATGTAGAGCGCCTAAGCGATTTAGTAGCCAAAAGGTTTGATTGATGAGTGGCAAGCTCACATTGGTGCCAACACCTATCGGCAATCTCGGTGATATCACACTTCGCGCAATAGAAACCTTGAAATCTGTTGATACTGTTTTAGCAGAAGACACGCGTACCAGCGGTGTTTTACTACGCCATTACAGCATAGAAACACCTTTACGTGCATATCATGCGCACAATGAGCATGCAAGCACTGAGTATTGGATATCACAATTGCAGAATGGTGCACAATTAGCGCTTATATCAGACGCAGGAACACCCGGCATATCAGACCCCGGCTTTCTATTGCTGCGTGAGTGCATTGCTGCGGGCATTAGCACAGAAGTTTTGCCGGGTCCTGTAGCCTTCATCCCGGCACTCCTGCAATCCGGCTTGCCCAACCATCATTTTGTGTTTTTAGGCTTTCTTCCTGTGAAAAAGGGGCGGCAAACACTACTCACATCATTGCAAGATGAGACCCGCAGCATGATTTTTTACGAATCTCCACACAAGATCAACAAAACACTCAAAGATTTCATGCAGCACTTTGGCCCGGAGCGCCAAGCCTCGGTTTCTCGTGAACTCACCAAAAAGTTTGAAGAAACCATCCGTGGCTCCTTAGCTCAAATAGCTCAAAAAGAAAATTGGAAAGGAGAAATAGTAATGGTAGTAGCAGGCAAAGACACCGAATAGCAATAGCGCTGTTCATCATGCCTCAATCTATCCCGTCAAAGAACATTTTCAGCTCCTCACGGTTTAGGCTGCGTTCATAGCCCATATCCGCTTTCAAGTCATCAGATGCGGCTGCAGTGGTGGCAAGCACATCAGCCCTTTCATTCCACACATTGCCGGCATGTCCACGTACCCAGCGCATTTGTACATTATGCTTGCGGTACACTCGCAAAAAGCGCTGCCAAAGATCCTCATTTTTCTTGCCTTTGTAGCCCTTTTTCTCCCAGCCAAAAACCCATTTTTTCTCCACAGAATCATGCACGTATTTAGAGTCTGTAAAAATGGTGATTCGCTGTCCGGGGTTTTTGAGCTTTTCCAGCGCCACAATACACGCCAGCAACTCCATACGGTTGTTAGTAGTCAATCGGAAACCACCAGAAATCTCTTTCTTATAAGATTTCTCTGGTAGCATCAGCACCACTCCATAGCCACCAGGGCCGGGATTGCCTGTAGAAGCACCGTCTGTGTAGCAAACAATCTCCATCAGCGGCCTTTATTAGCCAGCTCTACCATTTGCACTGCAGCTACAGCTGCTTCCACACCTTTATTGCCATGGGCACCGCCACTACGGTCAATAGATTGTTGCTCATTATCATCTGTCAACACGCAAAAAATCACAGGCACATTCCCGCTCATATTTAGTGTAGCAATACCTTGCGTTACACCTTGGCACACAAAGTCAAAATGAGACGTTTCGCCACGTATCACAGAGCCGATAGCTATCACCACATCACAATTGCGCTGCATCTGCTGCGACCCAAAGATCAATTCAAAACTGCCTGGTACAGCCATTTGCAGAATGTTTTCCTGCTCCGCACCCAAATCTAGTAGAGTAGCTATAGCTCCATCACGCAGATTGTGTGTTATGTGATCATTCCATTGCGAAACAACAATGCCAAACGTATAAGGTCTGGCATTGGGTAATTCGTTTTTGTTGTATTGCGAGAGATTTTTATTCTCTGTAGCCATATCTATTTATTATTGTCCACCGCTATATTTCAGTAGCTCATGCAAGCGCATGATCTCCATATCAGCCTCACCATACATCTTCACAAAATCATCTATCAACTTCAGACCCTTGTCTGGTTGACCCATATCGTGAGCTAGAATAGCACCTTTTTTCACAAAAATACGTTGCATAGTCTCAAGATTAGACGCATTCACCGCCTTCTCATATTCCTTTATAGCCTTATCCTTGTCGCCAAGTTGCACAAAGGCGTCACCCATAGCACCATGCTTCATAGCCTTAGTAGCAGCCTCATTGGTGTTAAATTTTCCAAGAATATCTATAGCTCCCTGGTAGTCGCCGGTTTCATAGCGCGCAATTCCGGCATAGTATTTTGCCAAATTGCCCACATCCGTTCCGCCATAGTTTTCAATCACCTCTTCAAGACCCATATAAGCGCCTGGGCTGCCATGCAGCGCAAGTTGCATACTATCATTATCAAACATAGTCACAGCAGTGCCAATCTCGTTCATAGCCTCGGCATTACGTGGCTCTTGCACAAAACGCAAATAGGCAAAGTAGCCCATTGCCACCAGTACCAAAGCGCCAAACACCAAACCAAGAATTTTGGCATTCTTTTCCAAAAAATGTTCAGAACGTTGTGCAGTGTGCTCCAACGACTGGAAAACCTCTTCGGTAGCTGTCTTTTGTTCCTTTTTCTTCTTAGACATATTACGTACACTATTTTGCGAAGTCGCAAAAGTATGAGAATATTTACAGATATGAAAATAAATGTAAAATTTAGGTCAAATATTACAACCACAGCCAATTACAGCAATCTCAATTCTCTTAATTTTTTTAGGAGCAGAAACCTGCTGCCCGTTGCAATCTTGCTCACAAACAGCCACATACAGTGGCCCGGATGGCACGTCCGCCCTAGCGGGCTCCAGTACCATCCGGTCCGCTGTATGTATTGGCTGTTTTGTTTGCAAGGATTTCCACTTGCATCAGGGCTAGGCCAGCCCACATGCCTTTTTGGACGGTGAATACTACATAAAAGGGTGCTTTCTATTGTAGCACGTCCGCAAATTCTTCACTACTAGTAAGTACAGACTTGGCAAACGAGCACTTAGGGTCGATTTTTAAATTTTCTTCTCTGGCAAATTCTACCGATTTTTCTACCAATTGTTGTCCAACACCTTCACCTCTCATCTGCTCATCTACCTCTGTATAGGTGATGGTGATATGATCTGCATCTGTGCGTGTGTATTCGATTTTGGCAGCTTCTTTACCTTCTTTTTCTATGTAAAACCTGCCTTTGCCGTTTTCTTCAAATCTTTTGATGTTCATTTTGATTGTTTTTGAAAAATTACATTATCAAGCGAGTACTTTCCCGCTCCTGTTAGGAGCAAAATTGCATAAAGTGCGCCATAAATCAACGCAAGTTCTTGTTTGGCAAATGGATCATTCCAATGTACTACAAACAATGCTATGAGCATGGTGCTGAGCAATGGCAGAGATGCCAACCGCGTAAACAGCCCTAAGACTATGAGCAATGCGCAAAATACTTCTGCAAAAATGGCGAGAATGATCGATGTTTCTGCGCCCATGCCTAGCGGGTCAGCAAATTGGACAGGCGGTCCTGCCAGGAGTTTTTGCAGTTTAGGTATGCCGTGTGTGAGCATAACTCCGCCGGCCAGCAGCCGAATTATGAGTAGAGATAAATCAATCTTGGGTGCGTACATACCTGGGTGCAAAATTTTTCTAAGCATATTGTGTAGCGGTTTTGCCAAAAATAGCTTTTTTTATGTTTGTTTATGTGTGGTTATGGCTTTTTTTGTCGGCATACATCACTGAATTGTTTTAAGAGTAGCTAGAATATCTTGTGGAGTCATGCAGTGTATTTTCAAGTATTGAACTTTTTTAGATTAGCTACTTTTCAGTGGTTTCAATTAAGTGCCTTAAAAATTGAATTTTGCTGTATGGTTTTCTTAATCAATACTTTGTGGGTTGAAAACCTTGCTGTGTGGTCAAACACTATAATTAACACAGGTGTCTAGCCTGAATGTCATGCTAACGTAAAAAAAAGTCCATAAAATGTATCCACCCCACCAACCGCATATTGTAAAAAACTAAAATGCGGGTCAACT
>JAUNRT010000115.1 GCA_030535475.1 Weeksellaceae bacterium | reverse complement strand
GATTTTGCCTTAGCAAAATCGTCTCGAAGCCACGAAAAGCGAAGGTTTTGTTCTTGCTCGTCACTTCGAGACATTTTTTGTGCAGTTTAGATTTTTCCTTTTCTTGGTAAATTGAGGCACAAAAAACCCTCAGTGACCGAATTTCTTCTGTGACCGTTTTGGGTCAGAGAGCGTTTTATGTTAAGACCGATTTTGCTAAAATTTCTTGTTACGCACTGCACCTTTTAAGGTGTGGCAATAATAGGTCCTGTCGTAGGTTGAGCAAAAATGTAAATAGGCACAGTAACCTGTGGCGACCCAAGTCCCGGGTTGGGCGTGAAAATAGCTTCGAAAATATACGGTCCGGTATTCGCTGGATTTGCCAACCACGCTGTAATAGTAGAATTCGAAGGATCTACCGATATTGGATTCCAAGTGCCGGAGATATTATTGTCTGAAGTACCCGGAAAGGTGAATACAGGATCATTCTCACAAAGCGTATCAAGTTCAAACTCCGGGATTATAGCCAACTCGCCAAGGGTAAAGTATTTTCCACTAGGAATGTCTATTTGGCCAATGCCGGTTGCGTCAGTATTATTGTCGAATATGTAATAATACCACTCACCAAAACCTGAGTTTGGCGTGAGTGGATGATGTACCACATTGGTTGTGAAATTAGCATCGTCTGCTACAATTACATGTAAATTGGCAGCTCCTGCATAGTCCTCGGGTTTCAGGTAGATTGAAACTTTATCATGCAAATCGGAAATTGGAGCATAATGCACCATTTTCCAGGTGCGCCCCATGGAATGCAAAACATTCTCTGTATAATCTGTGAAATGAGTTGCGGTGATAAGCCTGTTGAGATTGGTGGTAGCATCATTGTCACCGATGAAAATGTAGTTTCTTTGATTAACCCCTGAGGAAATATCAACCGATTGATTCATTGTCGCTCCCAGCGATGCTGTACCGCCCATATAGAGAGTCAGAAAACCGTTGGGATTGATGGAACGGCTCTTTTTCTGGTACAAGTCATTGTTTACAGAACCCCAAACATTATCTCTTGCTACGGCAGTGATATTATTATTAAAACCTGTATGCGTATTGTATTCATAGGCTGTTATTCCCTGTTGGGTAACGTAGTTATCTTTAAGCGTAATCCCATATTTCACAGCCAAGTAAGTAGTAATGATGCGGATTTCAGATTGTGTAAGAATACGATTAAAAATCAATACCTCTGCAATGTCATCGTCCATCGCTTCTTGTAGGCTTTGTCTTGAACCTAAATAAAAAGTAGAGCTTGGGGAAACATCCGGCCAATAATCACTATTACCATTGGTGGTTGTACTGTTTATGAATTCATTGAGAAATGCACGCGTTGAAGAGTTGTTATTGGCCGTACTTGACCATAAACCAAATATGCGGGGCTGCTGGTTGGTATAGTGTGTGTGACTGGCAGTGGCACTGCTGAGATTGGTGTACCAGCCCCATGAATTTCTTCCCTTTTGCACTCGAAAGCTGTTTTTGATTTGAAGAGCATCATCTCTATAATTCTGGCCATTATAGGCTGCTATGAATGTACTACCGTCATTCCTTGCTGTGGCTACCATAAAGATGGTTGGTGTGGTGCCTATGCGGCTTGCATAATTCAAAGCATGATTTATCAAAGCTTGATTGCCTTCAAATTTTACGTAGTTATTGAAATTAAATTTACCCGGAAAATCTGTAGCTGTGGTTGTAACCCCTTTATAAAAAACGGGGCGGTTTACATGTGTGCTTTGTGTTATTGTAAAAGGAATTGGAAATCTATATGTTGGTATAGTATGCCAGGCACTCACTCTATTGACATTAATATCAAAAAATGAGGGGTTTGTATTGCCTGTTACATATACCTCACCCGACTTCCACCACAAAGAAAGGCTGTCTATACCAAATTCCTGCCCTTGCACCCAAGAAAAGTTGCAAAGTACTAGGCATAGCATTAGCAGCTGAAAACGCAGTGAATGTAGAGTACGAGTAATGTGGTTTTTTTTGAGTTTCACAAATGTATGATTTCTAAGCTAATGATAAAAATTGTTTTGAAAATACTAAGCAATAATTGGAAACTTTTATCAAAAATAGTTCTTTTTTCCGCCTTTTCTATAGTAACTAAACCATGCAATCTATTTCTCATAATTATTTCGCTGGAGAATGCTAGAATGCACCAGTTGAAACTGCATGGCGCATTTTCCTCTATTTACAAAACTATTTACGGCGCTTTAGATTTTTTGTAATCGAGTTTTTTCGATTTCTAATGAGCATACTTCAAAACTTAAGTTTATTAGGTAAATGACGTATTATCAATTGTATGCTTGCAAAAACATTTACCATTTAGCTTCTAGTCAAATTTTTATTTAACTCACCTGAATTTAAATTGCTGAAAGAACTACCCATATATTTTTCTCATAAAATATCATCAATTCTATAAGTGCTAGCCGGCAGTGCTCAAAGTGCTTATGTTGAGTTTTTCCTACCTTTGTGATATATAATGCTGTGTATGTTTAAACTTTTTGGCAAACAAAAGGAAACGAAATCCAAGAACAAACCCGTGTCTGTAACAGACAAAAATTTCAACGAGCTCATCTATGACAGTGATCAACATGTGGTGCTAGACTTCTATGCCACATGGTGCCAGCCGTGCCAGGTGATGCTGTCACTGCTGGGTAGGTTTTCCCGTGAAGAATCACCGGTTGATAATCTACTGCTGGCCACCGTAGATGTTGAGGCCAACCCTGCACTAGCGCAGATGTTTGGCATCAAAAGCGTACCCACAGTGCTGTACATCCACAAAAATAGAGTAGTGGAGCGCCAACCCGGCTTATTGCCTTATGGTGAGTTGCGCGAAAAAATCTTAGACTTTGCCGCTTCACCCAATCCTACCGCTCCTTCTATGGAGATGGAGGAGTGATTCTGTATATTCCTTGTAGTCTATAAGATCTTCAATGTTGAGATGCATGCGGTATCGCCAATAGTGCGGAAAGTTCGCCGGCACATTGATGCGCTCTGCCTGCCAATCTGCATTGCTAGTGAAGTGATTCATAGCCAAAAATTCTTGTATAGGTATCACGCTCAGCATAGCCGGAGAGTATAGATGCTGCTCTACTATTTGCCACAGCAATTCTACCGTGAGCATATGTGGTGCACTACCATAGTGTCCCAGAATATTTCTGAAATAGTATTGTGTGTCATTTCGGTCTTCTTGCCACCACTGTCTCAAGGTACTGGTGTCATGAGAAGAGGGCGAAACTACGCTGAGATAGGGTGCATCTTTAGGGTTAGAGAATCGTAAATTCTCTGCCGGCATGCGCTGCACCTGCAAGCCCAAAATTGCCAAATCTTTCATCACCTGCGGCACCACCTTTGGCACCAATCCCAAATCTTCACCACAAGTGAGCATGCGCGTAGCTTGTTTCAAAGCAGGAAGCTTTTCCAATCCTTTTTGTTTCCAAAACTGCTCTTGACGCTTGAAGAAGTAGTCATTGTGCATATTGCGTAAGAAATGCTGCTCTTGAGCATTGAGCCACTTAAATGAATTGGTGTTGTACAGTGCAAATCGTGGATGCAAATAGGCCGGCTCACCCTCATGTACCAGAAACAGTACATTGGCATGCAACTCTAGCAAACGCTCGGTATGTTCATGTTCTTTGCCCAGCTCATCCACCACTTGGCGCTGAGAAGCGTAGTGGTCTTGGAATTTATACTCAGACTCTACATCACTAGGAGTGAAATACTTTTGTATCACATCCTGAGTTTCTTCACCAAAATACTGTTGCAAAAGCTTGTAATGCAAAAATGGCTTTGTGAGACGCTCATAGCCAATTTGCAGCCCTTGGTAGCGTAATTCATCAATGTGGTACGGCATGGCGGGCTCAAACCTACCCAATATACCTTGTGTAGCATGCATTGGGATTTGCCATATACGAAAAAACCCAAGGATGTGATCTATACGAAAGGCGTCAAAATAGCGTGACATGAATGTGAATCTGCTCTTCCACCAAGCAAAATCATCTTCCTGCATGCGTGGCCAATTGTAGGTAGGAAACTCCCAATTTTGCCCCAAAACGGCAAAATCATCCGGCGGCGCTCCCGCCTGTTGATCCATGTGGAAGAGTTCCGGCTGCCCCCACGCATCTACACTATGGCGATAAATACCAATCGGCAAATCACCCTTCAGCGTGATGCGCATTCCGTGCAGATACTCCACAGCTGCGCTCAGCTGCTCATGCAACTGCCATTGCACAAACACATAGTAGTGCACCAAATTATAATGCTCATGTTTAGCATCAAAATACTCCTCCAGCTGCTCTTTGCTCAGCTTAGAATTTTCTTGCCATTGCGTGAAATCTGCAGTATCGTTCAAGTCGCGCAGCACGGAAAACACCGCATAAGGCTTCACCCAATCAGCATTTTCTTTTAAGAAATCTTTGAAGGCTTTGCGCTTGAATATCTTCTCTGCATGCTTGGCAAAATAACTTCGCAGAAACGTATGCTTGAAATGGTTCACTGCCTCATAATCCACACTTGCAAGACCGTTGAGCACCGCTTTTTGCGTCTCAATTTTCTTCTTTTCGGTAGCAGTGAGCGCAAAAGGCAACTCTTGCAGTCGCAGATACATTGGGTGCAGTGCATAGACAGAAATCGCTGCATACGGGTAAGAGTCTGTCCAATCTTTTTTGGCAGTAGTGTCATGAATAGGCAAAATCTGAATCATAGAAAAACCTGCCTCTCTGCACCAATCTCCAAAGATGCGCAAGTCTGCAAACTCTCCCACACCCAGACTTTCCTTGCTACGCAGAGAGAAAACCGGCACCGCCACACCACTGCCGCGCCACTTGGTGTGCGCCGGTGACCTAAATCGGGTGTCCGATATGCGCCACAAACTGCGGTCTGCCGCCAAGGGGGCCGCTCGGTTGTCGCCCTCTTCAAAATACAGAACCTCAGAGGTTTGCGTGTCATACACACCATATTTATACTCCAAATTGTGAATCGCCGGACCTATTTTCACATCAGCATACCAGCGCCCGCTACCCACGTGCTCCATGAGTATAGGCTTGCTCTCGTCCCAATTGCCCAGCTCATCCATATTGCCAAACAAGCACATACGGTGATGCGGTTGCATCAGCGGAAAATCTATGATAAAACGGTGCGTAGCATCCTCAGGTAGTTGTTGTGGCTGCGTGTCCGGAGTCTGCGACATCACATCAAAAAACTTGGTTTGCAAGTTCAGTTCCGGCAGATCCGGGTAGTACCATTTGTCAAAAAGCAGCAATTGCCGCTCAGACTCTACCGTGCAGTCACGCTGTTTCCACTCAAAAGTGCGAGCATCTGTACGCGCATCATGCAAGAAATACTGGTAGTGAAAAGTTTTCTCATCAATCTCCACATTGGCCTGCCACATATTTTTGCCCACATACTTCATAGGCACAGCTTTCTCAGCATCCCACTCACCCAGCGCCGCCACATCGCCCGTTACATATAGATTCTGGCCTTCTACACTGTGAAATTCTACGTAAAAAATCATGATTTTCCGGTTTATTTTTTGGTTTGCCAAAGCTTTGCTGCATGCCATTTCCCAAGCATTTGCGCTTGCTTATAAAAGAGTAAAATTAGTAAAATCTTTCTATGCAGGCACAGCATCATAGCGTATTTTTTGCAGCACACCCACACGCCAATGCAGTTGTAGCCTTTTCACATGACAACAATGCATTTACTATCAGCAGTTCACACCAAAAACCTGAGCGCATGATTTGGAATTAATTTTTTTTTAGGAGCTATTCCCGGCTGCCCGCTATTATCTTGCTCCTGCAGCCCGGTGGCACCTGCCGCTTTGAGCACACTCTCGCAGATGAGCTGCGACCCGGTACTCAAAGCGGCGGTGCCACATCGGGCTGCAGTTTGCAAGGATAGCCGCTTGCATCCGGGCTAAAACCCGACCTCAGTTCATTGAAAAGAAAAGACACATAAGTATCGCACCTGATGCTTTATGAATGGAAGAATCTACACAGTTCGCAAAAAAAATTTGCGAACGCTACAAATTCAGGTTTTTAAAAGCCTTTCATACGAAGTTTAAAAGACTAATAAATAGTGCTTTACCATAAATTTTTGCCGCAACATTACCGTGAAAACTAAAAAATCCATGCCGATTGCGACAAGCTCTTTCCACTGCAATTTCTGAAGTCAGGAAACAGCTTAATATAATAAAAACTAAAGTGTTAGAATCCTTTTCTGGAAATTTTTTCAATAAATA
>JAUNRT010000028.1 GCA_030535475.1 Weeksellaceae bacterium | reverse complement strand
TATCAAATATTTAAACTACAAGTTTCAACTGTTTTGCCGTGCAACGGTCTTAAATTGTTGTGATTGGTGTGAAGGGTTTTTAAGGCTTGAGATGGGTATAAGTTGTATTCTAGGCCAGTGCTTTTTGGAAATTAGGTTTAAGCATTTGCTGCGCTGTATGTGTGAATATTTTTTGAAGTGAAAATTTGACGTTTGTTTGTCATTGAAGTGCAGGCAAGAACGCGGCAGGCAGTAGGCGGCTACCCCGCAAGGGATTTTGGCTTTACAAAAAAGCTGCAAAACGGGTTGGCGCCCTTGTGGCAGAAAACCGATTTTGCAGCAATTTTTTGTAGCCAAAAGACCGAGGAGTAATAGCCGGATGCCGTAGCCGCCCAAATAAAAAAATAATAGGAAAAAAGTATGAGTAGCCTATGAGGGCACGCTATGGCTGTGGGTGGTGAGATATCTGCGCATAGCGTACTCATAAAATATGGCGCCAAATATGATGCCGATGCCATCAAAGATCCAGTCCCACCAGTCGAAACTGCGACCTGTGGGCAGTGTATGCTGTAGGTATTCTATGCACAAACCGTAGACCAGGAGTGCTATGATGGGTGGCCAAATGGATGATGAGGGCCAGGCTAACCGCTGCAGGATGATGAGTAGGAAAAAGATGCCAGCATGAACTACTTTGTCTATGTCCTCAAACAAGATTGCCTGCAAAAACCCCGGTCTGTCTGATGATAACGGCATGAGCGTTATGACCAAAACCAGCAGTGTGGCGGCGTAGAATAGTATTTTGAATAGCGTGTTTTTAGCCAACCAAATCGGTATATGCTTCTGCGCTAAGCAAATCTTCTGTAAGATCGCCTTCTATTTTTACTTTCACTATCCAACCTTCACCATATGGGTCTGTGTTGATGAGCTCCGGCTGGTCTTGAAGTGCCTCATTGATTTCTGTAACTTCTCCTGTGATAGGCATGAAGAGGTCTGAAACGGTTTTCACGGCTTCTATGCTACCGAATACTTCACCTGCTTGTAAGGTGTCACCTTCTGTGTCAACATCTACAAATACTATGTCTCCGAGCTCGCTCTGCGCGAAGTCTGTGATGCCTATAGTAGCAGTGTCACCGTCTATACGCACCCATTCGTGGTCTTGTGTGTACTTTAATTCTTGAGGGATATTCATAATCTTGATTTTTGTTAATTTCCGAATGTAAAGGTAGCATTTATTCCCGCACGAATAGTGCTTAGTGGAAAAGCTGTTGAAATTTTGTAGCGTGTGAGCATCTGCTCGTAGAATAGGCTGACGTTGAGATTTTGGCTGAGCATGTACTGTGCATTGGCTCGTAGTGAGAATAATCGCTGACCGCCGGTGACTTGGTTGTCATTTTCTAATATACGACGTATGCGTGTTTCGCTGTCGCGTATGTTGAGGTCTGCACGGAAGTTGATGTCACCACTGAGGGTTCTTCTATCACCCATATAGCGGAAATTCATACGCACGTTGCGGAGTATGTAGCCGAATCCGAGTATGATTTCTTCTCCTCTGTCTTCTGTGAGGGTGTAGTTGTTCATGCTCAATGAGACGATTCTATCCCTATTGTACTGCGCCTTGAATTGCATGCTGTTTCTCAAGGTCATTTCTACACCAGCGAGTGGTGAGAACTGTTCTGTAACTGCTATGGCACCGTAGGTGTACTCTGTGTAGAGGTTTTGGTTGCCGTCTATACCTGAAACCGGGTTGCCGTTGACATCTGTGATGATGTTACCTGCGGCGTCATATGGTATGGGCTCTGCAAAGCGTTGTAGGTTGGACTGCACTCCTGTTACATTGTAGCTGGAATTGTAGTTGTGCTGTATCTCAAATCTATCAAATCTCTTGGCGAAGAATGGTGTGTTGAGTAAGCCGGTATAGATAACATTCCAGTTGGGGAGTGGGAATTTTTTGACAAATCCCATATTGTTTTCGTTGATGGCTCTACCCTCATATGTAGCAAGGAATGCTGGAAGTAGCACTTCTGCATTGGCGAGGCCGAGACCTTGTGCAAATCCGTCGCCGCTGGTGTCTGTGAGACCCATCTGGTTGCCTCGTACCATGGATACTTGCTGTGCGTTGGCTAATAGTCTATTGTAAAGCACATCATTGGATTGTCCGCTGGAGAATAGGCTGATGGTGGAGACGGTGAAGTTTTCCATGATATTGTTGAAGGCGCTTTCATAGCCATACACAGGGACACCGTTTGGTGTGAATGTGATGGTGTTGAAGCCGCTCTGCATCTGATTGATCATGTGCACTCTTCTAAAGTTGACGTCTATACGCAACAATGGTATTGGCTCTATTTGCAAGTTGCCTGTAAAGTTGTTGTTGACGGTAGAGGTATAAGGCTCTGTGAGATATGGCGAGTTGCTGACCCAGCCCATTTCTACGGCTCTTCTACGTATGTCAAACTGAGACCCGAACATGAATTCGGCGCTTGGACCGGGTCCTGTACCACCTTGACCAATAAAATTTGGCTCTGCAAGCATACCAGGGAGTATGATACCGCTGGTACGATTCCAGTTGAATTGTCCACGCTTGATGCTCTGAACTGCCATGAGTGCATAATGTTTGAGCCCGAATTTGTGTCTAATGTTTACACGGCTTCTATTGATGGTACGTAGGCCACCGGATTGTTCTTGTAAGCGATCCCAGGCTCTGTCTAGTGAGTCTAGCTCTCTGCGACGATTGTTTTTGTGCTGGTTGAGGCGCTCAAAAACCGGGAATTTATTGTATAGTTTATCAAAGTCGAAGTTTCCGACGGCTGTCCATGTTTGGTTGTTCTGAGCGAGGTTGCCTATGTTGGCCTCTTCGCCATCTATGATCATTTGGTTGAATAGACGTGCGTTCCAGTTGTAACCTGCAAGGTAACCGAGCTCTACGTTGGCCCACTCAAAGTACGGTAGTAGTCTGAGCGGTGTACGGTAATTTATCTGCAAAGTCTGCATATAATTTACAGGTCTACCAACGGTGAAGAGATTCTTGAATATAGCATGCTTGTCTGCCTGTGGTAATACGGCATCTGTTAGGGTGCGCGTTGCGGAATTGAAGTCAATGCGGAATGCTCTTGTAAGGTCAAATCCTACGTTGTATTGCCAATTGAACAGGAAGTTGTTGCTATATATAGGGTTGAATTGTACCGGTGTAAGGTTAGGGTCTAGGAGAGAGTTGATATCTCTATACATCTGCTCCATGTAGGTACGCATGATTTCGCTTCTGAAAGCTAAGCGTGTTGGAAGCGGATTGATATTAAATTCTTTGAGCCAGTTGAGGTATGGTTTGGATCTAGCGGTGTCATGCACCATGTACCAATCTTTGAGAGGCTCATAGTAGCGTGTGCGGAATCCATAGTTGTAATTGATAGAGGCTCTGAGGTCTTGCTGCTCTAGATAGGTAGTGTATATATCTCTAGAGTAGTTGTTGTTGTAAAGCACAGAAACGGAAAGGTTTTCTACGTCATAGAATCGTTGAGGTCTTTGGGTATTGACTCTTTCTTTTCTAATATTGTTGAAAGCAAGTGTAGTTTGCTTGTTGTATGTGCGGACCACTTGCTCTAGCTGGTCTCGTCTAGGATCTTCTGCAAATTCTATATCATTGTCTAGTGGGTTGTAACGTGGATCTATGAATTGCTCGCTAAGCGTATAGGTCATAGGAATTTTGACACCCCAATTGTCCGGTAGGAATTTGTCTACATTGACAGCTGCATTGATGTTGTACGCCAACATGTCTTCTTGCTGACGATCTACAGGACCCATGTCTAGTGCTCCAAAACCTACGGTGGATAATGATCCTGACGCATTGATTTGCGCAAAGTCACCTAAATTGAATGCTAGGTTGGCTGCTGCTGCATAGCCTCCTTGATTATCAATTTCTGAAAGTCTCAATTCGTTTACCCAAATGATGGCGTTTTGCAGGGTTTGATTGGATGTGTTTCGAACACCAATCATCACCGTAGTGACGTTGCCTAATGAAGGTCTACCGTTTACATAGATTCTACGATCTCCTTCCTCATTTGCCGGGTACATGAATCTGTTGAGATCTCCTGCTTCATAGGCCATTTTTTTGGCTTCGACAAGCATGTCTGTACTGATGTCGAACATGTTGTTTTCCGGCCAAATCTGATCTACTGATGTTGCACCTAGTGGTGTATATTGCAATGGAATCTCATACTCATAGTAGTTGTGTGAAAGGTCACTACCTAAGCGTAAGAATAGTTTCAAATCGCCTTCGAGTTCATTGGAGTTCTCACCAGCGTGTACGTGGCTGAACATGCGAATTCTTTTGAAACGACGAAGGTCTAAGTTGATATTTCTGAAGACACCCCGCGCATCATTTTGTCTAAGGTTGCTGATGTTGAGAACCATAGAGGCTTCATTCTGATTTTGAAGGCCAGCATTGGTCTGGAATCTTTCACGGATGATGCCTGGAGGTAGAATATATGGTGGAATACCGGTAGAGTTTTCTTCTACATTGACTGTACCAATAGCTAGATTGCTCACGTCTATCACTGTTTCGCCTTCGGCAGATACGTTGTTTGGAGCTATATTTCTTTCATATCTTCTCCAGTCACTTCTTACCATATCTAGAGAGCCAAAGCGGAAAGTTGTAGTTTCGTTGAAGCCTTTGGCAATGATTCTCATATATCTAGCGGAGCTAAGCACATCTCTATTGGCCGCACCGGCATTGGTGTCAAAATCACTTAAAGGCACACGGAATAGGAACCATTTTGCTTGTCCTACTTGACCGTTCTCAAAAGTAGCTTCTACCTCTTTCATATCTACAATAAAAGGGTGGTCTAGATTGAGCTGATTTTGATTGAGGGCTATAGTATACTGGTTATAGCTTTCTATTCTATCTAGGTTGTAGTCATTGTTTATATCTTCAGTGTCTGGTGTAGCAGAAGATGCTTCGAGTGATCCAGACGGTGAGTTGCCCTCAGGGTTTCTGAAATATCTGTAGCGCTCTATCATGCTTTCACCTCCTTGAGCGTTGTCCCAACGTTCATCTAAGTAGAATACGAAGTTATCTGCTGCTGGATCCACCTCATTGGTTACCGGATTCACATAATTGGTAAAGGCATCATAGCCTGGGAATGTAAGTTCTTCATCATCATGCAGACCATCATATCCTACGTCTTGTCTTCTTCTGGCTTCACCTTCTGTGTCAAAAGAATATAGAATTGGATAATCTGAAGGTTGTCTACCCCAGATGGATTCTTCTGGTGGGTTTTGCTGCGTGCGCAGACCGTTTTCGTAGAAGATGTTTCCATCTCGCAAAAGGTCTTCTGACACGTTACCTACATGCATGAGCAAGCGACCATTTGGTGCGTTGTTCATCCCATCTGCATATGGGTCTAACATCCAAAACTCGACATACTCAATATTGGTCTGTCTGAGGTTGGTAACAGACAATGCTCTCGTGATACCAGCCCATCGGTGCTCATTTGACTCTTGTGCCCACTCCTCATTCAAGTTGTAAGGACCTCTTCTTTCCGGATAGTATGTAAGGTCAAATGTGTTGATGTATGATGGCATGCCGGCCGTGAGGTCACGGCTTGAGAAAAGTTCTCTCACGCGCACACGTCGGCTCATGTGATTGGACAAGTTTTGATTGGTAAGTGGTGAACTACCTCCAAGACCATAAAAACGAGGGTCTATATTGTACCATGACATCAATCTTCTATAGTAGTTGAGACTATGATCGTCCGGATTGAAAATGGTTGGATTGAAATCTGGATTGGGGGTTGCAGACGTACTTACAGGAGTGGAAGCAAGTTTCCAAGAATTCTGATCCATGAGTGAAATTCTAGACTGTGAGTCATCAAAATCATCTATATAGGATTGGTTTTCTGTAAAATTGTTGGTGCCGGGCATCAGATATGCGCCTTCTGCCGTGAATTGAATGGTAGAAGGAGCGTTGGTATTCACAAGCGGTATTCTGTTGGTGATTCTTGTGAGCCATTCGCTTGGTGAGTTGTACATAATGTTAGCACCAAGAATGGAGTTGCTCACGGGCTCGGCTTGGTATTGCGCCTTCTGCGTTGCGCCAGGTAAGCGCTCTTTGTAGTTCATAAAGGTAGTACCTACTGTGAGTCTATCTGAGAATCTATGCTCCACATTCAAGCCCATTAAGCGCTTCATTTGCATGTTAAACATCGAGCGGTTTTCCATACTGATGTTTATTGGAACGCCAGAGTCTTTGAGCGTTTGATTGATAATGGTAACTCTACCCAATTGGTAATCTACAATGTAGTCTACACCCTCTGTAAGTTGTAGTCCGTTGGCCGTAACGCGTACTGAGCCTTGCGGGATGTTGAATGCACCAAGCTGTATGCCTTCACCACCTTCGCTTTTGTACTGACCTTCCATAAAGTAGCGATTGACCTGAGTGTTTTGCTCAAAGGTAATAGGGAGCTCTCGATATAGGTCTTCAAGAACATAATCACTGTCAGTAGTACCTATTTTCTGTGCTATGGTGCGTCCAAAAGGTTCAATGGTGGTGAATTTCACTCTACCATATTGTTGATCTATGGTGACACCAGGTAAGTAATCAAAGAGGCCATCACCAAAGGTACCATTGGCGTTTTGCATAAGTTGGCCGGTAAGGTTCAAGCGGTCTACATTGAGTACTTGTAGTAAAGTTTGGTCTTCAACCGGAGTGTTTTGCAAGTAATTCAAAGCACCTGAACCTACCTGAGGATCTTGGTAAAATATATTTAGCCTGAAATCTTCCGGTGAAAGACGCATAGCTTCCAGAGAATAAATATTTTTCATCATCAAATCCCACATAGGAGAGTTGGTGTTGACATTGGTATTAGACTTCAAGAGTTTCGCGATAAGTACATCACTTTGCTGGTCAGAAAATTCACCCACAGTATAGGCTTGCCCTGGTTGAGTAGTAAGCGTATACTGGAAAGAAACCGCCAACATATCCTGATCATTGAGAGGCTGATTAAGTGATATATACCCAAGTTCAGGGAAAAATTGGTATTCCATAGGCTGCAATAGACGCACGTTTTCGTGTGCCATATAGTGCTCACCTGCAGCATAGAGTTGTCCTTGGTTGTCTATGAGCCCGGATTGGTTCATAGCAGACTCTGCAGTGTTTCCTTGTCTGATGCCCGGCAAGTTGGAAACTGCGTTGTAGAGTTGGTCGTTCTGCGGTTGCCCACCATTGTCGCCCAAATCACGTAATGCTATAATAGAACGGCGATTTTGTTGATTTGCATTTCCGCGATCTATCACCCAAACCTCAAGTCTGGTGATGTTGATTTGTGAGGCAATAATCGGATAGTTGGCAAGTGCATTATCATACCTGTCTCTGAAATAGTGACCCAGAAAGTAGTGTTGGTTCATCTGGTAGTCCTTTGCATAAACCTTGAAAGTGTTTACCAAGCCACCACCTTGCACAGTGATATTTCTGGTCTCAGACTGTTGTTGAGAGAAAAGGGTAGTGATATACGTGTTGCCAAACTGAAATTCACCTTTGGCACCAAATAGAGATTGTGCACCTGTAATCAGCGAGGTGCTGAGCGGCATACTCACATTACCAAATTCTATGTTGCGAATAATATTGTCTTCCCCGCCTTCACCTCTCGGACGCCAGCCAATATTCATTCGGTTTTCAAAGCCAAAACCGGCTTGGGTATCATAGTTGGCTTCCAATTGCAGATTTTCTCCAACCTTACCCAGCACGCTCATTTGAATACGTTGCCGCAGATCTATGTTGAAGTTTTCACGATTTTGAGGCATGATTTGAGGGTTGTCCAATTTTTGGAAAAATCCACCCAAATCTATTGAAGCATATCCGCGAGGGATCAATTCTATCTTATCACCCCCAAAAAGTGTTTGGAAGATACGGTTTCGCACCCCGATGGAGGGCAATACCAAGCCCTGATTATCAGGATCTTGATCAGTGTCATAACGCATAGAGCGAAATTGAGCATCAAAAGCCTGAGATTTATCACGGAAATATTCATTTTTACTTACGTCCAAAAGCATATCCATGTACTCATCTTGAGTCATGATTATAGGGTTGCCTATTTGGCGTCCACCCAGCGTTTGGTATAAGATATAGTTGCCTGTAGCAGGGTCAAAAGTAGCACTATACTGCAGCGGATTGTCTAGAAACAAACCACCGGTTTGGTATGTGAAAGGATATTGTAGTTGCAGAGTATCCTGTTCTACTTCTTGTGCATTGACTATATATAAGGGTGCCAGAGCTAAAAAAAAGCAAAGGGTACGTACCCAAAAAATTGACAAAAAATAATCCTTATTCAAAGCTTAGCTCTTTTTCAAGGTTTCTTTTATTAGTTCTTCCAAACTAATTCCAGGATGATCCTTGATTAGTTTGTCCACCATATTTTCAGAGGCTTTCTTAGAAATGCCTAATACCTCCAATGCAGATAACGCTTCAAATTTGTTTTTATTTTCCGAACTCTTGCTTAATATTTCAGTGTCTTCAATTTTAGAAATTTTATCCTTCAAATCTATGATTATTCTTTGTGCAGTTTTTAGTCCTATTCCTTTCACGCTTTGCAGCATTTTCACATCAGAATGGCTTACCGCAGAAAAGATTTCCTCGGCGCTTAGGGTAGAGAGCATCATCTGAGCAGAAGCTGGCCCCACACCGTTCACAGATATTAGTTTTTCAAAAATTATTCTTTCCTGTTTATCAGCAAATCCATAAAGTATCTGAGCATCTTCACGCACCAAATGGTAAGTATAGATGAGCAAATTTTCTGCATGCTGAGTTTTAGCATAGGTTTGCAGGCTTATGTGCACTTTATAGCCTACACCACCGCAGTCTACAACCAAGAATGAAGGATTTATTTCAACCAGTTTACCTTGCAGATGTGTTATCATATTTAGATTGTTGAGCGTCCAAAACAGCAATGGTTGCTAAGTTTACGATTTCTTCAATGCTACAACGGGTTTGTAGTATGTGTACAGGTTTGCGCATCCCTAGAAGCACAGGTCCCACCGTTGGGGTCTTGCCCATACCGCGTATAATTTTATAGGCGAGATTGCTAGACTCTAGGTTTGGGAAAATCATCACATTTGCTCTCTTGCCCGCAAGGCGCGAGAATGGAAATTCAGCCAATGATAGCGCACCATCTAGTGCAAAATCGGGTTGTATTTCACCATCCACTACCATGTCCGGAAATCTCTTGTGCAGAAAGGCTACCGCTCTCGCCACCTTCTCGCTCACAGCATTAGAGCGTGAGAAATTCTCATATGAAAGCATTGCAATACGTGGTTTCAGACCTATACCCTTTACCACATAGTGCGTCATCATAGCTATACGTACCAAATCCTTCCAATCAGGGTTTTGAATTATAGCCGTATCCGCAAAAAACATAGGACCTTTTGAGGTGAGAAGAATCATCAATCCAGAGACTTTAGAAATACCTTTTTCCTTGCCTATCACTTCCAGTACAGGTCGTAGAGACTTAACATAACTCTGTGCATACCCAGTGATAAAAGCATCAGCATATCCTTCTTCCAGCAGCATGCTACCAAAATAATCCCTAGAGCGCATATCTCTGCGTGCCTCGTACAATGTTACCCCTCTTCTTTTGCGCTTATCCCAATATTTGTGAGCATATTTTTCACGAAGCATCTCTATCTCGTCAGATCTTGGGTCTAGAATCTCCACATCCATCTCTATACCATGATTTTGCATAGTTTTTTGAATGATTTTCTTGTTCCCAAGCAAAATAGGAGTGCACAAATGGTCATCTTGCATGATTTGCGCTGCGCGCAGCACATTATACTCCTCCGCATGGTTGAACACCAATTTTCTAGCCTTAGATCTAGCTCTATTTTGCAGCATTCGCAGCAATTTCTGATCGTTCCCCATTCTAGAGAGAAGCTGATCTTCATAAGCAGCCCAATCTATTATAGGTTTGCGCGCAACACCACTTTCCATAGCTGCCTTTGCCACCGCCATAGACACCGTAGTTATCAGTCGGTTATCAAAAGGCTTGGGTATTATGTAGTTTTTGCCAAAAGAAAGGCTCTTGTCATTATATGCGTTGAGCACCAACTCTGGCACCGGCTCTTTGGCTAGATTGGCCAAAGCATACACCGCCGCAATTTTCATTTCGTCATTTATCCCGGAAGCCTGCACATCCAGCGCTCCCCTGAAAATATAGGGAAAACCAAGCACATTATTCACTTGATTAGGATGATCACTTCTACCCGTTGCCATGATCACATCTGGTCGTGTAGCTAGAGCAGTTTTATACTCAATTTCCGGGTCTGGATTTGCCATTGCAAAAACTATAGGCTTATCCGCCATACTAAGCAGCATATCTGCGGTCATCACATTACCTTTAGACAATCCTATAAACACATCTGCACCCGTCAGTGCATCTGCCAAAGAATCAAAATCGGTCTCACGCGCAAACTCCAGTTTCTCTTCAGTGAGGCCAGGTCTATCAACACGTATCACGCCTTTGCTGTCACACATCAATATGTTTTCCGCTGCAATGCCCAACTTCATATAAAGTCGTGTGCAAGCAATCGCAGCAGCGCCCGCGCCATTCACCACCACACGCACTTCAGCTGCAGATTTACCTGTAATTTCCAGAGCATTTATCAGTGCCGCCGCAGAAATTATGGCCGTCCCGTGTTGATCATCATGCATCACAGGTATATTCAGCCTTTTTTTCAGCTCACTCTCTATATAGAAAGCTTCCGGCGCCTTTATATCTTCCAGATTTATACCACCAAAAGTAGGAGAGATAGACTCCACAATCTCCACAAACTTTTGTGGATCTTTTTCATTAATTTCAATATCAAACACGTCTATTCCGGCAAAAGTCTTAAACAGTAAACCCTTACCTTCCATCACAGGTTTAGATGCCGCCGCGCCTATATCGCCCAATCCCAGCACCGCAGTACCATTGCTTATCACTGCCACCAAATTACCTTTGGCCGTATAATCATATACCTTACTTTCATCGCTCTCTATAGCCAAACACGGAGCCGCCACCCCTGGTGAGTAAGCCAAGGCAAGATCTCTCTGAGTACTGTGAGCTTTCGTGGGAACAACTTCTATTTTCCCTGGCGGATACTGGCTATGATAGTCCAGTGAGTGCTTATAAATTCTTTCACCCATGTGTAAATATAAGTGGGCAAAGGTAGAAAAAAGCCTAGTTTATTAAAATTATTCTTATCACCTCAAAAATTCCTTTCTCTTTCTTGTTTCAGCACCTTAATTTTGAGGAGAGTCAAATAGCAACCACAGTATTCAATATATAGAATGCATACAGCCTCCAAATATGATGTATAGAGTAGTTTTTTTTATTTTTTTTGGGAGGCTACCGCTCCGGCTGTCGCCGTAGCGGTACCGGGCCATTTCGCTAAATCTTGTTTGTGGTCGGCTGCAAAGAAAGCGGCTTCCGGCACACTCTCCCGGATTAGCCGGGACCCGGTACCGGTAGCCGCATCTTTGCCTAGCCGCCCACTTCACAAGGATACCGCTCATGTCCCTGCCTCAACCCGTGTGAGCAAGCCCACACGGGTTTGGCGGCTAAAGCCGCCAAAGCGTTTTGCAAGCAAAGCTGTATCACGGTCTTTTGCTTTTTAGAAAAAAAGCGATGAATTTAGCTACTATCTAAATTGCCTAATATCTATCATCCCTAATCCTAATTTAGATTTGATATAAATTACCTATATTTGCCCAAAATCATCGCATTGGGAAGTCTTGATAAGTTGAAAAAAGGAGAAAGAGCGCAAATCATTGGATTTTCGGAGCAAGATATTCCAGCCAAATACGCTGAGCTGGGTATAGTGCCGGGAGCAGAAGTGCAGTTTCGCTGCGCCGTACCATTCAATGGTCCTATATGCCTCACTCTTTGCCAAACCAACTGCATACTGGCGCTACGCAAAAATGAGGCGCAGACTATCCTAATAGAAAAAATGGTATAAAATGCGTAAGGTTGCTCTGTTAGGAAATCCCAATGTGGGTAAATCCTCTCTTTTCAACCGGTTGACAGGGCTCAACCAACGAGTGGGTAATTATCCCGGTACCACTGTAGATAAGAAAATTGGTAAAATATCCGACTCCCGAGGCGACATACGATTGTATGACTACCCGGGAACATATTCTCTTTATCCCAAATCGGCAGATGAAGAAGTAGTTTTTGATATTCTTTCACATCCACAACATCCGGATCATCCGGATATGGTGTACGTGGTCATGCATCCGGTAGAGCTCAAAAGAAGTTTGTTGCTCTACACACAAGTAGCAGACCTTGGCATACCTGTGCGCATGGTCATGAACATGGTAGATGAAGGATTGAGCCAAGGTGTTGAGGTAGATACCCATATTTTGCAAGACATTAGCGGACATTCGGTTTTTGTAACCAACGCTAGAAGTGGTAAGGGAGTTCAAGAACTCAAAAATGATTTCTGGGACGAGAGCATGACTCAACCAAAATCATTTTTCACCCCACCCATTGATTTTCAAGACAAACTGCAGCAAGTAAAAGATAGACTCAGTTTAGACACAGATTATCTTGCTTGGCAGTATATGTTGCAGCCGCATATTGCGCATATAGGCAAAGAAAACAACAAGTGGCTCAATGATTTCCGTAGCACAAACGCAGTGCACGGTTCCAGACTTCAGGTGCAAGAAACAGTTCGCCGTTACGAAGTGCTAGAACCCATCATTGCGCAAGCCAGAAAACATACACCTACCACCAGCCAAAGTTGGACAGATAGGTTAGACGCAGTGCTCACTCATCCGTTTTTGGGTTATTTAGTGTTTTTTGCACTACTATTTTTGATTTTTCAAGCAATTTTTGCTTGGGCTATAGCTCCAATGGATTTCATAGATCATGTGTTTGGTGGCATGCAAAGCATGGTTCATTCTTGGGGTGAAGGACCTTTGATAGACTTGCTTGCAGATGGTATAGTGCCGGGGATAGCAGGTGTTGTTATCTTCATTCCACAAATCACCATTCTCATATTCTTTTTACTGGTCATAGAGGAATCAGGGTATATGAGTCGTGTGGTGATGCTTATGGACAAATGGATGCGAACCTTTGGCCTCAATGGTAAATCTGTAGTGCCACTCATGAGCGGTGCGGCATGTACCATTCCGGCTGTTATGGCTGCAAGAAATATAGAAAATGTAAAGGAGAGGCTCATCACCATTATGGTAGTGCCTTTCATCACGTGCTCTGCAAGATTACCGGTTTATGCCGTAATAATTGCTTTGGTAATCCCAGCTAAGAGTTATTATGGTATTGGTTTACAAGGTTTAGTGCTCATGGGCATGTACCTTATAGGCATAGTTGCAGCTTTGGTGTTCGCATTTTTCTTTAAACTTGGATTGAAGGACACCTACAAAAGCTACCTAATCATGGAGCTTCCCAAATATAAATGGCCACATTATAGAAACGTTATGATTGGGCTCAAGGAAAAACTTTCAGCATTTGTGTTTGGAGCAGGTAAAATCATTTTGTCTGTGAGCATATTGCTCTGGGCTTTGAGTGTGATTGGAATAAATTCAGATTTCAGAAATGCAGAACAAATAGTACTTCAAGAAAATCCAGGGATAGATACAGAAGGAGAGGAATACGAAATGGAACTGCAGTCTCATAAATTGGAAAATTCACTTTTGGGTAATCTTGGAAAGACATTTGAACCAGTGTTTGCACCTTTAGGTTATGATTGGAAAATCAGCATAGGTATCTTGTCTAGTTTTGTTGCAAGAGAAGTTTTTGTAGGAACCATGGCTACCATTTATAGCCTTGACTCAGAAACAGAAGAATCTGGTATAGTGACCCGCATGCGCCAAGAAACTAGGGAGGACGGCAGACCTATGTATGACTTTGCCACGGGAATTTCTATTTTGCTTTTCTACGCATTTGCTATGCAGTGTGTCAGCACTTTAGCTATAGTGAAACGAGAAACCAAATCTTGGAAATGGCCTGTATTTCAATTGGTATATATGAGTGTTTTTGCATACTTCGTAGCTATGTTAGCGTATCAATTTTTATCTTAATGAGTGTTTGGGTTCAATATATTATAATTACTATTATAGTTGCTTGCGCTATCTATTATCTGATCAACAGATTTTTCTTGTCTAGAAAAAAGAAAGGCAATTGTAACGAGGATTGTGGATGCAGTAGCTAAAATCTTTGCTGCGAAACCTCGAAAAATAATTTTAGAGAATAATTTTTGGTGTTTTTTCTTTGGAAAAATAAGAATCAGGTTTGCGAGTTTATTTATATATAAGTTGTGATGTATTTAGATGTATAAACCGCAATTTGATAATGTCATTCTCTTGAGGTTTGGTTAGGATAAATTTAGGATTTATTTGTTAGGATTTTTTGGAACAGCTTTTGAATCTTTTTGCATGCGTATATCATAGATTTTGAGCTGTAATATTGTTTTGAAATGCAATAGATTTTGAGAGTTCGATTTTAATGATTTGAGTAAAATTAAGGTAGTTGTTTTAGGAATAAGTCCTTTGAAATACTTGAATTTTTATATAGTTATTGAATTTCTTAAATGGTTCAAAGAAATGAAAACGAAATTTTAACACACTCGTCTTTTTACTCTTTCTGCGTGGTAAAGTGCTAATTGCTATAGATTTGAATAATCATAATTCTTAGTACATCCTTACCAAAGAAGAAAGTGTCACGCTATCCGTTGTCAGGTTGCAGGAAAATTTTGCCTGATGAATAAAAAGTTATACTTTAGTCCAATCTAAAAACATCATTGAAAAATGGAAGTTAAAAAAACATCAAAAGCAGCGCTTGAAGGCAAGAATACCTTATGGTTTCTTGGTGCACTGAATGCTGTGCTGCTTCTGACCCTTCTGTTGTTTAATTGGCAGACTGCACCTCCAGAGATGCCAGCGTATGAAGAACCGGAAGTGGTTTTTGCTTCGGATCAATTGCTAATTGATATTCCGGAGCCGGATATTCCACCGCCACCGCCACCACCGGTAGACGAGCCACCACCGCCGCCACCGCCGGATATTCCTCAAATTATTGAGCAGACTCCAGAGCCTGTTCCACCGCCGCCTTTGCAGCGACAAGACAATACACCTCCAAGGATTGAAGTAGGTCCGAGACCAACGGTGCCTAGACCTTCGGTAGACTTGTCTGGTGTTCGTGAACAAACACAAGCGGCTCCGCAAGAAGAAAGGGTAAGTGAGCCTGTAACAGTAAACCGTGTACAAAACATGGCTATATACCCAGGTTGTGAGCGTCATAGAGGTAATAAAACTGAACTTATCAAATGTTTCAGTGAGAATTTTGGTAAGGATATTCAAAGATTTATGTCTAATGAGTTTCCAAATATCAATAAGCAGCAGGTATTAGTGAATGTGGAGTTCCACTTGGATACTAATGGCCATATCATCAACATAGTACCAAAACAAGGTGATGACATTTTCAAACCTGAGGCTAAGAGAGCTGTGGAAAGAGCTGCAGACTGGCTCAAAAGAAACAACAAGCGTATAGAGCCGGCTACAATGGCCAACGGTGATAAGGCTATTTTGATCTTTAGCCAACGATTGGTATTGGTGAATCCGAATTACTAATCTGTATATAATAAAATATTGTAGATGCCGCTTCCCGCAGGGAAGCGGCTTTTTTTGTTATTTTATCTCGGTTTTTTTAAAGCTTAATGGATGTGCTATGGGTGCGATAGTTAGTTGAAGGTTGTACTATGGTCGCTGACCGTGTACATGCAGCAGGGCGTAGGCGGAAAAGCCCGTAAAGATGTATGCCTTTGCAAAATGTGAGCGAAAGGGGTTGATGCCGTCCATACGGCAGAAAACCCTTGCAGCCACTATTTTGCAGGCATACAGCTGCGGACTTGGAGCCGTAGACCGGTCTCGTAGCGTGCCGATAGGCCGCTGCGAGAGCTGCCCAAATAAAAAAAATTGTTCTTTGCTTGCCTATCTATGCAAGGCTTTTGATAACGTGGGTGACAATACCCCAGATGATAAAGTGGTTTTCTTCTGTGACCAATATTGGACTATAAGCCTGATTGGCAGGGATTAGCCAAAGACCTTGGCTATCTATTTGGAGCCTTTTGACAGTAAATTCGCCGTCAAGAAAACATACTGCGATTTTGCCGGACTCTGGTGGTAATGAACGGTCTACAACGAGAAGGTCATTGTCTGCAATGCCGTCATCTATCATGGATTGACCGCAAACCCGCGCGTACAGAGTGCTGTTGGGGTTTTTGACAAGTTCTTGTTGCAGGCTGAGCCTGCGGATGACTTGTTGATATGCAGGGGATGGTTTGCCGCAACTCACGCCGTCTTCTACGTAGGGTAGCCACATTTCATCTTCGCCGATTTTGTAGAATTCTAGAGTGAGCATGTTTTTGAAGTTTGGTTTATATAAATATATGAATTTTGTTTGTGTTTGTGATATTTCAGTTGGTTTTTTGCTTACGAAGTCTGTTGAATTCTTCTACCACGGCATGGTGAGATACGGTTTTGTCCTTGAAGTATATGAGAAAATAATCCTTCTCTATGTCATTAGCACCCAATTGATTAAGTATATTGAAAAGGTGCATTTTCATATGCCCTTTTTGAATGCCGGATGTGACAAGCGAGCGGAGGGCAGCGAAATTTTGTGCCAATCCACCTACCGCAATGATGCCCATGAGCTGGGTGGCGTTGGGGTTGCCGAGAAGGTTCAGTGCCAATTTCACGATTGGATGCAGGCTGGTGAGGCCACCAACTGTGCCGACGGCAATTGGCAGGTCTAGCCAGAAGTGGAAATTGCCATCGCGCACCTCGCATTGTGTGAGGCTTCTATATTGGCCATCTCTGGAGGCATGAGTGTGTGCGCAGGCTTCTACGGCCCGGAAATCGTTGCCCGTGGCTATGACTACGGCGTCTATGCCATTCATGATGCCCTTGTTGTGAGTGGTGGCGCGGTAGGGTTCTTCTTGGGCTATGAGTACGGCGCGTTGAAATTTTTCTACAAATTCTGCTGCTTCTACGCCTTCCTCTGCTAAATCTTCTACAGGACAACTCACGCTTGCGCGCACCATACAATTTGGGGTGTAGTTGCTGAGTATACACATTACGATTTGCAAGCTGTCTTTGTGGTCTGTGGTAATAATTTCAGATTCTTGGACTTGTGCTTGTAAGGTCTTAGCGAACTGCTCTAAGCAGCTATTGATGAAGTTGGCACCCATGGAATCTACGGTTTCGAAGGTGGCTTCTAGCTGATAATAGTGCGGAATGGTTTGCGTCTTGTCTTTGAGTTGGATATGTGTAATGCCTCCACCTCTTTGGCGCATATTGTGGGTGATTTGCGCAGTGTCTGCTAGTAGCTGATCATGGAGGGTGGAAGCGAAGAGTTTTTCAAGGTCTTGTGTACTGCCTTGAAACATAAAATGTACGTGTCCTAGTTTTTCTGTCCCGAGAATCTCTGTTTTGAATCCGCCACGGGTTAGCCAAAATTTTGCAGCCTTAGAGGCAGCAGCTACTACGGAGCTTTCTTCTACTGTCATGGGTAAGGCGTAGAGTTTGCCGTCTATGAGAAAATTTGGCGCTATGCCAAATGGCATGTAGAAATTGGAAATTGTGTTTTCTGAAAACTCATCATGCAGGCGCTGTATTTCTGAATCATCATTCCAGTATTGTGTGAGTATCTTGGTAGCGTTGGGGTCATTGTCCAGGTAGGTTTCTACCAACCAATTGATTTTTTGTTTTTTTGAGAGTTTGCTAAATCCGCTTACGGGTTGTGTTGGTGACATGTAGATTGTTTGATTGTTGATTGAAGTATATGAGATTGGGCTACCAAGTAATCTGCAAGTTGTTGTCTTGCTGTGTGACACGGTATCGTAAGGGTGTTCTACCCTGTGTTTGGTTATTGAGAGGTTCTCCAGTGAGCAAGAGCCATTCTGCACCATCTGCTGGGCATACTATTTTGAGGTCATCTTCTACTATGAGTACGGTGTTGGTGTCTGGGCACAGATGTGGTGCATTTCTGTCATATGCGCGAAAGCCATTTCCAGTATTGATGATGATCATTCCTTGGGTGCCATTTGTGCCATCTGACGGTAATACTACATAACCCATTGGGCTGTTGAGAGGTGCAAAGTAAGGCATAAGCAAACTGTAGACAGCGTTAACTTCCATTCTGGGAAGGCAAGATGTGTAGCCTTCATCCATGTTGCAGGAAGTGAGCACCATGAAAGAAATTAGCGCCAAGATTATATTCTTTTTGAGAAGGAGAAAAGAGGGTTTTCGCATGAATTTTGGTAGTGTATTCGGTTTTTTACAATGTATAAAGGTATGAAAAATGCCATAAAAAGCTCTGTATTCTTTAGCGTAAAGAAACTTATTTTATTGTGAGTATATAATAAATACATTGTAATCTTGTGCTTTGGCAAAAAATAACCTAACTGCCTTAATCTTTTACGGTTTTGGACTGTATGTTACTGTATTTCTGCAAGTTTGAAGACAAGTTTTTGAGATATGCATTGCTAATGTTATAAAATATGTATATTTGCCAAATAATAGTCCCCACAAAACGTGCGGGATTATATTTTTTTTTAATTTTTTTGAAATATGTCAAACATTCAGTACGTTACAAAGGAAGGCTTGGAGAAAATGCGCGAGGAGCTTAAACAATTAGAAAGTGTGGAGCGCCCGCGAATCACACAACAAATTGCAGAAGCAAGAGATAAGGGTGATCTCTCTGAAAATGCTGAATATGATGCTGCTAAGGAGGCGCAAGGCTTGTTGGAAACTAGAATTTCTAAACTGCAAGATAATATTGCTAACTCTAGAATTATAGATTCTTCCATGCTGGATGCAAGTAAGGTTTCTATCTTGTCAGTGGTAACTATCAAAAACTTGAAAAATAATAGCCAAGTTACTTATACTTTGGTGCCGGAGACTGAGGCTGATTTGAAAAATGGTAAAATCTCTGTGAATACACCTATAGCTAAAGGTCTTTTAGGTAAAAAACAAGGTGAAAAAACTGAAATCACCTTACCGAATGGCAATGTTTTGAATTTGGAAATTATTGAAACCAAGCTTGGATAAGTATGGCAAGTGTTTTCACCAAAATCATCAATAGAGAAATTCCTGGATATATAGTCCATGAAAACGATGACTTTATTGCATTTTTAGATGCTTTTCCTTTGGTAGAAGGTCATACGCTTGTGGTGCCCAAGAAAGTGGTAGATAAAATATGGGATTTGGATAAAGACACTTATACTGGTCTTATGCAGTTTGCTTATGAAGTAGCACAGGGCTTGGAAAAAGCTGTAGACTGCGTGCGTGTGGGAGTAGCTGTGATAGGATTGGAAGTGCCACACGTGCACGTGCATTTGGTGCCAATGAATAGTATGTCTGACATTAATTTTTCTAACCCAAAAAAGAATATTGCAGGAAACCGTATGGAGGAATTGCAAGAAATTATTTCCGCAAAACTTTAGTAAATTTAGGTTTGAGACTTAAATAGACGTAGTCAGGAATTCAAGAAACAAAAAAGTACCCTATACGGTGTTTTTTTTATTGTATTTATTCGTTTTTTGGGAATAGCTTTTGATACATATTCTTAATGGGACTTGCAGGAATTTTTATTGATTACGAAAACATACACTATTATTTAAATAGTGAATATCAAAATCCACCGGAAATTGGTAATTATGCTCAAATAATTCTACGTTCGTTACGGGAATTTTATGAAGAGGACAATCTCTCTGCTATTGTTATGAATGCCTATGCAGATTTTGAGCGTTTGGGTTCTGGTGCCATGAGTACACTCTATCTCATGGGAATTCTTACCAAAAATGTATTGGGTACCGAGCATAAGAATGCCGCAGATATGCAAATGTGTATAGATATTCTAGAGACTATGTACAGTAGAAAGGATATCAATCACTACCTCATAGTTGCCGGAGATAGAGATTATATACCAGTAGTACAGCATTTGCGTAGGCAAGGTAAAATTATAAAAGTGGCAGCCTTTCGTAAATCTGTGAGTGGTGACTTGCTAGAAATTATTGGCAAGGAAAATTTCATTGAACTGGAACAGCACATACCGGAAGAGAGTATGGAAAGTCTGAATGAGCATTTAGATGAATTGTTCCGTAATCCGGTGGAGAATGGAATTTCCAAGAATATCAATCTCAAAATTAAAGGAAGAATCAATCTTCCGGAGGATTCCAAAAGAATTGTACCTAATCAATCACCGAGCCCAAAGAAAATTGAACCGGTAGTATCTTCACTAGAGGAAATGCACCACAAATTTTTACGATTGATATTGGAATATATTGACACCTCCAATTATGCTGAACCCGGTATGGGACCGCTTTTGCGTCACATCACGGACTACACGCATGAGCTGCCAAACTGGGAGCGCAAGCACATACTAGAAACCCTTAGACAAAAAGGTGTAATAAATATAGTTCAAAAAGATTTGGGCTATGAATTTCCCATTTCCGTTGTGCAGTTGAATCGGGACCACCCTATGTACTTTGAAATTTAAAAAGCGCTTTTCCGGGATTTGAATTGTTTTTATTGAGCATTTTCTTGCAATAAAAGACTAAACAGAACTACTGAAAATTGAAATACGTATTGTTTAAATTTTCAAAATGCAGGTTAAAATCTTTTTAGATTAACTTTCTTAATTCTACTCAGCAATTAGAATAAACATGAATTTTAACCTATTCAGCAGGAAATTACTATTCATTACTGTCTTTTAACTTGAAAATCAGTGATAAATATCTCATTTTCAATAAGTTTTGTTGGAATTTAGCCTCTTTACATTTAGGAAAGACGTTTATGAAGGATGCAGAGTCAATCAATCTGTATGACTCTTGCAAAGTTAGAGAAGTTTAATAATGCAAAAAAAGCCGCTTCATGTTGCTTGAAGCGGCTTGATGATTATTATTTATTGATAAAAATGCTTAGCGAGAATGAGGCGCTTTGGCTCTTGAATCAATGCTCTTTAGGGCATGTTCACCTCAGTCTTGGGCTTTATACTCACAGCCAACGGATTTTGTTTATACCAATCTAAGTGAGATTATCTCTTAATGATCTTCTTAGTTTCAGTATTTACACCGTCAGTGATTTCTACGATATATACACCCGGAGTAAGTCTAGAAAGATTGATACCACTTACATTTTTGAAAGCAGCGACTCTTTGACCTGCAGTATTCAATACATTTACAGAAGTTTTTGCAACTTCAAAACCTTCAGCCAAACGTACATTTAAAACATCTTTTACAGGATTTGGATATACTACGCTACCTCTTACAGCACCTGCAACATCATTTGTTGATAGATGAGCGTTAATGCGAATGTTATCATAATATGCAAATCCCGCATGGTTGTTATTTCGCATAGCAATTCTAGCGATATTGCCTTGATTCATAATTGGCAATAATGCTATCGACTCTTCATTTATAGAAAGTCCGATATTTTCACCCATGCCCTCTAATCTGAATTCATAGGTAGTATCAAATTCAAATTCGACCTGCTGATTTACCCACGCTGCAGCACCTTGTTCATTGTAGCCAATAGCATATACATTTCCTTGGGAGAACATATATATTGCTTGTATAAACTGACCTTCTTCATTTAACACCCAAAATACATAATCCGAAGTCATCCCTTCCGGAGAAGGTGTAGCAGTTGGAATATGGATGTCATATTCTATTACAAATTCTGTAGGATTTAGTGGTGTTGACAAAGTGTATGTGGCACCAACATTTACAGACTGTTGAGGGGGGAATTCCTCCTCATGATTGTTCTGGAATGACCAGGATCCATGGGTTGAAAAATTGTCAGTTATTACCTGATTTGTAATAAATACCCCTTCACCGGCACCGGTTACTGTCCAACCGTTTTGCCCGTTAATGTCTCCTGTGACATATCCTTCAGATTGCTCAAATGAAATAAATTCTTGAGCACTAGCCATAGAAAATGCCGCAATGGCGAGCATAAAAAATAGATTTCTTTTCATAATTACATTTTTTTTAAAATCATTTAAATGTATGAATTTCTCTTTTAGATTGCACAAAATTTGACTAGATAAAAATTAAATATATTTCATTCTTTGGCTATTAAATTCAAAGGCTTTCTGTTTTTCTACATTTAATTAGTTTTTGAAAATATCTCCTCAGCAGTTATTCTAATTAAAGGACAAAAAAAACCGGAGCGAATGCTCCGGAATACTTTTTACTTTAAAAGATCAATTTAGATTATCTTTTAATCATTTTCTTAGTTTCAGTATTTACACCGTCAGTGATTTCTACGATATATACACCCGGAGCAAGTCTAGAAAGATTGATATCACTTACATTTTTGAAAGCAGCAACTCTTTGACCTGCAGTATTCAATACATTTACAGAAGTTTTTGCAGCGTCAAAACCTTCAGCCAAACGTACATTCAACACATCTTTTACAGGATTTGGATATACTACGCTACCTCTTACAGCACCAGCCACATCATTTGTAGACAAGTGAGCATTTAATCTTACATTATCATAATAAGCGTTACCAGCATAGTTATCGTGAGTCATACGGATAGTTGCAATGTTTCCTTCATTCATAATCGGGATTAGAGCAAGTGATTCACCATTGATTGACAATCCAAAGCTAGTACCCATATTTTCTAAAGAAACTTCATACGTACTACCACGAGTAAATTCGCCATGGCTTATCCAAGCTGCACCACCTTCAGCATTTGTTCCGATCGCTTGGATAGAGTTTTGGTAGTTAAAATTGATTGCTTGTATAAAGGCACCACCTTCATTAAATAACCAGAAAACGAAATCTGAATAGTCTCCTGATTCTCCATCTGGATCTACATCGGTTGTAATATCATATGCAAAAACCAAATCTGTAGTAGCAATAGGTGTAGCCAACTCAAGTGTTGCACCTACTATTGCGCTCTGTTGTGGAGGGAAAGCATCTTCATGCGCATTATTAAAAGACCACTCACCATGTGTTGCATTTTCTGCTACAATATGCTGTTCTGTAATGAATGCTCCTTCGCCTGCACCTGTTACAGTCCAACCATTTTGCCCATTGATATCTCCCGGTATATAACCTTCTGAAGATTCAAATGAAATTACTACCTGCGCACTTGCTATTGTCATTGATGCAACGGCAAGCATAGAAAATAAATACTTTTTCATTTTTTTGTTTTATTAATAAGAGGTAAAGTTAAAAAATAATTTCACCTTGACCAAAATTCTGACGAAATCAAGGTAATTTTAACTAATTTTAAAAGAAAATTAATAAGCCGCCTCAATTTTGAGACGGCTTTTATATTGTATTCAATATGAACGAAAATTAACCGAAATTATTTTTTCATTAATTTTCTAGACTGCTTCAACACACCGTCGTTGAATTCTACAATGTAAGCACCTGGAGTCAAGTGAGAAACATTCAAAGTAGAAACACCTTTCACGCTTTGGATCAATTGTCCTTTTAGGTTATATACATTAATTACAGTGTTGGCAACATCAAATCCTTCAGCCAACTGTACGTTTACTACGTCTCTAGCAGGGTTTGGATAGATATGTGAAGTAGAACGAGTAGCTGCAACATCGCTGGTAGATAAACCTGAAGACCAGATTTCAAATTGATCTGTCATCAATATATAGGCATCCGCAGTTTGATAGTGAATAGCAAAATGGATTGCTTGACCATCCCAAGCACCTAAATCGATTTCATACTCTGTCCACTCAGCAGGCACTTCAATGTAAGTACCAGGAGTTACGATTGTGAAATCACTAGGGCTAGTTCCTGTATTGGAAACCCCTATAGCCATTCTTTCCAGACCATATTGAGCGGTGATAGATCTTGCCCAGAAAGTCAAGCGGCTATCATCTCCCAATTGCACTTGAGGCGAAATGGCCCAGTCATTATTAGCAGTTACACCACCACCAGGTACAGCTGCATAGAAATACAAGCCTTGGTTGCCTTGATATGTAGCACTTGCAGGGTAAGGAGGGTCAACCTCTGCAGCATCATATACTATAGCAACACCAGTATAGGCTTGGTTAGGAAAAGTGTAATTGGTCATAGAATAGGTAGGTCTCTCGTCTAAATCTATAAACGTCCAGCCTTCTACACTGTCCACTGCCCATACTTCAGCACTTTCAAAATCTTCGCTCCAGATGAGCTGCTCTTGCGCAATTCCGCATACTCCTATGCCTGCAGCAAGTAGAGAAAATAAAAACTTTTTCATCATATTACTTTTTTTGGATTATTAATCAGTAAAATTAAAATAAAATATTTCATACGCAATCATATTTAGCTATTAATTTCCAAATAAATTTTCACTTTTTATTCTAACATCGTTTTAATTTCTTTAACGAATTGTTAATGAAGCCCCTCGTTTCGGAAATTTTTTTGTCACTTTTGCGATAAACTCTTTAATTTCTTCGTTTTGTCTTAAAAAAAAGACTGAAACAGAAAATTCCATTTCAGCCTAAATTTTTTGTTTTTTAACAAAACTATCTATTCATTGACACCAAAAACTCCTCATTGTGGCGCGTCATGTCCATTTGTTTTTTGATGAACTCCATTGCTTCCACCGGGTTCATATCAGCCATATGGTTACGCAAAATCCACATACGCTGCAGTGTAGCATCATCCAATAGTAGATCATCACGTCTTGTGCTACTAGACACAAGGTCTATTGCCGGGAACACGCGCTTGTTAGCAATTCTTCTATCTAGTTGCAGCTCCATGTTGCCCGTACCTTTAAACTCCTCAAAAATCACCTCGTCCATTTTAGACCCAGTGTCTATGAGCGCTGTAGCTATGATGGTAAGAGATCCACCACCTTCTATATTTCTAGCTGCACCAAAGAAGCGCTTAGGCTTTTGTAGAGCATTTGCATCCACACCACCGGTCAATATTTTCCCAGAAGCAGGAGCCACAGTATTGTATGCTCGCGCCAATCTAGTGATAGAGTCTAGCAAAATCACAACATCATGCCCGCACTCTACAAGCGCTTTAGCCTTCGCCAGCACTATATTCGCCACTTTTACATGTCGTTCAGCAGGCTCATCAAAAGTAGAAGCCACTACCTCACCACGCACATTACGCTGCATATCTGTCACCTCTTCCGGGCGCTCATCAATCAGCAAAATTATTTGGTACACCTCTGGATGATTCTCGGCTATAGCATTGGCTATGTCCTTCATCAGCATAGTTTTACCCGTCTTCGGTTGTGCCACAATCATCCCACGCTGGCCTTTACCAATTGGCGAGAAAAGATCTACAATTCTGGCAGAAAGTGATGTATTATTCTCTGCAAGCCTCAACCTTTCCTGGGGAAACAAAGGAGTTAGGTGCTCAAAAGACACACGGTCTCTCACATAAGCAGGTTCACGTCCATTGATTTCAGAAATTTTTATCAGCGGGAAATACTTTTCACCCTCTTTTGGCGGGCGCACCTCACCCACAATAGTATCCCCGGTTTTCAGCCCAAATAGCCGAATTTGCGACTGAGAAACATACACATCATCCGGTGATGCCAAATAGTGAAAGTCAGATGAGCGCAGAAAACCATACCCCTCATTCAATATTTCTAGCACACCTTCTGTAGGTATGATCCCGTCAAATTCAAAATTCGGATCTAGGTACTTGTTCTTATACTTTTGCTGATTCTCTTGGCGATTTTGTCTCTGATCACCGCGATTATCATGTCGATTGTCTTGACGATTATCATGTCGATTGTCACGCTGCTGCCTATTATCCTGCTTTTGATGCCTATTTTGGTGATTATTATTTCTATTTTGCGGCTGGTTTTGATTCTGGTTCTGCGGCGCTTGCGTTTTCTGTTGCCCGTCATTGGCCACATTTTGCGCATTGTTAGCCTGCGCATTGTCTAGATTTTTATTTTTATTTCGGTTGTTACGGTTATTGCGCTGTCTGTTTTTTGAAGGTTTTTGTTCTTGATTATCAGACGTTTCCGCTGTTGTTTGCGCCACATTTTCCTCCGCAGGTTGCTCATTTTGCTCGCGATTGTTTTGAGCCTTTTTGCCGCGGTTATTTCTTTTGTTTGATTTCCTGTTATTAGATTTCTCAACTGCACTATCAGGTTGATTGTCAGTGGCTTCAGCCGTATTTTCAGGTTTAGGCACTTGCTTGTTATCCTTGGATTTTGCGCCGCGCTGGTTAGGATTATCCTTGGCTTCCGCGCTCAATTTTTCAAACAATTTTGGGTTAGTTGCCTGTTGGTCAAGGATCAAGTAGATCAAGTCCATTTTTTTCAGCGGTTGAAAACTTTTCAAGCCAATTTGCTTGGCCAAGGCATGCAAATCCACCAATTTGGTAGATTTCAGTTTATTCAGATCAAACATTTGTAAATAATATAAACAATTTGGATTGTCACACACCCCGCAAGCTATCGTAGATATTGATGTCGCACTAAGGAAGTGTCTGGCAAAACTACAAATTATTTTTTTAAAAAAAATTATCCCACAAAAAAATCAAAAAACTATCTCAGCAAGCATACAATTTCTATTAATATTCGGTCTTATCCGCTCATACTTAAAGCACTATATTTATACATTTCAGATATATTTGAACATTTATTTTTGTTATTTGGGCGGTCCCCAAAACCGGGCTTTTCGGTATGGTATAGATTAACGACAACTCAAGCCCGGTTTTGGGTCGGTCTGCGGCTACAAGTACGCAGTGCTTTGCCGGCAGTCAGACGCCGTGAGTAGTTTTTCGCCCTACCGGGACTCAATCCTGCTACGGCGCTTCCTGCATCGTCAAAGCCCTTTGCGGGCTTTTCGCCTACGCCCTACCGCGGGCCAGCTCTCAGAGGCCTTTGGGGGCTTTAGCTTCGCTGAATACCTCTTAATTGGTATTTTTTATTTTAGTAAGAAATTTTCTCGTATGCCTACCGCAGGCCGACTCTCTAAGGCCTTTGGAAGTCTTTCTCTCTACCAGGTAGTAAATTTTCTACGGCGCTTCCTGTATTGTCAAAGCTATTTGTGCACTTTAGCTTTGCTGAACTCCTCTTAAAACGTATTTCTTATTTTAGTAAGGTGTTTTCATCTACGTCCTACCACGTGCTTGTTTGTAGGAAGTTTTTGAAATAGTTTTTTTTTTAAAAATCAGAAATATGCACTTATTGCCAAAATTTCTGCTGTATCAAGCGATTTTTTGAAAAAAAAATTATCACACAAAGAATATTTATCAGCCTTTTTCAAATGTTTAATTAGT